>JBDNHE010000208.1:0-57099 GCA_041688945.1 Gemmatimonadota bacterium | reverse complement strand
GGCACGGGCCGTGTGGCCGTCGAAACGTCGCCGGGAGCCGCGGTGCCCACCGTGGATCTGGTGCCGGCCGGTACGATTGAGCTGCTGCGGTCTGCAGGCTGTGATCCGGTCTCCTCGGGTGACCTGGTCAGTCTGTTCTTTTCGGCCTGGAGTCGGGCTCAGCTTCTGGACCACCGCGTCACTGGAGAGACGATTGCAGCCGTGGCCAAGGGCGGATTTGAAGAGGCCGTCCGGGCCATCCGCGATGGATCACCGCACACCGAAGGCTCGTTGACGCGCTGGATACTGGAGCAGATGACCCAGAATGGTGTGCCCATCGACGCGGACACCCACGTAGCGGTCGGCGCCGGTGCGGCCGATCCGCACTATGCCCCGGCTGGCGAGGGCGAAATCATCTCGGCCGGTCAGGTCCTGCTGATCGACCTCTGGGGCCGGTCTGCCGAAGACAAGGTCTTTGCTGATCAGACCTGGATGGGCGTACTGGCGCCGAGCGTCGATGATCGCCTCAAGCAGATATGGGAGACGGTCCGCGACAGTCGCGACGCCGGCGTGGCGCTCCTGACCGAGCGGGCATCGGTCGGCGCCGAAGTCCGCGGATTCGAGGTCGACGACGTCTGCCGCAAGATCATCGATGATGCCGGCTACGGTGCCAGCTTCATTCACCGGACCGGGCATTCCATGGATCGCAAACTCCATGGCAGTGGCCCGAATCTGGACAATCTCGAGACCCGGGATGACCGGATTCTGGTGCCAGGTGTCGGCTTTTCGATCGAGCCGGGCATCTACCTGCCCGGCGATGTCGGGATGCGTTCCGAGATCAACGTGCACTTTGGTAAGGACGGCCCCGAAGTGACGCCTACCGTTCCCCAGGTGGACCTCTTCCTCTACGACGTGTGACCGGCCGGCGCCGAGGCGCCGGAACTGCCCTTCCCGCAGGGGAACGATCAGCGCGTCGGCCGACCGTCTCGGTCGCGCTGCCGCTTCCGGTCTATCACACCTTCACCTACGAGGTGACCGGGCCCGTTCCCGAGATCGGGACCCGCGTGCTGGTTCCTTTCCGCGACAAGGCCAGGATTGGCTGGGTCGTGGGACATGGTGGAGGGGAAACCCTCAAAAAGATCCGCCCGATTCTGGATGTGGTCGAGGACGCGCCCTCGCTCCCCCTGGACCTGCTGGCGCTCTGCGAGTGGATGGCGGACTACTACGTCTCGCCACTCGGTGTGGTCATCGCCGCCACCCAGCCCGCCGTTCTGTCTGACGTATCCCGGGATGTGATCACGCGGACCGGTCCCACGCCGGAAGGATCGACTCCACGCGCCGCCCGACTGGCCGACATTCTCGAAGAGCATCCGGACGGCGTCCGCGTCGCCACGCTTCGAAAGTCGCTGGCGATGGGCTCGATCTGGCCGGAGATCCGCTTTTTGCAGGCGGCCGGGGCGCTCAGGCACGAGACCATCCCTCCCCCGCCCCCGCCCGTCCGCTACCGGCGAGCCGTCGAGATCGTTGCGGAGTTGCCTACGCTGGAGGTACGTGAGTCGGCGTTTGGCCGCGCCGCCCGTCAGCGAGAGGCCTTCGAGACGCTTGAGGCATCGGGCGGCAGCGCCGACCTGGGCCACCTTACCGGCCAGGGCTTTTCGCGCTCGGTGATCACCGGACTGGAGGACAAAGGTCTGGTCCAAGTGATCGATCGCGAAGTCATTCGGGATCCATTTGCCGACGCTCCCACCTCCGATGTCAGCGATCCGCCGCCGCTGACCGTCGATCAGGAAGTGGCCGTCGCGGCGCTCCAGACGGCGGCCGCCGAACGAAAGACGCAGACCTTTCTGCTGCATGGGATCACCGGGTCGGGAAAGACGCGGGTCTACATCGAGCTTCTGCGCGATGTGATCGCCCAGGGACGGGGGGCCATCGTTCTGGTTCCCGAGATCTCGCTCACTCCCCAGACCGTCCGCCGCTTCCGGGATCACTTCGGTGACCGGATCGCCGTGCTGCACTCGGCCCTCTCCGATGGGGAGCGCTATGACGCATGGCGGCAGTTGGCGCGGGGTGAAAAGACCGTGGCAGTGGGGGCTCGTTCCGCGCTCTTCGCTCCCATTGCCGACATTGGCGCCATCGTGGTCGACGAGGAGCACGACGGGTCCTACAAGCAGTCCGAGGCCCCGCGCTACAACGCCCGCGATCTTGCGGTCGTGCGAGCCGGCCAGACCGGTGCCGTCTGCGTCCTCGGCAGCGCCACACCTTCGCTGGAGAGCTGGGCGAACGTCCAGAAGGGGAAGTTCACCCGGCTTCATCTGCCCAAACGGGTTGGGACTGCCAAGCTGCCTCCCGTTGAGCTGATCGACCTCCGTGAGCTTCGGAAGGCGCAGAAGGCGGCCAAGCTGAAGGGCGGGGAAGAGGGCGCCTCCGAAGCCGGCACCATTCTGTCTCCTCAACTGATTGAAGCGGTCACTCTGCGGCTGCAGAAGCAGGAGCAGGTCATTCTTCTGCTCAACCGGCGCGGCTACGCCTCCTTCGTACAGTGTCGCGAGTGCGGCGACGTACGGCTGTGCGAGAACTGCTCGATCTCGCTGACTTACCATCGTGGCACCGGCAGGCTGGTCTGCCACCACTGCCGGTTCGAAGAGCCTGCCCCCCAGCGCTGTACTCAATGCGGTTCCGCCGACCTGAACTTCCGGGGCCTCGGCACCGAGCAGGTCGAACGGGTGGTGATGAACACCTTCCCGTCCGCCCGGGTCGCGCGAATGGACGTCGACACGACCACGGGCAAGTGGGCGCACCACGAAATTCTCGGGCGGGTGGAGCGCGGCGAAGTCGACATCCTGCTTGGCACGCAGATGATCGCCAAAGGGCTCGACTTTCCCCGAGTCACCCTGGTGGGCGTGATCAACGCGGATGTCGGCATCCACCTCCCTGACTTTCGAGCCAGTGAGCGGACGTTCCAGCTGCTCGCACAGGTGGCCGGCCGGGCCGGGCGTGGCACACTTGGAGGCCAGGTTCTGATCCAGACGCTTCTGCCGGATCACTACGCGCTTGAGGCCGCTCGCACGCACGACTACGAAAGCTTTGCCGAGCGTGAACTCAAGGAGCGCCTCAATCCCTCGTACGCCCCGCACGTCCGCATGGTCAACGTTGTGCTGAGTTCACCCGACTCGGATTTGGCTGCCGATCAGGCGACCGCTGCGGTGCAATGGATCGATCGGTGGATCGCACGGAATCCGGGAGCCGGCGTGGAGCGCGTCGGCCCCGCGCCCTCTCCCATCGAGCGCCTGCACACCCGGTGGCGTTGGCACTTTCTGCTTCGAGCCGCGCACTCCGCCCCTCTCGGCGCCATCTGTCGCGCCTTCATGGAGGGGTTCCAGCCCCGGGGCGGCGACATTCGTGTCGCCCTTGATCGGGATCCCGTGGCGCTGCTGTAGGGGGAGGCCGGCTGGGATGTATCGGCCATTGCGAATGTCGCCATCCCTCTGACATGTTGGGGGCGTTCGAGGACCCCTGATGGAGAGGCTGATATGGCGTGCCTGGCCCTCAACGCATCCTACGAACCCCTGACCATGGTCCCGGCGACCCGGGCGGTCAGGCTGGTTCTGGATGGGAAGGCCGAGATTGTCGAAGCGGACGAGACGAGGTGGTTTCGTTCCGAGTCGACCACGCTTCCTGCGCCCACCGTTATCCGGCTGGTGCGCTTCATTCGCGTCCCCCGGCGCTTCCGTCGTCAGGTGACCAACACCTTCCTGTTTGCCCGCGACGACTACAGTTGCATGTACTGCGGCAAGCACCGCTCACAGCTCAAGGGACGGCAGTTTCTCACCCGCGACCACGTGGTGCCCACTTCACGAGGGGGAGAGAACAACTGGCAGAACGTGGTCACGGCCTGCTCCCCCTGTAACAACCGAAAAGGGAGCCGGCTGCCGGCTGAGGCGGGGCTGAAATTGCTCACCGTTCCCTCCGAGCCCAACTACGTGCATCTGGTCTGGGCGGTGCGGCGGGTCACCCCGACGCAGGCGAAGTGGATCGGGATGTTCTACGGCCAGGACACGGTCGAGGCACTGGGAGGGGCGAGCGGGGTCTGACGCCCTCAGTCCCGCTAGTCTTCCAGCCAAGCGTAGGGGCGTTCGTAGAACTGCCCGTAGCCTCGAATGCCACCTTCGGGGGTGAATTCCTTCCACAGGATCATCCAGCCCCGGGTGTCGTCCTGAACCACGCGATAGCTGAATCCGGGAAGCTGATCCCGTTCCGCCAGAAAGCGGGCAAGCTGAGCCGGCAGGTTGTCGATCCCCTCCACTTCAAGGATCACGTCATCCGAGCGCAGCGCTGCGTGAACCTCGGACTCGGCCAGCTGCACGGTACGAAGAGCGTCTTCAATTGACCGGACAATGTCTGCCAGCCCCGACTTGGGCGAAGTACCGGTCCGCTTCCGGATGTCCTTCAGGAGCTTCTCGACCCCCGGAGACTTGAGGTCGTCCCGCGCCTGTGCCAGCTGCTTGCGGGTGCAGTCCTGCAGCCTCAGGAGCTGCACGTACTCTCGACGGGCGTCACTCATGCCTGGCTGGCTCGGATCCTGGGCGGCGGTTGCACGGCACTTGGTCAGTCGCTGTCTGGGGGACCGTCATCGGATGCCTCCAAGTAACCCCGTTCCTCCAATGGCGGCAACCGGGTCTCGTCCGCATCTCCGCCCCAGGTGGCCCGGATCTCCCACGCAAAGACCATCTGACGTAGCTCGCCGAGCAGCGTGAGGATGTCGGCGGTCCGGTCCAGAATGTCTCCCTCTTCCTCCATCTTCTGAAGGATTCGCGCGAATCGGGCCACTTCGGAACGGAGCTGGTAGTCGGAGATGTTCTGATAACGTGACATTGATCTGAACCCAGGCGGTCGGCGAATCTGGCGACCCGGCCGTGTAGTCCGAAAGTATTATTGATGAGTTTGGGGGGGGCGCACGTTATATTACCATCATGTCCATCTCCAAGGCCGAAACCCGTCGTGAATTTCTGGTGCTGTTTGCGCGCAGCGCGCTGTTCGTGCCGCCTGCCCTCGCCACGCTCAGCGTCGATCGATTGGCCGCTCTGGCACAGGGAAGCGGCGGTAACAGCGGAGGCGGCGGTGGCAAAGGGACGGACGGGAATACCGGTAACGGGGCTGGAAACACGATTGGGTCGTTGTCCTCGTCCGGGCAGCAGGTGCAGACCACCGGTTTCCGTACCCAGGGTCAGACGGCCGACCGTCAGGCGCCGTGGAATCCGGGGACGTCAGGAGCCGCGCCCTGGAGTCGACCCCCGCCTTCCTCGACTGGCAACTAGCCCCGTCTAATCCGTTTGGGTTGTTGGGTTGGGTGGTGATTCCTAGTTTGAAGAGCCATGTCAAGATCTCTTCAAGAAACTCGCCGCGCCTTTCTGATGCGGCTCGCCAAGACGGCGGTGTTCGTCCCGCCGGCCTTGGCCACGCTGAGCGTCGGTCGATTGGCCGCCCTGGCACAGGGCGGTGGCAAGGGCGGCGGCAAGGGCGGCGGTAAGATCGGCTCGCTCTCCTCGTCGGGGCAGCAGGTGCAGACCACTCCCTTCACGATTCAGGGCCAGGCTGCCGACCGGCAGGCTCCCTGGAATCCCGGGTCGTCGTCGGCCGCGCCTTGGCAGCGACCAGCTCCCGGTGGGAAAGGCGGAGACTAGTCGATGGACCCCGCCGCCGATCGGGCCCCCGGGCGGGTTCACCACACCAGACTGGTCCGGGCCGTCCTTTCGGTGTTGTTCGGCTTCAACTTCTTGGCGATCGGCGTCTATCTGCTCCCGGTGGATCGCGAGAGCTACGACGTTCTGCCAGAGGGTCTGAGAGATCCGGCCATCCGGATTATGGCGCCGATCATCTACCACCTGACGCCGATCACGACGCCCTGGCTCAACGCCACCTGGACCCGTCAGAACTGGAAGCTGTTCGCTCCGGATCCCTCGGCCTGGAACGTGCGAGGAGAGATCGTCGCCTGGTTCCCGACCCGGCCCGATGCGTTCGAACCCGGCTTCCGGTGGAGCTCCGACACCCTCGCCATGCCCAGCGGCGAAAACGATCCCTACCCCCACTTCGGCCGGGGGCGTATCTACCGCATTGCCCTTGATCTGGGCGAAACCGGACGAGGGGAGTCTCTTCAGCGGTGGTACGCCTCGGCGCTCTGCCGGCACCTGAGCGATCCGGAGGGACGAAGCCCGGATGGAGTTGAGATCCGGCTCTTCTGGTCCCGGATCCACCCGCCATGGGTCTCGCCCGGGGACGATGACTTTTACTTCCAGACGATCGGCGGGTTCAACTGCTGGGAGTTCAAAAATCGGGCTCGCCCCTGGTGGTCCATCCCGGGGCTCGACCCTCGCGGTCTGCCGGTCGCCCACCGGGCCGCATTTCGGGGTGGACCCGAATGAACTCAGATGGGAACGCGTGGACCCGCTACTGGTTTGCGGATCGGGAGGGGACGTCGCTGGGCCTGGTGCGCATCGGGGTGGCGCTCACGGGCTTGATTCTGGCCATCAGTTCTCTGCGTCTGGTCCCGGACTGGTATTCGGATGCCGGGTATTTTCCGCTTGAGGCTGCGCAGTACTGGAGCTCCGAGTGGGCGTTCCGGTACCTATTGCCCGACGGAAGCGGCGGCATGTGGGTCAGCTTCGCACTCATCGGGACCTGGATCGCGGTTCTCGGCCTGCTCTTGGTGGGTCGCTGGATGCGTTGGGTCCCCCTGGCGTCGTGGATCCTGGGCCTCTGGTTCTTCGCCCGCGATCCGATCTTCCTGGATGGGGGCGATGAGATCTTTCGGCTGATCAGCCTGTATCTGGCGTTCACGGGGCTCGTGCTCGATCCCCGGACTCAGCCGCTCTCCGTCGATCGGCTCCGGGCCGTCGAACGTGGAGACGCGCCCGAAACGGGCGTGCCGGCCTGGAGCATTCGCCTGATCCAGCTCCAGATCATGATCCTCTACATGACGACCGGGTTCTGGAAAGTGGTCAGCGCGGCGTGGTGGGACGGGTCGGCCCTGTATCTGGCATACGCGTCCAGCACCTTCTCACGCTTCGGAGCGGCATGGTTGGATTGGATGCCCCGCGCCGGCTTCGTCGTACTGACCGTGTCGACCGCCTGGTGGGAGTTCCTGTTCCCAGTGCTCGTGTCGGTGTCAAAGACCCGCCGGGCGGCCCTCGTCTTCGGCCTGGGCCTTCACCTGAGCATCCTCATCGCGATGAGTGTGGGACTCTTCCCGTTCTCAATGCTCGCGTGTTACGCGGCCTTCCTGACCGACGGAGAGTCGCGGCGGCTGGCGTACAGGATTCCGGGCGTCCGTAGGCTCATCAGCTTGCCGGTGGCTCCAGCCCCGACGCCCGCCTGAGGAGGGCCTGCGCGGCCAAGCGGCCGTCGCCCCACGTCATCTCCACCGTAATCGCCTCATCCAGCAGCTGGGCGATGAGTTCGACTTCCGCGATGCCGTGGCGCTCTATGAGCAGCAGCTGAAAGAGGAGCTTCTGCATGACGGCGCCACCGCCAAGATGGCTGAGCGCCGCTTCGCCCGAAGGGTCACCGGACCAGGTGGGAAAGGCGACCAGTCGAACCGCCGCCGGCTCCGCCCAGGTTGAGCCCAGGTCGGAGGGTCTGAGGTAGATCGCTTCAGGCCAGAGTTCGTCGAGCGGTGTACCCTGACGCGGAATACCCAGCGTGGCTCGGGGCCCTTCCATCACCTTGAGCAGCCGCCGAACGGGAGACACGACGCCGGTTTCCGGTTCCACCAGGACCACGTCGTCCCCGAACACAGGAAGCCCGAGCATGGCCATCGCGGCGGTGACGGTTGATTTACCACTCCCGCCGTGGCCGGACAGAAGGATCGCCCGTCCGTCGACGTTCGCCCCACCCGCGTGCAGAACTCGCCTGTCCGGGTCGCCGCTGATCAGGAATTCGGCCAACATCAATTCCACCTGGCCCAGTCCTTCACCCTGCCCATCCACGGGATCCGCCAGAGGACCGGTCTGGTCGTGAAGTTGCAGTCGGGGACCTTCGGGGCGCAGCACCAGGTCGGGCTCCAGGTCCGGGACGGCGACCTGATCGTCGGGAAAGAGACACAGGAGCGCCGCTTCGAGGTCCTCCGGAACAGCAACCAGCACCGTGTGGTCACGACGAAGGGAAAAGGCGACTCGGCTCAGCCCGTCCGCACTCATGTCCCCGGCGCGAGCAGGCCCGCGTCCCGAAACTGCGCAATCGACTCTGCCAGGGGGTCCCCAGCCATCCGCTCCTCGAAGGCTTCGGCCAGTGCCAGCTCGATTTCCCCCCGACTGTCGCCATCGGCTAGCAGGCGCCAGACGAGTGCGGCCACCAGATTGATCGAGTGGAGCTGGTCAGCCACCGGATCAAACAGGACCCATTCGTCACCGACCCGTCGAAAGACGACGTCGGTGCGGACTCTCGGAAGTGGGAGGAGGGCAACCATGGACGGAACTTCCTCTCCCCGGGGGCTGGCGGCAATAAGCAAAAGGCCAGCTTGCACGAAAGTACTAGTGCGGTGTTGCAAGAGTTCGCGAATGGCCGAGACACTTTTGACACACCACACTAGAACAACTCAGCTTCGCCTGATGGATGACTCTGACCGACCCCCTGGGCCACCCCCCTCGGCACGACCGGAGGGAGATGCCAAGCCAACCCCCGTGCGGAAGGCCCTGGGCGACTCCGGTGCTGGCCAGGAGGTGGCCCCGCCCTCCCGACGCACCTTCGTGTGTGACGGCGTCGACTGGGTCGCCGAGACGGCAGGCGCGGCCCTCGCAGGCGCGGCAGGCGACGCAGCCGCGATGGTGATCCTCGTGCTCTTCCAAAAGGAGGACGACAAGGATCCTTCGAAGGAAGCCCTCATTCCGCGCCGCTCGCTCGATGAGCTTTCAGAACTCGAGCTTGTCGAGGCCTTCGAGGCGGCGGTGCCGTTCAGATCTCCCGAAGCCAGGACCGAGATTTTTCAGAGCACGCGTCAGACGGGGCGCCAGGGGCGGTGACAGCCGACGCTGGGTGTGTCGATCCGCTACACACGTGTCGTGTCGAAGTGCAACGGCGGTCTGTCCCGACGTAAAGCACGCGAGTGTCGTCGACTGAAGAATGGCGCCAATGCTCGTGATTCAACTCGAACGCGAGTCCCGCTGATCTTGGCACGGTCCGTGCTCTCCTAACGGACAAACGTTTGAAGTCACGGTCGCGTGTCGACCCAGGGGGATACATGAACAACTTCGGGAAGTCGGGGAACCAGGGTGGGGAAAACCCCTGTGACAAATTGCCGGGAATCGTGATTCTGAATCGCCGCAACGGGCTGCCCGTTGCGCCGCGGATTGAAGCGTTCATCTACGGCGGGGACTCGCAGCCGGTGGTCCGGACCCTTCCGTACGGTCGCTGGAAGGGCGCGGCCTGATACCAGATGCAGGTATTGAATCTAGTGTAGTGTGGCAAAAATCCCGTTGTATTCGTGCGTCGCAGCATCTGCACCAGCGTCGTTGCTCCTTCTCGCCATAGCGCTGCGACACCCTCGGTACGGACACGGGACTTCTGCCACACCACACTGGGTGCCGCTCCTTCGGGGGGCGGCGCCTTTTTTTTCTATCTCAACCTGTGCGTTGTGGCCCCCCCCGCCACTTAACGCCCGGGCCTGCTGTCGCATCTCCCTGATGAAACCGCCCCGAGTGGACGGGGCGTCTAAATCGAGGAGACGACGATGAAAAGGAATAGATTGCTGGTACTGGCAGCCTTGGGATTGATTGGGGCTTCGATGCCGCTGAGCGGGCAGTCGAGAGACGGCGGTCGCCGAGCGGATGATCGGGCCGACCGTCCGGTCCGCGCCGACAACCTCACCATGATCGCGGGGGGCGCCATCCGCATGCGGGAACGACTCGACCTTACCGATGACCAGGTCAGCGCGCTCGGAGGGATTCGGGACCGTTCCCGTGCGCTCTCGGACGAACTGCGGGCCGAGATGCAGGCCGTTCGCGAGGATGTCCGAGGTGGTGACGTGACCCGGAATCAGATCCGTGACCGGATGACCGCCCTCACCGAGCGCCAGCGCGAGGCGATCGGGCCCCTTCGGCAACAGGTTGATGACGTGCTCGACGCCGAACAGGAGGCTCGCCTTCGACAGGGCGCCGCCCGAGTTCGGGCAGGCGCGGCTCAGCGGACTCGGGCCGGGCCTGGACGGGACGCCTCATCGGCACGCGCCGGTGCTCGTAGTCAGCGCGGGATCAGGGCGCCGCAGGCAGCCCGGGCACCCGTCGTTGGACGTGGTGGACGCTTCCGCATCAGGCAGTCGGCCGCGGTAGGTCGGCGCGAAGGAACAGACCGTCAGAGGGTGGATATTCGACGGGGTCGTTGAGCTCGGTCCATATCCCGGGGAACGGAGCTTTTCAGCCTGAGAACCCCCGGGATGACTATGGGGTTTTGTTGAGGGCTGGCCTCATGGGGCTGGCCCTCAACACCAATCAATGCAACCGTGTCTAGATGACGAAGCACGAAGGTATGTCCGACAAGGAGTTGGTCCTTGCGACCCGCTCCGGAGATGAGCACGCGTTCAGCGCGCTCGTACGTCGGTATATGCGCTCGGCTTACGTGGTCGCCTACTCGGTAACCAGTCGTCACGAAGATGCCGAAGATGCCGCACAGGAGTCTCTCCTGGTTGCACTTCAGCGGATTGATGAATGCAGGGATCCGGACAAGTTCGGTGGATGGTTGATGACCATCGTCCGGAACCGGTCCAGGAATCTGCTGAGAAGGGAAGGATTGAGGGAAACCTCGCAGGTGCCCGAGACGGCTTCGAGTAACGAACCCAGACCGGATCGGGTGCTTGAGGTCTCGGAGTTGCGAGGCGCGTTGAAGGAAGCGTTGGAGACGCTCCCGCCGGTACAGCGGGAAATCGTTCTCCTGCACGATCTGGAAGGCTGGAAGCACAGGGAGATTGCGGAGCGGCTGGAAATCCCGTCGGGAACCGTCCGATCCCACCTCCACTTTGCAAGGAAGGCGCTGAGATCTCTGCTCGGCGAAGTCAACAGTGCCCGCAGGGACGTGCACGTCCCGGTTTTTAAGGAATAGAGAAATGTCGAACGAATTCACGCCGGACCGCGATGAGGGCCTGTCAGAGCTGATGACGACGCTCGATCCAGGTCACACCGATCAGACGTATTGGCCCCGCTTTCACCGGTCGGTGATGGGGCAGGCCCTGGCCGAGCTCGGCCGGCGGCGTGTGGTCGCCAACCTGACGGTTTCTCAGATCATGCATTCGTGGGCGCGTACGGTTCTGCCGACCGCCGCCGTGGCGGCTGCCGTTGCAGCCATCGTTCTGCTCCGTCCGGTATCGGACACTGAAGCGCCGTTGGGATTCATGGCCGTCGAAGAGGTTCTGATGGAGGGCCTTGATGGACAGCCCATCCCGGACGTCCTCGGCGACGAGGTAGTGCCGAGCGCCAGTGGTGCCATCTTTGCTTCGGAGATCTTCTGATGAGTGAGGTTTCCCGGACCCGTCTCGTATCACTGGTGCTGTTGATCGTTGTTTTTGCGAGCGGCGCAGTCGTCGGGGCGGCCTACAAGAGCATCCTCGGGGCCGAAGAGCCTTCGGGCGAAGTCGTCAGTGCTGGGGATTCCGATTCGACCAGCGACGAGGCGAGCGAGCCACGCCGTCGGACTTCTCTGTGGGAGAGGGTCGGCCCGTCGGACGAACAGCGGACGGCGATCGACTCGGTGATCTCTCATCACCGCACCAGCATGAAGAGTCTGCAGGGCGAATTCCGTAGTGCTTACAACCCGCGCTACTGGGCCATCGTCGACTCGACGCGTGCCTCGATCCGGTCGATGCTCGACTCGGTTCAGGTCCATCAGTACGACTCGCTGACCAGTAGCTACGACGAACGCGAACGTGATGGGGACAACGGCAACCGCTTCCCCTGAGTCGAAGCGCAATGCTGTAGTGAGGCGGGTGGGGTGTATCGAAAGTTCGCGAGCCACCTGATGCATCGAGGCGCAGGGCCGGTTGCATCGCTTTGATGTCACTGCACCAGGCGAGGACCCGAAAGGGGCTGTTTGTCGCATCCCGGAGCGTGCTCCGGTTTCCACTGAACGAACCAACTTCATTTGATCGATACGTGTGTGTCCGGGAGGCATTGTGAGTAAGGAAGTCATCAAGACCGTCGGCATCGAAAAGCACTATGTGCTGGGTGTCGAAACGGTTAAGGCGGTACGAGGCATCGATCTGCTGATCCAGGGCGGGGAGTTCGTCGCCATCATGGGCCCTTCGGGAAGCGGCAAGTCCACCTTCATGAATGTGCTCGGATGTCTCGATACACCGACGGCCGGACAGTATTGGCTTAACGGAACGCTGGTGTCGGAACTCTCAGATGACGAGTTGGCACACGTTCGCAATCGGGACATCGGATTCGTCTTCCAGACGTTCAATCTTCTGCCCCGGGCAACCTGCCTTCACAACGTCGAGCTTCCTCTGGTTTATGCGGGGGTGCCGGCAAAGGAACGCCGCCGCCGCGCGGCCGAAAAGCTGGAACTGGTAGGACTGGGGGACCGGATGGGTCACAAGCCCCCGGAGATCTCCGGAGGTCAGCGCCAGCGTGTCGCGATTGCACGGGCTCTGGTGAATGAACCGGCGCTTCTTCTGGCCGACGAGCCGACGGGTAACCTCGACTCGACTACTTCGGAAGAGATCATGGAGGTGATTGTCAGCCTCAATAAACAGGGCCAGACCATCGTCGTTGTAACGCACGAGCGCGACGTCGCCGAGTACGCCAGGCGACAGGTTCACCTGCGGGATGGCACCCTTGAGAAAGACTTTATAAACGAGCACACTGGAGTCGCCGGATGAACAAGAAGCTGATCGCATTGCTGGTCTCTGCAGGGATTGCCGCCTGCTCCAATGGGGAAGCGGTTGAGGCTCCTTCGAGGACCACTGCTCAGGTAACCCAGGGCAATCTGCGGATTGTTGCAGAAGCGACTGGCACCGTCGAGCCGATACGCACCGTCGAGGTGAAGTCGAAAGCCTCCGGTGAGATCCTTCGACTGTATGTGGACGTGGGTGACGAGGTCGCGGTCGGTGCGCTCCTGGCCGAGATCGACCCTCGTGACGTTCGGACCGATCTGAATCAGGCCGAGGCCGACTTTCAGGTTGCCCAGGCCCGTTTCGAGAATTCGGAGGCTCAGCTGTCTCGCGCTCGGGACATGTTCGCGGCCGGCGTGATCACTCAGCAGGAGATGGAGAGCACCAGCCTGGACTACGCCAACGCCTCGGCGACGCTGATTCGTTCGCAGTCGACCAAGGAACTGGCCGAGCTGCGCATGCAGGACGTGACCATCCGGTCTCCGCTGGCTGCCACGGTCCTGGTCAAGAATGTTGAAGAGGGCGGCGTGATTCAGTCGGCCTCGGGCAGCGTGTCGGGTGGTAGCACGCTCTTTACCATGGCGGCGCTTTCCGAGATGCAGGTCCGTACGCTGGTCGACGAGACCGACATGGGCCAGTTGGCCGCCGGAATGAGCGCGACCGTCACGGTCGAAGCCTTCCCCGACCAGACCTTCCGTGGTGTGGTTCAGAAGATCGAGCCGCAGGCCGTGGTTCAGTCAAATGTGACCATGTTCCCGGTGATCGTGACCCTGGACAATCGGAATGGGCTGCTCAAGCCTGGAATGAATGCCGAGGTCGAGATCCTGATCGACCAGGCGAACGACGTAATGCTCATCCCGAATAACACGGTGGTGGCGGTTCAGGACCTGTTAGCTGCTGCGATGGCCCTCGGGCTGGACACGGAGTCAATTGACATGACGCAGTTCGCCGGAGCTCGTGGGGCCGGTGGCGCGGGCCGCGCTGGTGGGGCCGCAGGCGCCGCCGCAGGCCGGGCTGCGGGACAGGGCGCCGCAGCTGGGAACCGTGCGGCGGCCGGTGGAGCAGGAGCAGCAGCTCCGGCTTCTCTGGAGATGGATTCTCTCCGGGCCCGCGTGGCCCGTGGCGAGATCTCTCAGGACTCCCTCCGCACCATGATGGCTGCACGGCGTGGCCAGGCTGGCGGAGCTGCGACGACTCAGGTCCAGGGCCGTCCTGCCTTTGTCTTTGTGATGGTCAATGGCACGCCGGAGCCGAAGATGGTTCAGCTCGGCCTCAATGACTGGGATCGCAGTCAGGTGCTGTCCGGGCTCGAGGGCACGGAAGAACTGGCGGTGATCGGTGCGGCACAGCTGATGGCTAACCAGGCCGCGGCACTTGATCGCATGCGCAGTCGGGGCGGCGGCTCGCCGTTCGGGAGATAGGCTATGAGCGGCTTTCTTGAGATTATCGCGGTCGCCTTGGCGGCGATTCGGGCGAACGCACTCCGGTCGGTGCTGACCTGCCTGGGGATCATTATCGGTGTGTCTGCCGTGATCGCGATGGTGGCGCTGGGTGAAGGTTCGCAGCGCGAAATCGAAGGCCAGATCGAGCGGATGGGGACCAACGTCCTGACGATCCGCCCGGGGCAGTCGATGTTCGGAGGTGTCTCGCGGGAAGGTGGCGTGCAGCTCACGGTAGAGGATGCCCAGGCCCTGCGGATCGGGGCGCCTGATTTGACGGTCGCACCGGAGGTTTCGTCGCGGCAGCAGATTTCGTACGGCCGCTACAACACCAACAACTCGATCGTGGGCACGTGGCCCGAGTACTTCGACATCTACAACCACGAACTGACCCTCGGTCGCCGCTTTAACGAAGGCGAGGTCCAGGGACGCCGACGTGTGGCGATTCTGGGTTACAACCTCCCCGAGAAGCTGTCTACGCCTCCGGAGCTGTTGATTGGCAAGACGGTACAGATCGGTGGCCAGTCCTTTGAGGTCGTCGGGATCCTGGCCGAAAAGGGCGCCGCCGCCTGGGTGCGTCCGGACGACAACGTCTACGTCCCGATTTCGACCGCCATGTATCGCCTGTTCGGCGGTCGTGATCGGTTGAGCTCGATCTACACGGCAACGCCGGGGCCGGATCAGAATGATGCGGCTATCGGTGAGATCGACCGAATCATGCGTCGTGAGCACCGGATTCGTCCGGGCTCGGATGCCGACTTCAGCATCCAGAATGCGTCCGACCTGCTCTCGACCTTCAACGAGACCAGCAAGACCTTCACCTATCTGCTTGCTGGCATCGCCGGGATCAGTCTGCTGGTCGGCGGAATCGGCATCATGAACATCATGCTGGTGAGTGTGACCGAGCGGACTCGCGAGATCGGCATTCGCAAGGCCCTTGGAGCCACTCGGCGTGCGATCCTGCTCCAGTTCCTCGTCGAAGCTCTCGTGCTGTGCACGCTGGGTGGAGCGTTCGGAATCGCGGTTGGGTATGGCGCGGCCGAGGCCGTTCAGCGCTTCACCGACTGGGAGACCGTCGTCGCGATCGAGGCCGTGATTACCGCGCTCTTGTTCTCGGCGGGAATCGGGCTCTTCTTCGGGATCTGGCCGGCCCAGCGGGCTGCCAAGCTTCACCCGATCGAGGCGCTTCGCCACGAGTAACGGCGACGTCCCTGCCACACTAGCGGAGCTGCAGCCGGACCGTCGCGCCGCGGCGGATCACGTCAATCGTCCGACCGGAGACCGGGCGGGACATGATCTCACGGAACTGGTCGACGGTCGCTACGACCGTGCCGTTGACGGAACGAAGCACATCGCCTGAAAGAAGGCCGGCGGTCTCGGCCGGACTGCCTTCGGCGACGTCGGTGACCAGCAGACCACTGTCGACTTGGAAGTATTCGGCCAGGTCACGATTCATCTCTCGCAGTTCGGCGCCCGCAACGCGGTTCCGGCCTGTGACGTAGGGTGCCAGCGGGCGGGGCACCAAGGTCACACCCTGCCGGGAGGTGAACAGCACGTCGTCGCCCAGCGGCTCGATCAGCGTCAGAGAATTGCCGGGACTGGTCCTCGGGGCCCCGATCCGGGCCTCGGTCTCACGCAGAGAACGTTCCAGCTCGACGAGAGTCTGATTGCGCTGAGCAGTATTCCCACCAGAGCCGGAACGCTGGACGTTCTTGACCTGAGTGACCAGCTCCAGCAGCCGCCGCTCCCAAATACCCCGCTCTCCGACCCGTGCCCCGGCCAGCGAATCGGCCTCAATCCAGGCCATCAGCGGACGGGCTTCATCGGGGTCGGGGAAGCGCAGTTCAAAGCTGACCGGCTGCCCGTTGCCGCTCCGGATCTGAAAGCGACCCGGCTCGTCTGACACCTGGAGTTCGGTAACGATCTGCATCTGACCGTCGGACTCGACCATGCGGACGTGGGGGGCGCTGAAAAAGACACCGCCCTCACCCCGCGCCTGCTCGATCAAGCGGAGTCGGGTCTCAAAGCCCGCCTGAGCCGAATCGAGCTCGATCTGAACCAGACGCGGACGGAGCGTGGCCTCGTCCGGACGCTCTCCCGCTCGCAATGCGATCTCGACCGTGGAGGCACCCCGACGAATGGTGAAGGCAATCGGATCACCCGCGACGAGTCGGGAGGCCACGGATGCAAAGAGCTCGCCGGTCGCCGGAACACCATTGACCCGAACTACATGGTCCCCTTGGCGGATCCCGCCAATAAAAGCGGGTCCGTCTGGCAGCGTCTCGGCCACGAGAATGATCTCGTTATGGGACTCATCCTCGTAGACACGGAAATTCGCACCCAGCCATCCGCGCGAAACCACTTGGGGTGGGGTTGAGCCCGACTGAACTACCGCCGTCTGAATTTCCGCAGACAACTCCGAACGCCCTGGAACCGACGCGCTCCCGGGCTCCGCCGCCATAAAACCCACAAGGGCGGCGAAGGCGACAACAGAAGCCGAACGAAGAAGGCCGAGACGCATGATCAGAACCAGCCGTTGCCCGTACTGGCACGACGAAGCGTGGCTTGTCGCGCACTTTGACGCTCGGCCAGCAGCGAGGCGTGAAGACCGTTGAAGAACGGATCTGCCGGCGCCTGCTCGAGCCCGGCCTGAGCGCCCACGACCAGGTACTCCAGGGCGGCGAGCCTGTCGGAGCCGTACTCGACGGACGCCGGATCCTGGTCGGCACTGAGCTGGTTGTACTGGATCAGCGCATCCACGTACTGGCGCTCCGCCAGCCGGACCGCTGCCGCCGCTTCGTCCACATTGGAGACCGTGTTCGAGGCCAGAGAGAACGGTCCGCCGGCCGCGGACGCGTAGCCGTTTCCACCAAGCACCGGCGACTGCGCCAGCCGCACGCCAAGCCCCGTGCCACCCAGAAAGAGCACCGCCGCAGCCGCAGCCTTCATCCAGGCTGGGGTCATGGCCATCCGGGACAGTCCGCGCGAACCCCGCACCAGTCCTTCGCTGACCATGCGGGCTTCGAGCACGGCCCAGTCGCCCTTGGGTGGCCGAACGTCGGGCAGGCTGCCAAGGGAGAGGCTCTGCTCCCGCATGGCATCCAGCTCAATCACGCACTCTTCGCACGTGGCGAGATGTGCCTGTTCTTCGGTGGTGGGGGCCTCATCGACCAGACGCGCGAGCGTCTCGAGGTTCAGGTGCTCCATGCTGCTTCTCCCTGCGAATTGCCGGGTGCCAGGCCTGCGAGAAGGATTCTCATCTTGGCCCGGGCCTTGAACAACTGGGACTTGGACGTCCCCGAAGTCACACCCAGTACTTCTCCGATCTCATCATGTGTGTAGCCCTCCACATCGTGGAGGATCAGAACCTGCCGCATGCCATCTGGCAGCTCGTCGAGCGCGTTCTCGAGCCGGGTCCCCAACAGCACATCCCCAATCTGGGGGGCGACCGGAATCGACTCCGGCATGGGCGCCTGGCGCTTGGTCCGCGTTTCGGCCTTCCGAACCGCCTGCAGCGCCGAGTTCACGGCAATGCGGTGCAGCCAGGTTGAAAAACGGGAGTCCCCGCGGAAGGTAGGGAGGGCTCTGACCGCCCGAATCCAGGCCTCCTGAGCGTAGTCCTGTGCCAGATCGTCATCCCCGGCAATCCGGCGCACCACGGCATACACACGCGGTGAGTAGCGTTCATACAGAGAACGCACCGCACCGGCGTCGCCCAGACACGCCTTTCGAATCAGTTGTGCTTCGCTCAAGTCACCCCTCCCAACACTCTCGGTACGGACACGGGACTTCTGCCACACTACACGCTAGTTCTGATACGCTTTAGCCCATACAGGGTTGCCTCACTTCCGCCCCGGTCGAACGGTCGCGAGGCCGGGGTCTGTCGGCAAGGTGGGACAGTCGCGAGAATCGGGCATGTCCAGACCGATTGATTCCGACGTCGTGCCGCCCGCCCGCGCCCTGATTCTGGGCTTCGGAGCGGTGATCCTCTTTCTGAGCGCGCGCCCTCTTCTGGCTGGTTTCGGGCTCCCGGGCAGTTCGGTCCTGCAGTGGGGCTTCCTTTTTGTGCCTGTCGTGGCCGGGCTGGCCCTCGGGGGCTTCTCGGTGGCTTCGAGTCTGGGCTTTCGCCGGGTCAGCGGGGTCTCGCTGGCCGGGGGGATCCTGCTCATGTTCGGCGCCCTGCCTCTGAATGGCGTCGTCGCCTGGCTGCAGTCCTTCTTCATGACGGTACCGGAGGCCACGATCGAGGCCATGCAGGCGCAGTTCACAGCCCGCTCGGGACTGGGCTGGATCGGGCTGGTCGCCGCCGCCGCCGTGACACCGGCCGTCTGCGAGGAGGTCGTCTACCGCGGACTGCTTCTGAACCCCTTTCGGGGACGGGCGCCGGCGTGGATGGTCATCGCTCTGAGCAGTCTGGCCTTTGGCGCGTTGCACTGGATGCCGTCCACCGGATTCCGCATTCTGCCTGCCGCGTTTTCAGGAGCGGTGATCGCTTGGGCCGTATGGGTTTCCGGATCCATCTGGACGGGAATGCTGATGCATCTGGCGAACAACACGCTGTTGCTTACTCTTGCTGCAGTCGCGACCGGGGCGGGAATCGTTTCGAATGACCCCTCAGCCACTCCTTCACCCCTCCTGGTCCTTGTGGGAATCGGGATGATGGTGGCCGGAGGCAGGTTGCTGATCTCACAACAGATATCTGACTGAAAGGGAACACGATGCAGAGAATGCCCGGCGCCACCCATCTGGAATGCACTGCCACTGGAAAGCGTTACGAGAGCGAGGTGATTCAGGGGCTGTCAGAAGCAGGAAAGCCCCTCTTTGCGCGCTACGACCTCGATGGGATTCGTGAAGGCTTCACGCCGGCTTCATTGGTTGGGCGCTCGGCCGACATGTGGCGTTACGCCGAGGTCCTCCCGGTCCGGGATCCAGCCGCACGCGTCAATCTGGGTGAGGGCTTCACCCCGCTGATCGACGCGCCCCGGATGGCCGACCGGATCGGAGTGGGCCGCGTATGGGTCAAGGACGAAGGCCAGAACCCGACCGGGAGTTTCAAGGCACGCGGCCTGGGAATGGCGGTGTCACGGGCGAAGGAGCTGGGGGCGACCGTCCTGGCGCTGCCCTCGGCGGGAAACGCCGGTGGGGCGGCGGCAGCCTATGGGGCGGCCGCAGGGATTCCGGTGCACGTTGTTTGCCCGTCGGACACTCCCCCCACGATCCTAGCCGAGATCCGGGCCCTGGGTGCTGACCTTCAACTGCTGGACGGGCTGATCAGCGATTGCGGACGGCTGGTTCGAGAGGGGGTCGAGCGGGAAGGGTGGTTTGACCTGTCCACGTTGAAGGAGCCGTATCGCGTGGAGGGAAAGAAGACTATGGGATACGAGGTCTTCGAGCAACTCGGCCGCCGACTCCCTGACGCCATCGTCTACCCGACGGGCGGCGGCACCGGCCTGATCGGAATGTGGAAAGCCTTCGAGGAGATGGAGGCGCTGGGGTGGATCGGCTCGGAGCGGCCTCGGATGTACTCGGTTCAGGCCACTGGATGTGCGCCAATGGTGAGGGCGTTCGAGGCTGGAGCCACATCCGCGGAAACGTGGCAGGGGGCCTATACCTATGCCTCCGGGCTCAGGGTCCCGGGAGCGGTAGGCGACTTTCTGATCCTCGATGCCGTCCGGAAGTCAGGAGGGAGCGTGCTGGCGGTCACGGACTCGGCGATGGAGACCTGGGTTCGTCATATGGGCGCGGACACGGGGATCTTCGGAGCCCCCGAGGGCGGGGCTGTTGCCGCGGCCGCCGCGGAGCTGCTGACCCGGGGCGCACTGGGTCCGGACGACGAGGTGGTCCTGTTCAACACCGGGAGTGGCCTCAAATACGTCGGCAACACCCCAATGGATTGAGCGAATGGCCTCGGCGGCAGTGCTGATCGTACTCTTCTTTTCCGGCCTTCTGGCTGGCGGGCTGGTGGTGAGCTGGTGGGTTCGCCGCCGGCAGCTTCATGCCGAAATCCAGCGGGTTGAGCCCAATCTCGACGACGACGCCGTAGAGCGGATCCTGAGAGAAGGGCATCTCTATCTGGAGGAGACGCCGCCACTGGATCTCGAAGAGATCGCCGAGGAGGAGGAGAAGTTCTGGTCCGAGGAAAGCTGGGATCCGGCCGAGGACTACTAGTGTGGTGTATCAAAAGTTCCCGAGCCACCGAGAGCGTCGACTAGCGGTTCCGCCATCGATAGGACACGCCGGGCAGGGGGACCAAGCGCCGGTTCAGGGGCGTCTCGTCTTCCGCATCCGTGCGACGGACCCAGATGGCGCGGTTCACGTTGAGATCCAACGTAAGAAAGTTGGTGGCTCCGGAATCGATGTCCCACTCGGCGCCGACCGGGGCTCGCACGACCAGCGCCGCCCCGGTCCGTCCCTCGGCCGGAAAGGCGATGATGGCCCAGAGTCCAATGCCCAGGACCGGTCGTAGCTGCGCGGTTCCGAAGCGCTGTTTGCGCACGATCGAGGTCGAGAGGTCTCTGAACGACCAGGTGCCGATGGTGAGTTCGGTGCTACCCTGGCCGTCCTCGTATTCCAGGATCAGCCCGATCGTGCTGATCCCGCCCAGAGAAATCCCAACCCGCAGGGCGTCGGCCTGAGCGGCGACGGGTCCCGCGGCAAAGAGGGCAAACAGGGGCACGAATCGTGCGAGGCTGTATAGACGCATGGCTCAATATGCCGGGCCGAGTGTGGCTCCACCAACCATCCAGCTGTTTGCCTCGTAGTGGAGGGGGCAGGCGTCAACTAGTTTTGATCCTCCGAGAAGTCTGTTGAAGAAGTGGGGTGCGGCCGCGCGAAGGGGTCTTCGGTGTGTTCAGGGCAGGAACGACGACGAGTCGTAGCGAAAGCTACGTTGAGGAGGAGAGACGCAGCATGGATCACCGAACCCCCCTTCGCCCTTTGGGTTACAGCGGCATGGGGGCATCTTCTTCGTTGGACCACCTCGACGTAGCTGACGGCTATGCCTTCGGCGATCCGCCTCGAATCGGGCCCCATGGCGCCCGTAACGCGGCTCACCCCACTTCTTCAACAGGCTTCTAGAACCCCATCAGATGATCCGCACCGTCTCACTCCTCCTGCTGGCCGCTGCGGCCAGCTGCTCCGCGCCCGATCGGCCGACTGCCCTGATCGATGCGCCGCCGGCTCCGCTCATGGAGTGGTTGCAACCGGACACGCTCCGCTCGGACCGCCTGGGACCGGGCGTCGTGTACCGCTATCTGTGGTCGGCCAGAGGACCGTGGGCGATCCATCTGGTCGAGGCGGATCTGGGTCGGTGCTCTCTGGGGTTGGAAGTTGTCGCCGCTCCTTCGGATCCGGAGATCCCGGGCGGCCGTGCGACGGTCACCGAATTGGTGGAAGGACACGTTCGCCAATCGGTCGCCGCAGTGAATGGTGATTTCTTCACCCCTGAGGGCTTTCCACTGGGGCCGGAAATTTCAGGGGGTGTCGTGCGCACGCGCCGGCGCAGGCCCGCCCTGGCCTTTTCAGGGCGCGCCGCGCCGTTCATCGGGGTCTCCGGCATCGATGGCCGCGAGGGCGGAGAGCGCATCGAGGCCAATCAATGGGCGGTCGAGCCGGCTGAGTTGGGCGGAGTGCAGATGATCGGGGGGTTCCCCGAACTTCTGGATGCCGGGACTCAGGTTGGGGATCTGGGTGTCGCCGACAATCCGAGCTTCGCTGCCTCGCGGCACCCGCGGACCGCGGTAGGCTACGATTCCACGACCGACAAACTCTGGCTGGCCGTGATCGATGGCCGGCAGGGGGAGTACTCCACGGGGATGAGCCTTCCCGAACTGGTGCATCTGTTCCAGGCGCTCGGGGCCGGTGAGGCGCTGAACCTGGACGGGGGAGGATCGTCCGTAATGGTTCTTTCGGGACGGACGGTGAGCCGGCCCAGCGATGCTGCCGGGCAGCGGCCCGTAGTTAACGCACTCCTGCTGGTCGATGAAGCCGGGCTGTGTGAGATCCGGCCCCGAGATTAGTGGACTGTATCGACTAGCGGGCGCCGGACAGCAGGACGCTCATCCCCACATCAAAGGTCCGCCCGGGTCCCGGTTCGAAGTATCGCCCGCCGAATGCGTTGACCACCACGCTCGTGGTCCATCGTTCGTCCGTCAGGTTGCGAATCGTCATCCAGGGTGAGAACCGCTGGTCGCCCACGACTAGCGTTGAGCCGAATCGAAGGTCGAGCAGGGTGGATCCCTCGGACGTAAACAGGCCCGCGTCGTCGACCGGAATCTCCCCGTTGTGGCTCATGTCCAATCCGACGTTGAAGCCATCCAGTACCCAGTTCAGATTCGCTTCGACTCGCGATGGGGCGACTCCAGGAACCCGGTTGTCGCCGGTGCTTGAGTTGTCGGGACCCTCGTTGAAGCGAGCGTTCACCCGGGTCCAGGCGAGGGCGCCATCGACACCCGAGGCGGTCACAAGGCGCAGCGCGGCCTCGACACCGTAGTGTCGGCTCTCGCCGGCGTTGCGGAAGAACGTCCGACCGGGCTGGTTGGCGACTTCAAAGGGCACCAGCTCGTCGCGGATGCGGGCTCCAAAGGCGACCACCTCAGCGGAGAAGCCCAGGTCGCCTCCCTCGATCAGGTAGGATCGAAGGCCGACCTCGGCGTTCCACCCGCGACGGGGGTCGAGGTCCGGATTGAAGCCTCCACTGCCGTCCGGTCGGTTAACCAGTTCGGTGGTGGTGGGGGTCTCGAAAAAGCTTCCGATCGATCCGAAGACGGACCAGCGCTCGGAGCCTGTCCACTGCACTCCGAGTGTGGGCGACAGGGCGCTGAGCGAACGGTCGCCGGAGTCGTCCGGATCCCCCTGGGCCGTGAACTGGTCGTCCGCGCGGAAGGCCGTGCGATCCAGCCGCAGTGCACCGTTCAATTCCAGGGCCCCGCGGCTCCACGCCAACTGCGCCGCCGCGCCCAGGCCCACCACGGTCTCGTCCTGCTCCAGGGTGAGATCCCCTTTGACGCCCCGCTCGTTGTCGTGATTGGTCCGGTGATCGCCCTGGCGCTCGGCGTCCGCCGCCACGGACCACCTGAGGTCACCCTCGCCTCCGGAGAGCTGAGCCCTCATGCCGATGACCCCGCGATCCAGCCCGATCACCGTGTTCGGGATGGGGTTGGTGAGCTCGCGATCAATCGCCCAGGCCGACAGATCCACTCGGTCGCCGGCCCAGGCCGCGCCGAACTGACCCTGGCGGATCTGCTTGCCTGTGCCTTGCAGGACGTTGAAGCCCCAAGCGGGCAGAGTCTCGTCGTCGAGGCGGTCGGCAGGCAGTGACCCCGGGTTCTCGGCATCCAGATCCAGACCTGAAAGCGCAAAGGTCAGGGTCCCGCCTGCCAGAGGCAGTCGAGCGCGGCCGGTCGAAGTCCAGCGCGAAGCAGCGCCGTAGGTCCCTCCATCCGAGGTGCCCCGGAACCCGTCGAAGGTCAGGCGACTGACTGTGGCACTCCAGCTTCCCTGGGCAAGCGAACCACCGATGTTGACGGAAGCCTCACCCAGTCCGTGTGAGCCCCCCCCCGAACGGAGCCGGACCAAAAGAGGTGCGCCGGCCTCGGGCAGGGTGGTCTCGAACGCCAGGACCGCGCCGGCCGAGTTGCCGTAAAAGGCGGCACCGGGTCCCCGGAGCAGTTCGACGCGACTCAGAGTAGACGGGTCCAGGTGGTCCAGGGAGGACTGGCCGTCAGGAAGGGTGGCTGGGATCCCGTCGACCAGGAGTCGGACACCTCGGACGCCGAACTGTGCGCGGCCGCCGAATCCACGGACAGCGATCCGGTCGCCGACGGCGTAGTTGTAGCGGTTCTGAACCTGCAGGCCGGGCAGTGCGCGAAGGGCATCGCCAAGCAGGGCGGCCGACCGGTCGCTTCGAAGATCAGCCCCGGTTCGAATCGAGATGGCCCAGGGCCCGTCGCTGAGGAGCCGGGATCGGAGGACCTCGACCCGGACCGCTTCCAGTCGCGCAACGCTGTCCACCGGAGGTGCATCCTGAGCCTGGAGGGGGGCGACGAAGGCCAGCAGGGATGGAGCGACCAGGAGGCTCAGGAACCGCAGAGGACTGCGAGGCGCGAATCGGGGCAGATTGAACATGTGTGTCGGCGGGTCAGCGAGAGAACACGGTTGACCGGGTCAGAGTATCCGCCCGGTGGCCATCGGGCCACGGGCGGTGTCGCCGGCCTACTGTTAGTGTGGTGTATCAAAAGTATCTCGGCCATTCGAACGCCGATGCATCCGGCCCTGCGTCGTTGCCCCGAGTCGGGGTAGCGCTGCCCCACCACACCTGGTGGCTCGCGAACTTTCGATACACCACACTTGAGTACACTCACGCCATGTCAGCTTTCGATCCAATTCCGAAGTCCGTCTACCAGGACCGTCGCCGCCGCATTGCCGAGGCCTTGGGGTCTGACGTCATGGTATTGGTGGCCGCGCCTGCCCGTACTGCGTCGCGGGATACCGAGCATCCATACCGGCCGGATTCCGACCTGTTCTGGGCGACGGGACTTACCGAACCGGAGACCGTGGCCGTTCTGAAAGGGGACGGCGCTGGCGGTGTCGAGACCACGCTCTTTGTTCGGCCCCGGGATCCTCAGGCCGAAACCTGGACCGGACCCCGCATGGGGGTAGAGGTCGCGGGGGAGTGGGTGGGCGCCGACACCTCCGTCCCCATCGGGCGCCTGCCCGACATGCTCCCCGGGCTGCTCGATTCGGCCCGACTGATTCACTACCGCATGGGGGCGGGATCGAGCGGACTCCAGGGGCAGGTCCTTCTGGCGTTGGAGCGTGGGCGTTCCAAGGGGCCCCGGAAAGGAGGCGGCTCCCGCGGCGTTCTTGACCCGGGCGGGATTCTCGACGAGCTCCGGCTGCGAAAGGACGCCTTCGAGATTGAACGCATTCGGCATGCCGCCAGCCTGACCACGGCTGGGTTCCGTGAAATGATGGCGGCCGTCCGGAGTGGTGTGGGCGAGTGGGAGCTCGAGGCGATTCTTGAATCGGCCTTTCGGCGCAGCGGTGCCAGCGGACCCGCTTATGAATCGATCATCGGCTCCGGCATCAACGCCTGCACGCTGCACTATGTGCTGAACCGCGACGTGCTCCAGACGGGAAGCCTGGTGCTGGTCGACGCTGGCGCCGCCTGGGACCTGTACTGCGGTGATGTGACCCGGACGTTTCCGGTGGACGGGCGGTTCACGTCCGAGCAGTTGGCGGTCTATCAGGTGGTGGAGGCCGCCCGGGCGGCGGCGGTCGAGCAGGTCAGGCCAGGCAACACGGTGGCAGATGTGCACCGTGCGGCCTCGAACGTGCTGGCCGATGGGCTGCGGGATCTCGGCGTCCTGGCGGGAAGCGCGGAGGAAATCGTGGCGTCTGAGGCCTTCAAGGCCTACTACCCGCATCAGACCTCTCATTGGCTGGGACTCGACGTACACGACGTGGGCGACTATGCTGTCAACAATCGGTCTCGTCTACTGGAACCCGGAATGGTCCTTACCGTCGAGCCCGGTCTCTACTTTTCCTTCCGCGATCGCGGTGCGGAAACGGCGTTCTCAGGGATCGGGGTCAGGATCGAGGACGACATTCTGGTCACGCCGGATGGCCACGAGAACCTTACGGCTGACCTTCCAACCACGGCTGAGCGGATCGTGGAGATGGTCGGGATCTGACGCAAAGACGGGAACCACCAATATTGTTCCTGAAACTATCGGACCTTGACAACGTATAAGGAACTGTCGTGATCCGGATCACTTACTGGAGGCTACACGTGTCGTTTTCCACTCGAGCTCTTCTCGCTTTTGCTGCTGCCGGTGCACTCAGTGCGTGCGCAGGCGGGACGCGGGGTGTCGAGCTTACGCCGAATCAGATCGCGGAACTGCCGAGCATCGGAACGGGTGACTGTCGCGCCCTCGTCTCCAACATGACCGGTCGCCCCATTCGCGCCTTCTATCAGCAGGGGTTGGAGGAGTCCAAGATCCGCAACATGCTCGACGTCTGGCCTGAAATCGGCTTCATGGAGACCAGCGCGAGCGTTGTGCTTCGTGCGCCGTGCGCCGAACGGCAGGTTGTCATTGGCTGGCGACAGGATGTTGGTCGTCCGCTCCCGGACGTCAACGAAGTCCTTGTGCGCCAGACCCTCCGTCCGGGCCAGACGATCGCCATTCGTCTTCACCGGCCGAGCGAGGCGTCGTGCAACACGGACAATGCGGTCAACAGCATTGCCGCCCGCTGCATCTTCGGTGGAGACTGATCGGCAGTATCTGGCGGCTCAGGTCGGAGAAGATTGAACAGGGGTCGGTCTCGAGTGAGGCCGGCCCCTTTTTTTACTTGGGAGATTGGCGGTGTCCGGAGAGTCGCGCGGGGCGCGCACTTCAGGCTCAGACGTGGGCGAGCACCCGAGCCAGGCGCCGTTTGGCCCCACTCAGCCCCAGATTGCTGACGTAGACCCCCTTGGCGCCGGCGTCCAGCGCCCCGCGGATCGAGCGAGCGCAGATTTCCTCGGCGCTGGCCCCCGATTCGAATTCCCGGGTGATGGCCTCGACCGGCACCGGAAAGTACCTGCCCAACCGCTCGAGCGTCGCGCGGTTGGGGCTCCGGTACAGAAACACTCCGGCCACGCCGGCCAGGTCGGCCCCCCGGAGGGCCAGTTCCTGAACCAGAGCGGCCATCCCGTCCGCGTCGTGATGCGAGACGATCTGGGTCAGATAGAAGTCCACCGTGACGCCCGGTGCCGTCAGGAAGTCTGCCTGCTCCTCGGTGGGCCGATGAGGATTCGCCCACCCCCCCAGATCCAGGGCCGGCGCCGATTTCCGCAGATGTTGCCGGAGCATGTAGGCGTGGGGGATGCAGCGAGGGTGGCCCACCCCTTTATCGCCTCCGACTACGGTGAGCGCCTGCAGGCCGGCCGCATGGGCCCGTTGAGCGTAGAGCGTGCAGTAGTCCAGCGTGTGCTTGCAGGTGAGGATCGGAACCAGAAGATCGCGCGGAAGATCCTCTGGCAGATTCGCCATCAGATGAGCCAGATTTTCTTCTTCGGCCTGGCCAACCGCGCTGTCTGTCACAAAGACGTGGCGCCCATCTCCGATCAACCGCCCCAGCGCATGGTGCAGATCGATCCACACGTCCATGCTCTGGGCAGAGGTCAGATCCGCCCGAGGCGGTCGCAACTCGATCATGATCGGCGGTTCGGGCCCGTCGAGCGCCCGGCGCAGTGACGAGCGGGTGTCCGTGCTCATGCCCGGGACAGTCCGGCGAGGACGGCGAGAGCCGCCTCAACGTCACCGCCCGGCGTTCCCACATGGACGCCCTGGACGTGTGGGCCCAGCTCCAAGGCCACCTCAACCGCAATTGCGATCCCCTCTTCGCGGGCGTGCTCGCGGCCCTGTTCCTGAGCGCGGGCCATGCGTCGAAGCACGGAGTCGGGCACGTGCACTCCCGGTACCTCGTGGGCCAGGAATTCAGCGTTGCGCAGAGAGGCGAACGGCCAGAGACCCAGAATCAGAGGGAAGTCCGCAGCGTCGGCTTCCTCGCGAAAGCGCTGCAGGGTTTCCAGCTCGAAGACGGGCTGGGTGATGGCAACGTCGGCCCCAGCCTCGACCTTGTAGCGGAAGCGCCGAAGCTCGCCTTCGTGATCGGCGGCACAGGGATTCACCGCGACCGCCGTGACGAACCCGGTAGATGCGCCGACCCGCGCACCCCCGGGATCAATTCCGCGATTGAGGCCGGCGACAACGTTGGTCAGACCAATGCTGTCGATGTCATAGACCGAGGTGGAATCGGGGTAGGGTCCCTGAACGGGAGGGTCCCCGCTGACAAGAAGCACATTGCGGAGCCCGAGTCCGGCCGCCCCCAGCAGATCGGAAATCATTCCCATCATGTTCCGGTCGCGGCAGGTGTAATGCATGAGCGGTTCAATGCCCCCCTGAGCCACGATCAGCGCCGCGGCCGGAAGCGCCGCCATCCGGGAGCGCCCTCGCGGCCGGTCCACGATACCGACAGCGTCGACGCAGGCTTCGCCCGCCTGGGCCGCTGCCTCAAGCATCTCGGTGGCGTCCCAACCGGCGGAAGGCACCACCTCGATCGAGGTGGCCCATCCGGCCGAGATCGCCGCACCCCAGCGGGAACGTGCGGCCAGCGGCGGAGGCTCGAGCGGAGCTTCCCGCGTAGTCACGAACGGTGTGCGCAGCGAGTCGTGCCTGGGCTGGAGACCCCGGACCGTGTCCGCCAGAACCCGGGTGTGATCCGGAGTCGTCCCGCAGCAGCCACCCAGGAACCTGACGCCGGCCTCGTGAAGACGAAGCGCATACCGCGCCATGTACTCGGGTGAAGCCAGGTAGATCTTTCTGTCTCCCACGGTGCGAGGCAGTCCGGCGTTGGGTTGGGCCGCCAGCGGCAGGTCGACGGCGTCCGCCATCGCCTCCATGGCGTCCAGCATGGCCGCCGGTCCCACGGAGCAGTTTAGCCCAACCACATCGGCACCCGCGTCGCGCAGGCGGCGGGCGCCTTCCGCGGCATCGGTCCCGAATGCGGTGCTGCCGCCCTCGCCGACCGTGAGTTGAGCGAAGATCGGCAGCTCGGTCAGCCCACGGGCGGTGCGGATGGCCGTTTCGAGCTCGTTGACATCCGAAAAGGTCTCCAGAATGAGCCCGTGGACGCCGGCATCAAGCAGCGCGGTCATCTGGGTGGAGAAAAATCCGGCCGCCTCATCCACGGCGGTCGGGCCCCAGGGCTCAAGACGGACGCCAAGCGGTCCGATAGCGCCCAGCACGAAAGCCCGGCCATCTGCTGCCTCAAGAGCCAGTCGGGCGGCAGCCTGGTTGATCTCGGCGGTCCACGCTTCCAGGCCGTACGCCGACAGCTTCACCGGATTGGCACCAAAGGTGTTTGTCTCCAGAATCTCGGCGCCGGCGTCCACGTAGTCCCGATGAATCTGCCCGACCAGTTCGGGCTGCTCCAGCGAGAGGGCGTCGTAGCAGATGTTCACAAAGACGCCGCGGTCATACAGCACCGTCCCCATGGCGCCATCAATCACGTGGATGCGGTCGTCCTTGAGCAGATCCCGCAGCGTTCCACCGTTCACATGGTTCATGACGGACTCCCGGCCGGGGCGCCCGCAGGCGCCGGATCGTAACCCAGGTTGGGAGCCATCCAGCGCTCGGTCTCCTCGAACGACATTCCTGCGGCTTCAGCGTAAGCCTCGACCTGATCCCGCCCGATTCGACCTACGCCGAAGTACTTGGCCTGGGGATTGGCGAAGTACCATCCGGCGACCGAGGCCGTGGGGAGCATGGCGCACGATTCGGTCAGTGACATCCCCATGTCTTCGGCATTCAACAGCCGGAAGATGCGCTGCTTGCCGGGGTGGTCGGGGCAGGCGGGGTAGCCGGGGGCCGGGCGAATGCCGCGATAGGCCTCGCCGATCAGGTCGTTGTTGGCCAGCGACTCGTCGGCTGCGTAGCCCCAGAACTCCTGGCGCACGCGTGCGTGAAGGCGCTCAGCCATGGCTTCGACCAATCGGTCGGCCAGCGCCTGTGCCATGATCGCATGGTAGTCGTCGTGCTGCGCGTTGAACTCGGCGACCAACTTTTCGAGCCCGATTCCCGCCGTCACGGCGAAGGCCCCCATCCAGTCTTCAACACCTGCGTCCTGAGGGGCGACGTAGTCTGCCAGCGAGCGATTCGGGCGTCCGCCCTTCTTCTGGAACTGCTGCCGCAGGAAGGGGATCCGCTCCAGTTCGGCGCCAGCCTCGTCCAGCAGGATCACTCCATCGCCGGTTGAAGTTGCTCTCCAGGTGCCCCAGGTCGCTCGAGCTTCCAGCAGGTCTTCGTCGATGATCCGATCCAGCAGGGTATTGGCCTCGTTGAAGAGAATCGTCGCCTGCTCGCCCACCACATCGTCCGACAGGATGGCCGGGTACTTACCGGCCATCTCCCATGCCGAGAAGAACGGGGTCCAGTCGATGTAGTCGCGCAGTTCTACCAGTGGATATTTTTCGATCAGATGAACGCCCGGTTGATTCGGAACCTCTGGCTGGAACTCGGACCAGTCGATCCGGAAACGATTGGCCGAGGCGTCGACGAAGGCGTGCAACGGAGTCGCCGCTCGCTTGCTGGCAAACCGCTCGCGCAGGATGTCCTGCTCTTGGCGCAGCTCCACTCCATAGGCCTCACGGCCGCCCCGGTCCAGAAGGCGCGACAGAGCGCCGACGGCCCGAGACGCATCGGTCACATAGGCCGTGGTGCCGTGGTAACGCGGGGCGATCTTGACCGCCGTGTGCGTCGGTGATGTCGTGGCGCCTCCGATCAGCAGGGGCAGCTCGAAGCCCAGCCGCTCCATCTCGGCTGCGGCGTGGACCATCTGATCCAGGGACGGAGTGATCAGGCCCGAGAGCCCGATCGCATCCACGCCTTCCTCGCGTGCCCGATCCAGGATGATGTCCGCCGGGACCATGACGCCAAGGTCGATCACCTTGAAGCCATTACACTGCAGTACCACGCCGACGATGTTCTTGCCGATGTCGTGAACGTCACCCTTTACGGTCGCCAGCAGGATCGTACCTGCGCCTTCTGAAGTCCCGTCGTCTTCGGCTTCCAGATAGGGGAGCAGATGCGCCACGGCCTTCTTCATGACTCGCGCACTCTTGACCACCTGAGGCAGAAACATCTTGCCGGAGCCGAACAGGTCCCCGACCACGTTCATACCATCCATCAGCGGGCCTTCGATCACATCAAGTGACCGGACGGCCTTCTGCCGAGCCTCTTCAGTGTCCTCGGTGATGAAGGCATCCATACCCTTGACCAGGGCGTGGCTCAGACGCTTTTCGACCGGGGCCTCGCGCCAGGCCAGATCATCTTCGCGCTTGGCCTCGCCGCCAGCGTACTTCTCGGCCAGTGCGGTCAGGACTTCAGTGGCCTCTTCCGTGCGGTCAAAGAGGACGTCCTCTACCGCTTTGAGCAGGTCCGCCGGGATCTCGTCGTAGACCATGAGCGCGCCGGCGTTCACGATCGCCATGTCCATTCCTTCCTGAATGGCGTGGTACAGGAAGGCGGAGTGCATGGCTTCGCGGATCTTGGGAGAACCACGGAACGAGAAGGACAGGTTGCTCAGGCCGCCGCTGATCCGAACCTCGGGGAGGGCGGCCTTCAGCTGACGCGCCACCTCAATGAAGTCGATGGCGTAGCGATTGTGTTCTTCGATCCCGGTGGCGATGGCAAAGATGTTCGGGTCTACGATGATGTCTTCGCGTGGGAAGCCGAGCTCGTCGACCAGAATGTTCCAGGCACGGGTCAGCGTCGCCAGGCGCCGCTCAACCGTGTCGGCCTGCCCGGTCTCGTCGAAGGCCATGACCACCACGGCCGCACCGTAGCGCCGAGCTTCGCGGGCCTGAAAGCGGAACGAATCTTCGCCGTCCTTGAGCGAGATCGAATTGACCACGCCCTTGCCCTGAACACAGGCCAGACCGGCTTCGATCACTTCCCACTTGGAGGAATCGATCATGACGGGAATCCGCGCGATGTCGGGTTCCGCCGCCAGCAGGTTCAGAAAGCGACGCATGGCGGCGACCGAATCGAGCAGGCCCTCGTCCATGTTGACGTCAAGGATCTGCGCGCCACCCTCGGACTGATCGCGTGCGACTTCCAGCGCCGTGGAGTAGTCGTCCTCGGCAATCAGGCGACGGAAGCGGGTCGAGCCCGTCACGTTGGTGCGCTCGCCCACATTGACGAAGAGCGAGTCGTCGTCGATCGAGACGGGATCCAGCCCCGACAGGCGCATGCGCGGAGCAGCCGCCCGAATCACCCGAGGAGCGATCCCACGGACCGCCTCGGCCATCGCCCGGATGTGGGCCGGCGTGGTGCCGCAACAGCCGCCGATCACGTTGACGAATCCGTTTTCGGCAAAGTCACGGGCGGCCTCGGCCATCTGAGCCGGGGTCTCGTCGTAGCCGCCCATGGCGTTGGGCAGGCCCGCATTGGGATGACAGGTAACGAAGCACTCGGCGGCATCCGAGATTTCCTCAAGATGCGGTCGCAGCAGATCCGGTCCCAGGGCGCAGTTGAGGCCAACCGAGAACAGTCCCGTCTGGGGCGTCGGCCCGCTCCACACTGCGTCTCCACCCTCGCCGACCAGGTCGCCAGTCCAGTTGGCGACACCGTTGGGCCATGCGGCTGCGACACCGTGGCGGACCGAATTGTAGAACGCCTCCGGGGTCTGTCCGGTGAGCGTCCGTCCACTCCTGTCGGTGATGGTTCCCGAGACCATGACCGGTACCGCCAACTGCCTCTCCTCCAGCAGCTTGGAAACCGCCCACAGGCCGGCCTTGGCGTTCAGGGTGTCGAAGGCGGTCTCGATCATCAACAGATCAACACCACCGTCCAGCAGCCCGGCGGCCTGCTCGGTATACGCTTCGGCGAGCTCGTAAAAGCTGATGGCCCGGAACCCCGGATCGTTGACGTCGGGGGACAGGGAGGTGGTCCGGTTGGTCGGACCCAGAATCCCGATCACCCAGCGTGGTTTCCCGGTGCGCGCCTCAACAGCATCGGCCGCCTCACGTGCCAGGCGGGCTGACTCGAAGTTGAGCTCGTGCGCCAGCTCTTCGAGGGCATAGTCGGCCAGCGACACGCGTTGCGCGTTGAAGGTGTTGGTCTCGATCAGGTCGGCGCCGGCCTCGAGGTAGGCCTCGTGAATCTCCCGGATTACATCGGGCCGAGTGAGCGTCAGGAGGTCGTTGGCGCCGTCGAGGGCTACAGGGTGATCCGCAAAGCGATCGCCCCGGTAGTCGGCATCCTGCAGTTCGTAGCTCTGAATGACGGTGCCCATGGCGCCGTCGAGAACAAGAACCCGTTCGCGAAGCGCCTTGAGAAGGGCCTGAATTCGCGGAGTCGTCTGGAATGACACGTCGTATCCTGTGACAGGGTTCTGGCTGAAAAGAGACGACCGCCAGAACCGGACTTTTTAGCTTGTTTGCCTGACAGTTACCTGCCACGCGGGCCGCAATACGCCGCAAATCGCCCCGTCTCTTTACAAGGGGCAACTTAGACGATCGGGGACGCCGTTCCAAGTACCGAGCAGCGCGCTGGATCCGGCGCGCTGCCGCCAGCGTGGTCGGAAGGGGCCAGCCGCAGGGCACGGGCGCGGGCGTTGCCACTTTTCCGCCTCGCGGCTGATCATTCCCTGATAGGCCGTTTAGCCCGCCCGGCTTGCTAGAAGCTGTCGGCCGACTGATTGTCGCCAACTGGAAGCCCCCGATCGATGGAGAACTCCCTGAACCAGTCCAACGCAGAGTCCGATCACACGGCCAGGACGCTTGAGTACTGGCGACGCAATGTCAGGCTGGTACTGACCCTGCTGGTCATCTGGTTTGCCGTGTCCTATGGCGCGGGAATCATCCTGGCTGACTGGCTGAATCAGTTTCGGCTGCCCGGAACCGGCTTTCCCGTCGGCTTCTGGTTCGCGCAGCAGGGTTCGATCTACGTGTTTGTCGGGCTGATCTTCTTCTACGTCTTCCGAATGAACCGGCTGGATCGAGAGTTCGGTGTCGATGAGGACCCCCAATGAACGTCCAGGCATGGACCTTCCTGCTGGTTGGGGTCTCGTTTGCACTCTACATCGGCGTCGCCATCTGGTCCCGCGCTCGCTCCACCAGCGATTTCTATGTCGCCGGAGGTGGGGTCTCTCCGCTGGCCAACGGAATGGCGACTGCGGCCGACTGGATGTCTGCCGCCTCGTTCCTATCGATGGCCGGGCTGATCTCGTTCCGCGGCTACGACGGGTCGGTTTACCTGATGGGGTGGACCGGGGGGTACGTTCTGCTGGCGCTGCTTCTGGCCCCCTACCTGAGAAAGTTCGGGGCGTTCACGGTCCCGGATTTCGTAGGCGACCGGTACTACTCGCAGGTCGCGCGTGTGGTGGCCGTAGTCTGCGCCATCTTCGTTTCGTTCACCTACGTGGCTGGGCAGATGAGGGGCGTCGGGATCGTCTTTTCCCGCTTCCTCCAGGTCGACGTCAGCACCGGCGTCATGATCGGGATGGGGGTGGTCTTCTTCTACGCCGTCCTGGGTGGAATGAAAGGCATCACCTACACCCAGGTGGCTCAGTACTGCGTGCTGATCTTCGCCTACCTGGTGCCCGCGATTTTCCTGTCGATCATGATTACGGGCCACGTCCTCCCCCAGATCGGTTTTGGCGGCGTGGATCTGGAATCAGGGACCTACCTGCTGGACCGACTGAATGGTCTGCATGCCGAGCTGGGCTTTTCGCCCTACACCTCGGGGACCCGCTCAACCATCGACGTCTTCTTCATTACCGCCGCCCTCATGGTGGGGACGGCCGGACTGCCGCATGTGATCATCCGGTTCTACACCGTCCCGCGGGTGCGCGACGCGCGGATCAGCGCCGGATACGCGCTGCTCTTTATTGCCGTGCTCTACACGGTCGCCCCGGCGGTCGCGGTGTTCGCCCGGACCAACCTGATCCGCTCCGTGGCCGAGCAGCCCTACGACCAGGTGCCCGAGTGGTTCACCACTTGGGAGGAGACCGGCCTGGTCGCCTTCGACGACGTAAACGGCGACGGGATCATCCAGTACGCCGGACCCAACCGCGTCGATGCGGCCGGTGCGCCGGTGGCCAATGAGCTGACCATCGACAACGACATCATGGTTCTGGCCAACCCCGAGATCGCGGGGCTGCCGGACTGGGTGATCGGGCTGGTCGCAGCCGGCGGATTGGCGGCCGCCCTGTCCACCGCCGCCGGCCTTCTCCTGGTGGTGTCAACGTCGGTCAGCCATGACCTGCTCAAGCGCGGCTTCATGCCGCAGATCAGTGATCGCGGGGAGCTGTTTGCGGCGCGGGTAGCGGCAGGTGTGGCCGTCGTGATCGCGGGCGTGCTGGGCATCAACCCACCGGGTTTTGTAGCCGAGGTGGTGGCGTTCGCCTTTGGTCTGGCGGCGTCGAGCTTCTTCCCGGTGATCCTGATGGGAATCTTTTCGAGGCGGATGAACCGCGAAGGCGCGATCGCCGGAATGGTCGCGGGGATCCTCTTTACGGCGACCTACATCGTCTGGTTCAAGTTCGTGCACCCCGAGGCCAACATTGCTGCGAACTGGTGGTTCGGAATCAGCCCCGAGGGGATCGGCGCGTTGGGGATGGTGGTCAACTTCGTCGTAGCGATCACGGTGGCCCGGTTCACACCACTACCGCCCGTCGAGGTGCAGCGGATGATCGACCGCATCCGGATTCCGCGCGGGGCGGGGGAGGCGCACGAGGTCAGCGTTTGAGGCCGAACCGCCGACAATCCTGGCCCGCCAACAGCGCAGACACAAGAACGCCCCGCCGACCTCGGTCAGCGGGGCGTTCTGTCTTCGATCCAAACGAGCCGGTCGACGATCAGTTCGCCCGCTCCAGGCGAACCACACGGGTCGGCTCACCGCCGCGGTCCTCAATGGCGATGTAGATGTATCCGTCGGGGCTCTGACGCACGTCGCGCACCCGTCCGAATCCGTAGAACACGGTCTCTTCGAAGCCGACGTGACGGCCGTTCAATTCCAGCCGGTCGATGCGCTCTCCGGCCAATCCGCCGACGAACACGTCTCCTTGCCATTCCGGGAACTTGTCGCCGGTGTAGATCATCAATCCCGATGTAGCGATCGACGGCACCCAGAAGTGAATCGGGGATTCCATCCCTTCGCGCCGGGTTCCTTCGTGGATCGTGGTGCCGCTTCCGTAGTTCACTCCGTAGCCGATCACGGGCCAGCCGTAGTTGTTGCCCGGCTCGATCAGGTTGAACTCGTCGCCGCCCTGCGGACCGTGCTCGGTGGCCCAGACGTCACCCGTCTCGGGGTGTACGATCAAGCCCTGTGGGTTGCGGTGTCCGTAGCTCCAGATCTCCGGCAGTGCACCCGCCTGGCCAACGAACGGATTGTCGGATGGCACGCGACCATCGTCGTGCAGGCGCACGATCACACCGTGGTGATTCGACAGATCCTGAGCCGGGTGCGCCTCGAGGTCTCCCCGAGAGGGGACCTGGCGTTCGCCGACCGACATGAACAGGTAGCCGTTTCCGTCAAAGGCCACGCGCGAACCGTAGTGACCCGACCCGCGGGTCTGGGCCTCGAAGAGCTCCTCCACATCGTTCAGACGGTCGTTCTCGAAACGCGCGCGAATCAGCGTCGTCGTCGAGTTGTCGCCCACCGGCTTGGAGTAGGTGATGTAGACCAGCCGGTTGCTGGCGAAGTCCGGGTGCGGAACGATGTCGAGCAGGCCGCCCTGGCCTCGCGCGAACACTTCGGGCACGCCAGCAATTGGCTCGGCCCGGAGGCTTCCGTTGCGCACCAGGCGCAGCCGTCCGGGGCGCTCGGTAATCAGGATGTCGCCGTCGGTGAGGAAGGCGATCGCCCAGGGATTAACCAGGCCGTCGGCGACGGTCACCACGCGGTAGTCGTGCAGGTCGGTCCGGTGAACGTCCTGCGCGACGGCCGGTGTGGCCAGCGCAAGAATCGCTGCGACGGACAGAAGATTCAGAGTTGTGCGAGCCATCTGGATTGCCTGAGGTGGGGGTAAGGAGGTGGTCGGAAGGCTGCAGGCTCCACGACACCGGTGCAAGGCCAGAGGTTCCACCGGGTGACGGCACCGGCCAATGACGCCACCTTTGGAGTCGAACTAGACGTACGATCCGTTTCCGCCCCGACATCTGCCAGCATGAGCCTCGAGCCCCGCTCCGACGTAGACGATCTGCTCCGTCTGCTCGATCTCGAATCCATCGAACACAACATCTACCGGGGACGAAATCGGGATATCGGCACCGGCATGATCTATGGCGGGCAGGTGCTGGCCCAGGCGCTGGTCGCCGCCCAGCGAACCGTCGACGCTGACCGGCCCGTCCACTCCATGCACGGCTACTTCATTCTGGCCGGTGATCTGAGTGTACCCGTGGTGTACTTCGTGGATCGCCTCCGGGACGGTGGATCGTTCGCCACACGCCGGGTGACGGCGATTCAGCACGGCAACGCAATCTTTAACATGTCGGCGTCGTTCCAGCGGCGAGAAGAGGGCCTGAGCCACCAGGCGGCCATGCCGGACGTTCCACCGCCGGAGGAGCTGGTGTCGGAACTCGAGGCCATCCGCGCCCATCGAGACGAGATCCCCGAGCACCTGCGGATGAGGCTAACCCAGGACCGCCCCCTCGACATCCGGCCCGTCGATACCTCGGACCCCTTCGATGCCCAGCCTCGCCCGCCGCGCCGGTGCCTCTGGGTGAAAGCGCAGGGCCGACTGGATGACAATCCGTTGAACCACCAGGCGGTGCTGGCCTACGCCTCAGACTACGGCTTGCTGGTTACCTCACTGCGGCCCCACGGGATGACGTTCAGGGATCCCAGTCTGATGGTCGCCAGTCTGGATCACTCGATCTGGTTTCACCGGCCGTTCCGCGCCGACGAATGGCTGCTCTACGAGGTGGACAGTCCAATTGCCGAGGGTGGCCGTGGCTTCAGTCGGGGAACGTACTTTTCCCGCGATGGCCAGGTCGTGGCCTCGGTGGCTCAGGAAGGCCTGATCCGGGTGAAAACCCGATGACTCACGAATTCAAAAGCGCCACCCGTCCGACCCTCTCGCCCCGGTTCTATCGGGCGCACGGACTCGGAAATGACTACCTGGTCATGGAGGCCGGTGAAGAGTGGGTCGCGTCGGAAGGCGCGGTCGAAGCGGTCTGCCATCGAACCCAAGGCGTCGGCAGCGACGGGCTGGTGACTTTGCTCTCCGACTCGGAGCCGTTCGCTCTGCGAATGTTCAACCCTGATGGCGGGGAGTTCGAACGGAGCGGAAACGGGCTTCGGATCCTGGGCTCCTGGCTGCATCGCACCGGCCGCGTCGGCGGGACACCGTTCCGGATCGTGACCGGGGGCGACGAGGTCCGGATGCAGGTGCACAGTGTCGATCAGCTCGGCCTGTACGACATCAGCGTCGAAATGGGGCGCGCCGAGGTCGGCCCGGGCGCGGTCGCCCTGAATCCTGGGGCCGTGGATTCAGCACGAAACCTGGGTCTGGACGGCGCGACCGCCTTCGATCTGTCAGATGGCGGGTCCGTCCTGCTCACTCCGGTATCGGTGGGCAATCCCCACGCCGTCGTCTGGGGTTCGCCCCAGATGTTCCACCGCGTTGTCGAGGCCGACATGCACCGGATTGGTGCAGCGCTCTCGACGCACCCGGCATTTGCCAACGGCGTGAACGTTCAACTCGCCCGCGTGGTGGACAGTTCGACGGTCGAGATTCTGATCTGGGAACGGGGTGTCGGCCCGACCTCGGCTTCGGGCACCAGTTCCTGTGCCGTCGCGGTGGCTGCAGTGGTCACCGGACAGGTCCCTCCCGGAGAGATCCGGGTGACGATGCCGGGCGGTGAGATGCGAGTCACGGTCTCGGCTGAACTCGATGTGATCCTTCGGGGGCCGGTGCAGGCTGTCGGAGAAGGGGAGATCGACGCCGGTTTTCTGGCGGGGTTGGGCTGAACCCAGCCTGAGCGGTCGCGAATCGAGATCGGCTGCCGCGACGCTCTTCGTCCCCCCCCGCAACCCCCGCCCGCCTTGGGGAGTGGATTCTGGGGCGATCTGAGGGGCGTTCCAATAGCTCAATCAGCCCACCCTCAACCCGTCAGGTACGCACTCGCGCCAGCAAGACCGACCCGCTCACGAAGAAGAGCAGGTTGGGCGTCCATGCCGCCCATACCGGCGAGATGAGTCCGGCTGTCCCCAACCCGCCACTCAGCCGAAGCAGCAGCAGGTAGAGAATCGTGCTCGCCAGAGACACGCCGATCCCCCAGGCGGCCCCGCCGCGTTTGTTGCTGGTCGCGAGCGGTGCGCCAAACAGAATGATCACCAGGGTGGCGACCGGGATGGCATAGCGCTGCTCCAGCTTGACCAGCAGATCCCCCTGCTTCCCACCGGCCCGGCCCACGATGCGGGCCTGTCGTTCGATCTCGGGGCGGGTCATTTCGTCGGGATCGGATGCGGTGCCCAGGAAGTCTTCGGGGACCTCGGTCAGTTTGGGCATGCGAAGTCGTTCGAAGCGGGCGAAATGCTCCCCGCCGTCAGCAAAAACCTCGCGTCGGTATCCGGCGTTCAGCCACCAGACGCCGTCCTCGTACGTCGCGCGCTCGGCTTCAATGTGGATCACAACGGAGTCGAGTTCCTGGGCCGCAATGACTCCTGCCAGGCGGTTTTCGCTCACGGAGAGTCGCTGAACCGACAGGTCGAGTCCGCTTTCTGAACGGAAGGCGAAATCGTATCGGGACTCCCGGCTGTTGTTCTGCTGCCCGCCGCTGAGGATCTCAGCCGCCCGTCGATTGGCCTGTGGCACGAATTCGGCCAGGTAGAGGCCCGTGCCTCCGATCAGCACACCCATCACCAGGATCGGGAGCATGAGCCGGTGGAATGAGATGCCCCCTGCCTTGGCGGCCACGATCTCGTGATTGGCCGTCATGCTGTGGATGGTAAATATCGCAGCGATCAGCCCGCCGATCGGAAACGACCAGGCGATGAACTCCGGAACTCTGAAGAGCAAGCCGAGCGCGATCTGAGGCATGCTCAGGCCGGCGTCCAGGTAGTTGTTGAGCTTCTCGGAGATCTCACCGATGATGAAGAGCGACGGGGTCGCGAGCACCGCCACCACAAAGATCTTCAGAAAGGACCGAACGATCAGGCGGTCGAGAAGGCGCATCAGGCCGTCCGCCTCTTTTTGAAGAGCCCGCTCACGCGTGCGCGCAGCCCCCACCAGAGCTCATCCAGACCGCCCCCGCGCATGGTGCTGGTTTCCCGACCCATGCGGCTGAACAGCCAGATCCCCATCGTTCCGAACACCGCATTGGGAATCCACATGATGAACCACGGCGGCGCCAGCCCCTTGTCCGCGAGATCCTCACCGGTGATCAGACCGACCCAGTAGACCGCGAAAATTGCGGCCGACGCGGCGATCACCAGCCCCAATCCGCCCTGAGGAAATCGGATAGCCAGGGGACCGCCAATCAGAACGAAGACGATGCAGGCAAAGGCCAGCGAGAATTTCTTATGGATCTCGGCCTTGTAGGCGAACATCTGCAGCCGGGCGCTCCGAATCTGCCCGGCATGAGTCTCCGAGGCGAGTTGGGCTCGGCGAAACACTTCGTCGAACCCGGTGGGCGCCGCGCTGGGGGCACCACTGCGGACCCGCTGCGAGACCAAATCGATGGACATCTGGGCCGTTGAGTCCTCGACCGGCATTCCCAGAGCCGAACGCACCGCGTCCTGCGACCGCTGCAGACTCAGCTCCCGCCACCCTTCGATCTGGGCCTTCCGGCCGACTACGGCGTCCCTGAGCAACGAGACGGACATCTCCCGATCCCCCCGCTCACTCGCCGTATTGCGCTCGAGTTCGTTGCCAACGCCTCGCAGAGGAAAGAACTGCTTCTCGAATCGATTGCGGGTAAAGCCACCGGGCTGATCGCGGTCGGACTGCAGGCTGACCCCGTCGTACAGAGTCAGGTACAAGTCGGTCCGGCTGGCGTTGAATTGCATCTCCCCACGCTCGGCCAGAATGAGTGTGGGATGCTGGGAGTCGTTGCGATCCCAGATCTGCACGTCCTGGATTTCGCTCGTCTCGTAGTCGACCACGCCGGCCATCACCTGAAAAACCTTGGTCCCGTCCGCGACCTCCAGCTTGGTCCACGCCTGCGCGGTCAGAAAGAAAGTTGGACTCTTGCGGCCAATGTCGTAGATCAGGTTCTTTAACCGGTGATTCGACTCCGGAAGAACCTGATCGTTGAAGTAGAGCATGGTCGCTGCCGCCAGCACGCCCATTCCCAGCATGGGAATCAGGATGCGGTGGGGGGGGACTCCGCCGGCTTTCATGGCGGTTATTTCGTTGGACGCGGTCATCTCGCTGAAGGCGTACAGCACCGAGACGAGCACGGCCATGGGCAGGGTCAGCGCGATCGTGTGCGGCAGCGAGAGCATCAGGAAGTCGAGCAGCACATCGAGCCCCAGCCCTTTTCCGGCCAGATCTTCCATGCGCTGGGCGACGGCATTCAAAAACAGAAGGCCGGTCAATGCCGAGAGCGCAAAGAAAAACGGACCCAGGTGGGCCCGGATCAGATGTCGAGTGAGGATGCCCATTCAGTCCCGGCGTTCGTGCGAAGGCTGGAAGGTAAGTACGTGCCCGAGCGGCACTCAACTGCAAGGGCTCGTGTAGTGCAAGCGGTGACTCCTACACAGCCCGCCGCCAAGCGATCCCCATAGGATGCGGCTCCTCTACCTGCTTCTGGCACTGACACTGCCTTTGGCGCCTTCCAAGAATGACGGCGGGGCGGGTGGCGAGGTGGGGATATCAGGGCGGGGTGGGGGGGCTGAACCCGACCCCGGGAAGGGGGCAGCGCGACCGGACACGCTTCTGGCGGCACTGGGCCAGCGCCGGCTGTTCGATCCGCCACCTGCATCGCCGGATCGGCCTGAGCGTGCGACGCTGCGACTGGGGCTGGCCGAACTACCCATCGTTGTGGAAGGCTTCACCGTCGATCCGCTGCCTAACCTGAGAACGGGTCTCCCGCCGACCCGGCCACCGCCGCTGCGTGATCCTCGCGAGCCACCCGAGGACTTCCTGCGCTTGGCAAACCGCGATCTGATCCTCGGATCGGTCCGCAGGCTGAGCACCCCTGCCGACCGACTGGCCTTCCTTCCCCCAGCTGACGAGCCCACGGTGCGTCGCTCCGACACCGGCGATCTGATCGGGCAGTACACCGATCTGGGAATGCGCGTGCGCGGGCGGGCGGAGCTGGATGGGGATTGGACCCGGTTCCGGCCCTGCACCAACCAGTTCCAGGAATCCTGTCAGCCGTCACTCTTCCCCCAGCTTCAACCGGATGTGAGCCTGGCGGTCCAGATTCAGGGGACGATCATGGATCGCATCGCGGTCGATGTGGACTACGATCAGCTTCGCGAATTCGGGTCGACCAACAAGCTGTCCGTTGTCTATGACGGCCGCGACGACGAGATCGTGCAGCACTTCGAGATCGGTGACGTGAACTTCGACCTGCCGCGCTCGCGATTCCTGACGCGGGGCATTCCAGCCGGAAACTTCGGCTTTCAGCTGGATGGGCAGCTGGGTCCGGTCGAGTTCAACACGGTCTGGGCGGAACAGCGGGGTGACCTGACCTCGCGGGAGTTCCGCCTGTCCGGCGTCGGCAACCAGCGCCGCTTCGTCCAGCAGGACACGGTTACGCTGGACGACTCCGACTATGCGCGCGGCCAGTTCTTCTTTCTGACCAATCCCGACCGGATTCTGGACTACCCGCACATCGACGTCCTTGCTCTGGACGCCGGCGCCGCATCCAGCCTGGTCGTCCCCGGGATTGAGCCGGTGCAGGTCTATCGATTCGACGCAAGCCGGTCCGCTCAGCGACAGGTTGAGGGATACATCCAGGCCGACGCGGTCGCGGGCTCAGGGACTTCGCAGGTCACCGAATCTGGCTGGTTCAGGCCGCTGATTCCGGGGCAGGAGTATTTCGTTCACTCCAGCGGACTCTGGATTGCGCTGAGAAACCCGTTGGCGCGGGACGAGATGCTGGCCGTGACCTTCATCACCGCCGCCGGGGACACCATCGGGGACTACAACCCCGAAGAGGTCTACAACCAGGGGCGGCGGCCGCAGCTGCAGCTGCTCAAGGCCTCGGACGCCAACCACCAGCCGGGTCGTCCCACCTGGGAAAGGGAGATGCATCAGGTCTACCGCATCTCGGGGTCGAACGATGTGGACCCCGGGTCGCTGGAAGTCACGATTTCGCTGGGTGAATTGAGCGCGGGCCGGACCTTCAAACGCGCACCGAACGGGACCGACGTCACTTTCCTTCAGCTGATGGGGCTGGACGCCGAGTCGCCCCTGGACCGGATTGACCAGGCCCATGTGTATCGACCGGGGGATGACCTGTTTGAGCCGCCCGTGGTTTCGGGAACGTTCATCGTCTTTCCCACCCTTCAGCCCTTCCTCGAACCGCCCGCGTCGCCATCCCTGGGTGTGACCGAGAGCGACGCGCTGGCACTGCTCGGGGACGATGCCAACAAACGCATCTACACGGCCGAAGATCCCTTCGAGCGCCTCAATGGCGGCCTGTTTCGTCTGACCATTCCATACGAAGTCCGCAGTGAAGGGGTGATTACCTCGTTCTCGCTGGGGGCGATCGGCATTCGTCCCGGCAGCGAGCGCATCCTTCTGGGGCAGCGTCCCCTGGTCCGTGGGCTCGACTACGAAATTTCCTATGAGGTCGGTCAGGTGACGCTGCTGAACGCAGAAGCGCTCTTTGCAGCGGATCCCGACGCCCCGGTCCGCGCCGTCTGGGAGCAGCAGCAGTTCTTCCGAAATGCCCCGACCTCGGTGCTGGGACTGAACGCCACGATCGGGAGTCTGGAGCGGGGACAGCTCGACTTCGTGGCACTCTACCAGGCCGAGAAGACTCTGGTGCGCCGCCCCACGCTCGGACTGGAGCCATCCGCCGTCACCCTGGGTGGACTGAGCGGTCGCATCGAGCGCCCGGTACGCTGGCTCGACGGGTTGCTGTCCCGGGTGCCTGGGCTCCGGACCGGTGCCGAGTCGACCTTCCGACTTGAAGGCGAACTGGCGGTATCGCTGCCCAATCCCAACCTGCGGGGCGACGTCTTCCTTGACGACTTCGACGCCTCGGACGCCCGCCCCTTGTCGCTCCTGGACTACGACTGGACCCGCGGAAGCGCGCCGACCGATCGGGCCGGAGCCGACGCGGTTCTGCCGGTCAGAACCGACGAGACCGACCTGGCCGACATGACCTGGCAGCACACCTGGATCGTATCCTCGCCCGAAGGCGACAGCATCGGCATTCAGGAGGGGTTCCTGCCGCGCGAAGAGATCGACCAGCAGATCAGGGTGGCCGGTACCCGGACCCGCGAACCGGGCCTGCGCCTGACCTACCGTCAGCCGGGGCTCTCGGGGCGAACTTGGAGTTCGATCACGTCAACGCTCTCTCCGTCGGGCACCGACCTGACCAAGAGCGACTTCATCGAGTTCTACGCCTCCGGGGGCGCCGCCGGTGCGATCGTGCTGGACCTGGGTGTCGTGTCGGAGGACGCCATGTTCAAGGCCACGGGCGGGAGCACAACGGGAATCAAGGACACCGGCACGCCGTGGGGTTTGGGCATCCTGGATCAGGAAGCGGATCCGGGGCGGGGGCAGGTCTGGGGGAATGTTCTGGATCGGCAGGGCGTCTGGGGCGAGGACTGCGAGTCCGAGCCGGGGCGCATCTATCGTCTGGGCGACGGAAAAGCCAACTGCACCCGCAGCAATGGCCGCAACGATTCCGAAGACCTGGATGGCGACGGCAACCTGGACACCACCGAACGCACGCTGCGCTTCGTGGTCCGTCTGGATGGCAGCTCGCCTTTCCTGGTGCGTCGGACCGACGAAACCGGCACCGGGTTCCAGCTCTACCGCATCCCGATCCGTGGCGCCGGGGTCGAAGTGAATGGCCCCGTGACCGAAGCCGATCTGCGGGCAGTCAAGCAGATCCGGCTGACCGTCACAGGTGACCGACCGACCGACATCACCCTGGCCCGCATGAGAATCGTCGGCTCGCGCTGGATCAAGCGTGGACAGGACGGCGTGCTGACCGGAGTGGTCGGAGACACCACCTCTTTTGCCGGTCGACTGGAAGTGGGTCCGGTCTCGCAGTTGACCACAGACGGCTACGCTTCTCCGCCCGGCGTCCTGGAAGAACTCGCCGACCCGACCAGTGCCCTGGGCAGTCAGGGAGTCGAGTTCAATGAGCGAGCCCTGGCGATCAGCGTGGAGTCGCTTCAGCCCGGGGACCGAGGCGAGGTCTACTCCCGGTTCCCGCAACGCCCGCGGAACTTCCTGGCCTATCGAGAGGCTCGGCTGTGGGTCGTGCCCAGGGGGGGGGATTGGGGGCTCGAAGAGGACGTCACCTTCTTCCTGAAGATCGGGTCGGATCCCGAGAACTTCTATCTGTATCGTACCAACCTGCGCGCGGGTTCAGGCACCGGTCCCATCAGCGCTGGCGACTGGCTTCCGGAGGTGGTGGTCAACTTCGACGAGTTCCTGGAGGTGCGCAGACGTGCCGAGGAGTCGTTGGTCCTGCGCCCTCCCGGCCCGGGCGAGGGTCCCGTCACGATCTGGGCAAAGGACTCCACCTACGCCGTGGTTCTGAGCGACCGAGGCCGCGCGCCTGACCTGGCCAATGTGCGCGAACTCTCGATGGGGATCTGGAATCAGAGCGACCGCTCGTTCGATGGCGAGGTCTGGGTCGACGAACTGCGACTGGGTCGGGGCGTGGGAGACTTCGGCGTTGCGGCTCTGATGGAGGTGTCTCTAATGGCGGGGGATGTGATCGAGACCAGGGTATCGCTCACCTCGCGCGGGGCCGACTTCCAGCAACTGGACGAACGGCCCACCTACCAGACCGATCGTGTGCTGTCCGTCTCCACACTTGCCCGCCTGGATCGTCTGACCCCGGCGGAGTGGGGAATCGAGATGCCGCTGTCGGTGGTCTACGATCGGTCCGACCAGGATCCAGCCTTCCTGAACAACTCGGACGTCCTCCCCGTGAATGGTCTTCGTGAGACGGGAGATCGGCAAACCCGCGTGTCTCTTGGCTTCCGCAAGGCGACGCCCACGGCCAACCCGATTCTGGGAGCATTCCTGGACGGCCTGGACGCCAACCTGTCGACCTATCGCTCCAGATCGTCTTCGGTGTCGGCCCGTCTGGAGAGCGACGGCTTCGATGCGCGTCTCGGCTACTCCCGCCGCCTCGAACCGCGTGAGGTTGATCTTATCCCCGACTTCCTTGAGCCCGTGCTCCGCGTGCTGCTCCCGGGGGGTCTCGAAGAAGCAGTGACCGGGGCCCAGTTGAGATGGTCTCCGGAGCGCTTCTCTCTGGGGGCGTCCTACCAGAATCAGGACAACAAAATTTTCCGATTTGAGCGAATCATCGAGGGACCGGTCGATTCGCTCGTGGCCCCTCTCTCGGCGCCGCGAGAAGGGATCGAGACCGTGGCCGAACTGGTTCTGCGGCCGCTTGAGTCACTGATGGCCGAACTGACCTTTCTATCGTCTCGCGATCTGCTGGCACCCCAGGATGCGGTCGCCGACCCACGGATCCAGTCACTCCTGAGAGAGGAGCGGAGCAGGGTGGCGGGACTGGACGTGGGTTGGGAAACGGATCGGGTGCTGAGAACCCGCGTGACCTATCGCCCTCGGATCTGGAGCTGGTTGGAGCACGGCGCAACCTGGACCACGCGGTACGATGGTCAGAGGAACCCGGCGTTCGTTGAGCGACAGTTGGGTTCTGACGGCGATTCAATCCTCTCCCTGCAGCGCTCCCTGCGCGGCGAACGCAATATCCAGGGACGGGTGGCGCTCGATCTCAGGGATCTGACGAACGCCGATCAGGGGCAGGCAGGCCCGTTGAGCGACCTGCTGTCGATTCTCAGACCGGTAAGCCTCGATTTCCAGAAGGGCATCTTCTCGCGCTTCAATCGCGACCTGGTCGATCCGGACATCGCCTTCCAGTTCGGCCTGCTGGGTCGGGAGGGCTTCCGGGTGATCGACGGCGATACCGCCGCGACCCTCACGGATCGGAACAACCGCCGCTGGTCGGTCGGAATGGAGACATCGGGGCTCGGGGTCGACGTCTACTACGGCGAGGGTGAGGTGTCGACCGTCGACTCCCGCTCCAATCGGACCGTGCGGACCCGCTCCTGGCCCGAGATCCGGGCCCGCGCGACCGGGATCGATCTGCCGGATGAATGGGAGGCGGTGGTCACGCGCCTGACTCTGTCGTCCGGAATCACGCGCACCGTGCGCGAAACGCGGTACGGCCAGGTGGCCCAGACGCGGAACCAGACCGATCTGACCGTTCCCTGGGACATCACCATCGGCTGGGTGGGAAGCATGGTCACCAGCTATGCCGGCACCGTACAGCGCGGCGACGGCTCCGACCCCACCGGTCAGACGGAACGGGATCGGACCAACCACGGAATCCAGATCCGATCGGCCTTCCTGCCACCACTGGGCGTGGCCGAACGCTTCGACCGCCCGGTGCAGATGACGCTCGGCATGAGCTACACCTCTGAACGCGAATGCCGTTCCTCACGGGCCAGCCAGGAGTGTGTGGCCTTTGTGGACCAGCTCAGCCGCGTGGTCAGCATTACACTGGACACCGAGATCAACGACTTCGAGATCGGACTTCAGGGAAGCTGGACGGATCGCCAGTCGTTCGTGGGACAGCGCCGCGGATCCACCCAGTTCCAGCTCGGCATCTTCGGCCAGTTCCTCCTGGAAGCGGGGCGGTTCGGGCCTACCGGGTTCTGACCCGGGATCCGTGCGGTGCGATCGGCCCGAACTGACATCCCTCCGCCCCGGCATTCTCGCCATCCTCCCGGCATGGATGACGATGTCAGAGCCGTGCGCACGCTGATCCTGATCCTCCTGGTCAGCGGGGGCGTCCGCCTGGGGTGGCAGGCGCGTACCGGCGTCGATTCGGGCGGGATCGGCTCACCGGTCGAGCTTTCCGAACTCGTGGACTCGGCGACCAAAGTCGAAGAAGACGAGGCCCGCCGCTCCACTCCACTCGGCCCCAACGAGCGGCTGGATCTGAACATCGCCTCGGCCACCGAGCTGGATCGCCTCCCCGGCGTCGGTCCCTCGACCGCCGAGCGAATCGTTGCGGCCCGCGCAGAGCGACCGTTCGGGGCTGTCGATGACTTGGGCAGGGTGTCGGGCATCGGGCCGACCACTCTTGAGCGCCTGCGATCGCACCTGGTGGTCACTCGGGGCAGGAGTGTCACCGCTTCCTCGGCGGCGGCCCGGAGACGAGCGACGTCGTCGGGCCGGGGTGCTGGCCCGACCGGAGCCGCCACCGGTTCCACGACTGCCCACGCACTGAACGCCGTCGACCCGAATCTGGCTCCGGCCGAGGCTCTCCAACGTCTCCCCGGCATTGGTCCGTTCCTGGCGGAGCGGTGGATCAGCCACCGGACCACGTCGGGCCCCTTCCGAACGCCGGAGGACCTTCTTGAGATTTCAGGCGTGGGGCCCGCAACGCTGGAGCGGCTGCGCCCGTGGCTCATCTCCGTACCCTGGGCGGCCCGCGTGGCCAGAGACTGACCGCTAAGGCGGCGCTCGCGAAGCCGCGATGCATCCCACTACATTGTTAGTGTGGTGTATCAAAAGTGTCTCGGCCATTCGACCGGCGATGCATCCGGCCCTGCGTCGTTGCCCCAAGTCGGGATAGGGCTGCTATCCCTCGTGGTGGCGCCTCGCAGGATCCGGCGCCTCGCCGCTCTCGGTGGCTCGCGAACCTTCGATATACCACACTAGTGACTACACCCCTTCCTCGCACTGTCCATCTTGTTGGATCAACGGGAAGCGGCGTATTGTGCGCAGAGCGGAGCTTCCGCTCTAACAGGTGCCAAAACCAGGGATTGCGATCGGATGGCAACTAATGTCGCCCAGGATCGCCTCGGAGATCTCTTCGTCCGCGAAGGACTGATCACCGAGGAGCAGTTGAAGGACGGACTCAAAGAAGGCAAAGAGTCCGCCACGCGGCTTGGATATGCGCTTGTAAAGCTCGGCTTCGTTGCAGAAGAAGAGCTGACCAAGATGCTCGCCAAGCAGTACCGCGTGCATGCCGTCGATCTGGAGCGGATCGAGGTTGATCCCAAGATCATCAAGCTGGTCCCGGCGGACGTGGCCCATAAGCATCTGTTGCTCCCGCTGCGAAAAGTCGGGCGAGCCCTCACCCTCGCCATGGTCAACCCGACCGACCTGAGCGCCATCGACGACCTGAAGTTCATCACCCGCTTCGACATTGAGCCGGTGATCGTCGGCGAGTACACCCTCCGAAAGCATCTCGAGAAGTACTACGGGCCGCAGGAAGAGGATGCGATGGCGAACATGCTCGAGGACTTCATCGAGGATGGGGACCTGGAGTTCGTCGAGGAGGAGGAGGAAGATGTTTCCGTTGCCGCTCTTCAGGCCGAGGTCAACAACGCCCCGGTCGTGAAGTTCATCAACGGACTCCTGACCGACGCGGTCCTCAAGGGCGTGTCCGACATCCACATCGAGCCCTTCGAAAAGGAAATCCGGGTTCGCTACCGGATCGATGGCGCGCTGCAGGAAGTCATGAAGCCGCCCCTCAAGATGAGGGCGGCGCTGACCTCTCGTGTGAAGATTCTTGCCGACCTGAACATTGCCGAACGGCGAGTTCCGCAGGACGGACGAATCAAGCTCCGCATGAAAAAGAAGGTCGTCGACTTCCGTGTTTCGACCCTCCCCGTGATTTTCGGGGAAAAAATCGTGATGCGAATCCTGGACAAGGGCAACCTGACCTTCGACCTGTCCAAGTTCGGTTTCGAGCCCAAGGCCGAGAAGGACTTCTTCCAGGCGATCGCCCAGCCCTATGGAATGGTGCTGGTTACCGGACCGACCGGTTCGGGTAAGACCACTACGCTCTACTCGGCGCTGTCACAGATCAACACGATCGACACCAACATCATGACGGCCGAGGACCCGGTTGAGTACAACCTCCACGGCATCAACCAGGTTCTGGTCCGGACCGAAATCGGAATGACCTTTGCCGCTGCGCTCAAGGCATTCCTTCGTCAGGACCCGAACATCATCATGGTTGGTGAGATTCGTGACCTCGACACCGGCAGTATCGCGGTAAAGGCCGCCCTGACCGGTCACCTGGTGCTGTCCACATTGCACACCAACGACTGTCCGTCCACGATCACCCGTCTGATCGACATGGGGCTGGAGCCCTTCAACGTGGCCTCGGCTCTGAACCTGCTGACCGCCCAGCGACTACTTCGGCGCATCTGCGAGAACTGCAAGGTCGAGGACAAGCCGGAACAGGAGTGGCTTGAGTACGCCAAGATCCCGCTTGACTGGGCCGGCCAGCACACCTTCTACAAGGGTGAGGGCTGTGACAAGTGCGGCGGCACGGGCTACAAGGGCCGGCAGGGACTGTACGAAGTGATGGCGATGTCGTCTGTGCTTCGAAAAGCCATCATGGAAGAGAAGGGCACCGACGAATTGCGTGAGATTGCCGTTGATGAGGGCATGTTGACGCTGCGGATGGACGGCCTCAAGAAGGTCGAGCGCGGCATCACTACGCTTGAGCAGGTCGTCAAGGAAACCGCGCAGCATTAGGCAATACCAGGCGATCGTTCACGATCCCGCTTGAATCGCGGCCCGCTTGGGGTCGCTTCAAAATTTGCTCAAGAGAGTATCGAACGCATGACCGACCAGCCTGGAACCGGCGCACCGCCCGCAAAGAAGCCTGCGCCCGAACTCTCCCTTCGGCTTCTCCTTCAGGAGATGATTCAGAAGGGCGCTTCCGACCTGCACGTGACCGTCGGAGACCGTCCCAAGCTGCGCGTGGATGGCGATCTTGTGAACTCGGGGTTTCCCGACGCCCTGGCCCCCAAGGATACCCTTGCCCTCTCCTACTCGATTCTGACGGAGAGTCAGAAGAAGCGATTTGAGACCGACGACGAGCTGGACTTCTCGTTCGGTGTCCAGAATCTGTCGCGCTTCCGTGGCAATGTGTACAAGCAGCGCGGCTGCGTGGCGATGGCGATCCGGCAGATCCCCTACGAGATCCACTCGATTGAGCAGTTGGGTCTGCCGCACATGATCAGTAAGCTGGCCGACAAACCACGTGGACTGGTCCTTGTGACCGGCCCGACCGGCTCAGGAAAGTCGACCACGCTTGCCGCCATGGTCGACAAGATCAACACCGAGCGCAAAGGGCATCTGATCACGATTGAGGATCCGATCGAGTTCATCCACCGTCACAAGAGCTGCGTGGTCAATCAACGTGAGGTCGGAGCGGACACCAAGTCGTTCACCAACGCACTTAAGTATGCGCTGCGTCAGGACCCCGACGTGATTCTGATCGGTGAGATGCGAGATCTGGAAACGATTTCAGCCGCCCTCACCATCGCCGAGACAGGTCACCTGGTGCTGGCCACGCTTCACACCAACTCTGCTGCCGAGTCGGTCAACCGAATCATCGACGCCTTCCCATCTCATCAGCAGGCCCAGATTCGGGCCCAGCTGGCGTTCGTGCTTGAAGGCGTTGTGACTCAGACGCTCCTGCCCAAGGCACGAGGCAAGGGCCGAGTCGCGGCCACCGAGATCATGATCTGTACGCCGGCCATCCGGGCGGTCATCCGTGACGAGAAGATCCACCAGATCTACTCACTCATGCAGGCCGGTAAAAAACATGGTATGCAGACCATGAATGATTCTCTGCAGGTGCTCTACATGAAGGGCGAGGTTACGCTGGAAGAGGCACTCAAACGCTCATCCGATCCGCAGGAACTTCTCCGTGCGGTCGGTGAACCCGTGCCGAACAACTGAGGAACTGACGCATGACCGTATTTTCGTACAGCGCCCGTCCAGCCAGTGGCGGTGAAATCAAGAGCGGCGAGATCGATCTCAAGTCCAAAGAGGACGTGCTCGCATATCTCCACAGGCAGAAGCTCATTCCGGTCGCGGTGCGCGAGAAGTCGAAGAGTCTCAACATCAGCTTCGGTACCGGCATCACCACGCGCGACATCGTTATTTTTACGCGTCAGTTCGCCACCATGATCAACTCCGGTCTGCCGCTCGTGCAGTCGCTGGACATCCTGGCCGAACAGACCGAAAACGTTGCGCTGAGAAAGACCATTCAGGATGTGCTCTACGACGTGGAGTCGGGTAACACGCTTGCTGACGCCATGGGCAAACACCCCAAGATTTTCACCGAGCTGTTTGTGAACATGGTCGCCGCCGGTGAGGCGGGTGGTATTCTGGACACCATCCTGCTGCGCCTGGCCACCTTCCTTGAAAAGAACGACGCCCTGGTCCGAAAGATCAAAGGTGCCATGGTCTACCCGGCGGTCATTTTCAGCGTTGCCGGCGCCGCGGTCTGCATCCTGTTGATCTTCGTTATCCCGACCTTCCAGGTCATGTTCGACTCGGCCGGCGTTCCGCTCCCGCTGCCGACCCGAATCGTCATTGGAATGTCGGTGTTCCTGCAGGCCTACTGGTGGGCAGTGCTCGCCGGTGCGATCGGTGCATTCTTCGGAATCCGGTACACGTATTCGACTTCCGCTGGCCGACTCTTTCTCGACAGGCTCATGCTGGCGTTGCCGATCATTGGTGATCTTCAGCGTAAGGCCGCCGTGGCCCGATTCACGCGGACGCTGGGAACGCTGGTCTCCTCGGGTGTGTCGATTCTTGAAGGGCTTGAGATCACCGCAAAGACTGCCGGCAACCGCGTCATCCACGACGCCGTCATGGGCTCCCGCGCCTCGATCGCCGGTGGTGAAACCATCTCCGGTCCGCTCAAAGAATCCGGCGTGTTCCCGCCCATGGTCGTGCAGATGATCAACGTGGGTGAGCAGACCGGTGGTCTGGACGAAATGCTCTCCAAAATCGCCGACTTCTACGACGAAGAAGTGGACGCCGCGGTCGACACTCTGCTGTCTGCCATGGAGCCCATCATGATCGTGGTGCTCGGTGTCGTGGTCGGTGGCATGATCGTGGCCATGTACCTGCCCATCTTCGACATGATCAACGCCGTGCAGTGATGGAGGTGCCTGTGAAGGCAGATCCTACTTGCGACACCCCAATCCCAAGTACATGTTCACGATCATCGGGGCTTTTTCATGCGCCCGAACACCTTTTCGATGATTCGGCCGTGTCGCTGAGCAAGGACGCGCTCGCACTCGGTCGCCGGCTGCGGGAACTACGCGAGGATGCCGGCCTGACCCAGGATGAGGTCGCGGCCCAGACGAGTCTCTATCAGCCCCAGCTGTCCAAGGTCGAGAAAGGGAAGCGCTACCTTACCGCCCTGGCCCCACTTGGAGCAGGTCCTTCCTAGCCGCCAGAGGGGGCTCTCTGGATGAGGTTATGCAGATTCGAGGAAAGCTGATGTTCCAGCCATCGATGTGCTTGTTGATGCCCTCGCGGACCGGCGGACCGGCGAGCTGAGGCGGTTTTTCTCCGGGGTCATCATGCCCCCTCGGCGGTAAGCGGCCGCACGTGGGCCGGGCCCGTGCCGCGAACGCTGTGAGCATGCGGGCGTGGACCTCCTCGGTCTTGGCGAGCTGACCGTCGACCTAGCGAAATCGCGGACCCGGCGGGGATTGGCCACCAATCCTCCGCTCGCCGCTGGGACTACGAGACTTGGGATTACCCAGCTGGAGCTGCGATCTGCCGCAATGCCCTCCTCCTAGTTCGTGAGCGCCCAATCGAGATGAGCTTTGCGGACATCCACCCCGGTGTAGCTGACGCAGGAGAAGAACCGGCTGGGGTTTGCGCTGGACGCGGTGCGGAAAGGGACCAAGAGCGGATTGCGTGATTCGAACATGGGCCCCCTCACTGGAAGCCGTATTGCACCGTCGCGAAAGGGTGAGGCCTCCGAAGTTTCGCGTGAACGACCGTTACCTTCCCGGCTAGGAAACGGAACGCTTAGGACGCGAACGAGATCGCCACGACGTACTGAATGCCGATCTCATCATGTGCCACACCCATCAGGAGCTCGCCTTCGACGGTACTTCCGGCGCTAGGGATCCACTCCAGGTCCAGCTGAAATGAGCCCAACATTTCGTCGCCTGAGTAGATCGAGAAGATACTCTGTCCGGGTTCGGAGAGGGGTGCCAAGAGCACGACCTTTCCCGACGAAAGCAGCCATATGCCCTTGAACGTCGGATAGGTTTCGGGGAGCCAGTCGCGGTTGTAGTTGAGGCCGGTTCGATCGGCGGCCTCGAAGATCTTCACTCGATTGGCCTCGGGAATCGGCAGTCGCGGCAGGTCATTCAAGATCACCCGGCCATTGGCCGAAAGAAGGTCCCGACTATAGATCGCCGAACCTTGCGAAGCCCCGAACAGGATGCCGCCCGATCCGTCACCCCTCCAAACGATCCGATCAGCATGTGTCGCGATTGATGGAGGCACTCGGAGCACCGGATCTGCCGGCAAGGACGATATCTCAGCGAACTCCTGAAACTCGCCGCTGGGGAAATCGACCGCCACTGGGACGTAGGTCAAGGCCGACTCTTGGAACTTGGGGTAAGAGTCCAGCAGCCTTCCGTCGGGTAGCTGCTCGCCCACCCAAGGGTAGGAGATTCCAAACAATGTCCTACGGTGTTCCTGAAGCAACTCGCCAGATAACGAGTAGATACCATACCTGTTGTTACCGGCGTCGATCGCCAAGAAGCCGTCGTCAAATTGGGCTACGCCGGCGAGGCTCTTGAACTCCCCCGGGCCCTCACCTTTCCTCCCGAAAGAGCCGAGAAGGGCTCCATCTTGATCGAAAAGGACCACGCGGCTCTGACGAGCGTCGGCCACGGCGATTCGGCCGTCTACTCCAAGAGCGACACCTACTACACCCCCGAAGGCGTCCCATTCCCCAGAAAGGGAACCAATGCGAAAGAGTTCCGTGCCTACGCTGGGGGGGAGTTTGCGCTCGGCATCGCACCCCGTGACCCCCAAGAGCGATACGATGCTCAGGAGGGTCCAAAGGCTACCCGCCCGAGGTGACCCTAAGCACGACCAACACGGGGCTAGTCTCACCTTGTCCAACAATCCCATAGATCAAGTCTCCGTCTACCGCTAGAGGCGACACTGCCTCCGGTAAAGTAAAAATACTTCCGCGCGAGCCAGTGACGCTAAAGAACTCGAAGACCGTCTCATTCCCTGCCGCATCAACGATCACGTTAACCCAAGGCTCTTCCACAGACGTTGGAAACACCGCTTCCGAACGTCTGAACCCCCAGTCAGGGATGAACCGAATCCGACCACGGAGTTCTTCTCGACGGAGAAAGGTCTCATCGGGCGCCGGCACCATGTCTGCATCGGACTGCCATGCGACGTATTGGCCTTGGCCCTGCAAATCCATCGATGCAATAAAATGTGGGGCGGCCCTCGATACGAGGAGCCTGTCACTTTGGTCATCATAGTAGGCCGCCCCGCCAGCGGTTGGGCGGGCGACCATCGGGTTCTCGGGATTCGGCCAGTCAGCGAACGCACTCCAATCGAGGACGCCGTCCGGCCCGAAAAGGTGATAATGTCCAGAGCTCTCAAAAAAATATCCGCTGATCACGAAGGACCGATCAGGGAGGATGGTGAGCGATTTTGGATTCGCGATGGGCCCGGCGAGTGTTCGAGAACTAAGGAGCGCCATCTGCGAGGAAAACTCGTGGACGGCAGGGCCAGCGAGGTCGAGAACCCAGATTGTGCCATCTGGCCCGGGCGCAAGGATTGCCGGTGCCGGAACCTCGGCCGTCCAGACAATCGGCTCAATCGCCCCGGTCCGAGGATCGAAACCGAGAAGACCATGACGTCTCAGGTCCACCATGAGGACGCGCCCATCTTCAGAGATCATCCCGCCACCGATACGAACGATATCACCAGCACTGTCCATGCGCGGGAACGGATGTCGAGAAACCACATCGACTCGAACGGACTGGGCCGCGAGCCCCGTCACCCCGACTGTCCCGAGGCAACCACCCAGAAGTAGCCCAACGAGGGTCGAGGCAACGAGGCGGCGCACCTTACTGCCGCTCCATCGCGGCATTCATGTTCTTGAAGACGGCTGAGACCATGAGGTTATCAAGGTCGTACCCACCCCTGTAGTCGGCTCGATCGAACTCTTGTCGGACGAGGCCTCCGGCGTGGTCACGTTCGAAGAGCGCAAGAACTGAGCCCTGGCAACTCCAGAGGGCGTATTGACCTTCCGCGACTTGCGCCACGTCGACCTCACCCCACTCTAGGGTGCGTACTGGCTCCCAGTCGGATGCCTCGATTCCAGCGGCTGCGAACTTCCAAGCTTCCGGTGAGTCATCTTCGTTCACAATGATGCACAAGCCCCAACCAGCACAGGGTTGGCCGCTGACGATTTCGCAGGAATAGTACCCACTCCATGGGCTGGATGAGCACAACCAGTCGGAGAGGCAGTCCGCACATTCGGGCCCTTGGGCTGAAACTGAATCAGGAGTCGTCGCCGACCCAATAAGCCCTATTGTCAAGAGCAACATTACCAAACGGAGCGTCTTCATAGTGCCTCCAAATAGTGCCTCCAAATAAATTTGTGTGAAATCTGCAACATGATCACCATGCGACATTGCCCAGTTACGGGCAATCTTTTTCTTCCGTCTTCCTACCAGCGCATCCCGGGGTACTCAGGGGAATTGTCGCGCGAAGCGCGTCTCACGTGTGGCGTGCGCCCCAGGCCCCGGAAGTTTGCCGAGTTCAAAGGGAAGGGTCGAACCGGAGTCCGAGTGACCAGGTCACCGTCGGATTATTGAGCCGGATCGACACCGCCTGACAGCCGACTCTTTACTCATCCCTGTCGATCGCCTGGGGTGAATACAGTCATGAGAAAACGGCCCCGGACTCGGCCGAATCTGTCTCAAGTTCGATTTGTATTCTGGGGCAGGGCGCTGCTACCACTGCTATGGGCACTCCATGATGGCCATTTTCGGCCTAGGTGCTGGCTTTCTGGGCTTCTCGCACCCGAAGACTGACCCGCCGGCCAAATTGTCTCAAGTACGATTTGTATTCCCGAAATGCCGAACAGCATCCAGCTAGGCCCAATACCGTTGCTTTATACTGCATATCGCATCCGGATCACGGGGCGATGGCGCAGGGTTCCTCGGTGGGGGCTACGGGATTTGGTGGGGTAGTTGCTCATCTTTCGTTTGACGACCCGTGGGTTGAAGCGACCTCGACTGG
>JBDNHE010000207.1:0-32143 GCA_041688945.1 Gemmatimonadota bacterium | reverse complement strand
TCCGCAGGTGCGCCTCAATCAGATGCCGAGGTGAGAGCTCCTCGTCCATGATCTGGGCAAGCTCCTCCTCCTGCTTCCAGATGTACTCGACGGCGCCCAGCTCCATGTCGAGCATGCGCTGCTCGGCAGATTCAGAGACGGCGATTTCCAGTGCCACCGTCGCCATGGGCCCCATCTTCCAGAGGCACTGACGCCGCTCCACGGACTCGACGGCAAACGCCCCCGGCGATCCCGAGGCTTCGATCGCCCCCGCGGCATCGCGGATCAGCCGTTCACTGGCGCCGGTGATGTTCTGATAAGCTAGGACTCGGCGCAAAGCGTTCTCGGCCTTGGGGCCCTTCAGGTGGTACACGTTTTCCGGTGTCCATGGGTCGCACCGAGGGCATGGGACACCCAGCCCGACCTCGCCATCGTCGCCCATCAGTGGGTAGACCCACCAGGACATGTCGTAGCGCAGCGCCTTGAGGTTGCTGTGGCAGTAGGGGCAGGTCTCTCGTCCGTGCCAGGCCGCCCATCCGAACTTCCGCCAACGCAGAATGTCGGTCATGGGCTTGTCGTCCCAGTCGATGGGGACGTCAGGGTCGGCCAGACCAAGGATCTCGCCGAGGTACTGGACCGCCCCAAAGGTCACCGCCGTCACTCGGGCCGCGCGGGAATCGAAGGATGCCTTCCGTTTGCGAAGTTCCTTCCCGTATCGCCACCAGGCCTGCTCCGTCAGTCCGGCTCGACCGACCCGGATAACAAGCGTCCGCCCCACGTGCAAGAGAGCAATGTTGTCGGTCTTGGCGACGGGTACGCCCTTGTCGTGGGCGGCCTTGGCGAGTTCGTAGAGGGCCGCGTCGCGGTTCTCGATGGGGGCGAGAGTCCAGCGGAAGCACTTCCCGCAGACCGCCCAGAGGCGGCCCCTGTCGGGATCAAATGCAATGCGCCGTCCCCGCGGAAAATGCGGGAACGTGCCGTTCGCCGGGAACGGTGTCTGACAGAACAGACAACGACGCACCATCTCAACTCCTCCCCTGAAGCCACCCCATCACACTTCAAACATACCGCCGGAATCCCTGAATCGGCGATCCCCGTCGCTGCAGCCTGAGACCCGATCACGACTTCGGGTCACAGGCGTCGGGAGCAATGGAGCCCCCGTCCCCCCACTTCAGACCAGCATCCTGGCTCTTAAAGTTGGACCGTTTGACCGGTCCGACTCAGAGCCCGCCGGTCACCGGCCGCGCTCATACACCACAGCGCCCGCCACCAGTGTCATCTCGACTTCGGTGCCCAGAATCTGGTCATCGGGCACGGTCAGCAGATTCCGGGACAGAACGGTGATGTCCGCATACTTCCCGACCTCCAACGATCCGATCCGGTCCTCTTCGAAAGCGGCAATGGCGCCGTTGATCGTGTAACTGCGCAGCCCTTCGATCCGGGTCAGCTTCTGTGCCGGGAAGAAGGTCTCTCCGTTCGGCATCATCCGCGTGACGGTGGCATGGTATGACGCGATAGGATCAATCCGCTCAACCGGCACATCGGTTCCATTGGTGACGATTACGCCAAGGTCCCACAGGCTCCTCCACAGATAGGCGCCGTTCTCGGCTCGCACCGGTCCAAGGCGCCGCAGGACCCAGGGTCCATCCGAGGTTCCGTGGATCCCCTGCATCGCTGCGATCACACCCAGATCCCGGAAGCGCACCACATCGTCGGGATTCAGATGCTGGGCGTGCTCGATCCGCCAACGCAGATCCTGACCCGAAACGCCCATCTCGTCCCAGACGCGCTCATAGATGTCCAGGACCTCGCGGTTGGCACGGTCGCCGATGGCGTGCGTGTTCACCTGAAAGCCGTTGGCTACGGCGACCCGCGCCGTCTCTTCGATGTCCTCGACGGATTCCAGGTTGAGCCCTGCATTGCCTTCCAGATCCTCGTAGGGCTCCAGCAGCCAGGCGCCGTGAGGTCCGAGCGCTCCATCGATCTGTCGTTTGATCGACCGAACCGTCAGATGACCGTCGCCGTAGCCGTCCATGAAGTAGTCGCCAAGACGGTCGGCCATGGAGGTGTTGGACTCACCCCGGACCATGATGTTCAGCCGGATGGGGATGGCATGTTCGTCAACCAGCGCTTTGATCGCGTCGATCGTGCCGAAGCCCGATCCCGCGTCGTGGAAGGAGGTGACTCCGTTGGCGACGGCCTCCTGAGAGGCGAGCTGCACACGGCGGCGAAAAAGGGCCGCGCGCTCCTCCGGCGTGGTGGTGGTACCACCCGTGCGAACGAGCCCCTGGGCGGCTTCACGGAGCAGACCGGTGGGCTGGCCGGCAGCGTCCTTTACCACGGTACCGCCTGAAGGATCGGCGGTTGCGGAGGTAATCCCGGACATCTCCATGGCTCGTGCATTCACGAACGAGGCGTGCCCACTCGCGTGTCCGAGCACCACGGGGTTGTCCGGTGACACCGCCGAAAGCGAGGTGTGGATGGGCACGCCGTCGACGTTCGGCTGCGGGACCACGTTCCACTTCTCCTGATGCCAGCCCCGCCCGCGGATCGCCTCACCGGGCTCCGCATCGGCTACTGCCTCGGCCACCATCTGGACGATCTCGTCCCAGTTGGCCGCGGTGCTGAGATCCAGAATCATCAGCGAGTTGCCCAGCCCGACGAAATGTCCGTGAGACTCGACGAAGCCCGGCATGGCGAACCGACCCTCCAGGTCGATCACCTCGGTGTCGGGGCCAACCATCGCCTCGATCTCGGCCGTGGTTCCAACCGCCACGATTCGGCCGTCACGAATGGCGAGTGCCTCGACCTCGGTGTTGTTCGCGTCGACCGTCGCGATGGTGCCACCCACCATGACCTTATCTGCCGGATTCTCGGGTGCGTCTGGGCTGCATCCACCGAACGCGAGGAGGGCTGTTGCCAAAAATGTGAGCGCTGAGGGCCTGATTCTGTGCGACACGAGAACTCCGGGTGTGTGTGCAACGGGGTGGCCCAAGCTGCGCGACCTTCACGCTACCTGGCAAGCATCCCGCACACTGCTAGTGTGGTGTGGCAGAAGTCCCGTGTCCGTACCGAGAGTGTCGCAGCGCGGCTCGCCCCACTTTTTCAACAGGCTTCTAGGACAGCCCGGGTGAGATCAGCCGCCTGTGCCGGTCACCAGGGGATCGATCGAGACGCAGATGCGATTGGCGGTCTGGGGAAAGCAGAAAACGTCGATGGTGTACCACCTCCCTTCCTCCCGCTCGAGCCGGAGTTCATAGGTGAAGCGATTGGCGTTGTTCACGACGACCCCGGCCCTCCCTTCGGCGATCTCATCCGTCGCCCACTCAACTATGGCCGAGATCTGGATCGCTGGGATTTCTCCGTCCGTGACCTGCCAACCGGTATCACCCGTCCGCGTGCACTCACGGACGTCGACGACGATCGGGGCCGTCCCTGCCATGCGACCGGTCACGAGCTCCTGCAATTCCGCCCTCTCTCCTGCGGGCCGCTGAGTCCCGACACAGATCGCACGAAGCCCTTCCGCCTGTCTGTACTCAAAAACGCCGAGTGCGAGAGCGCGATAGGCAGCGGCGGTAGCCTGCACACGCTCGGCCGTGAGGATCCGGGATGTGGAAATCGACGCGCAACTTGAGAGCAGGCCAGTTGTGACCATCAGCACTGCGATTCGCTTGTTCATGTCGAACTCCAGTCCGTCATCAGAGGTAAGGGATCAGTCTGTACCCGCGTCTCGTGCTGAATCTCCTGCTGCCATTCCCGCTGCCCGGCCTGTCGCCCACGCCCAGAGGAAATTGTGGCCACCAATCGGGCCAAAGGCGTCCAGGATTTCGCCGCACAGATACAACCCCGGACACAGCCGACTCTCCATGGTTCGAGGGTCGATCTCTGCCAGATTGATCCCGCCCCCCGTGACCTCGGCCTTTTTGTATCCCTCGTCGCCCGTCCACGGAAGGGGATAGCTGGTCAAAAGCTCGACCAGCGTCTGGCGCTCATCCTTTCTGAGCTGACCCAGGGAGCGATCCCAGGGGATTTGAGCTTCTTCCGCCAGTTGCCGGGCCAGTCGTGAGGGAAGCGAACTTGCCGACAGGGCCGAGCCCACGGTTCCAGCGCCAGGCGCCAGGGCCGCTTCCCACTGCGCTGACGTCATGCACCCCCATGCCGCCTCCAGCCGAACCGGCTCACCCTCCAGTGCTGAACGCACGGCAAGATGGGAGACGTTGAGAGCCACGGGGCCGCTGTAGCCGCGGTGCGTGAACAGGAATGACCCCTCGAACGTCTCGCGTGTTTTCCCGACCGGGACTTCGATTCGGACATCGAGCGTGACACCGGACAACTCCTTGTGCACCGCCGGGTCCGTCAGCAGAGGAGTCAGAGCTGGATACGTGGTGTGGCGCGTATGACCCAGCCGGTTCACCAGGCTCAGTCCGCGGCCATCACTTCCGGTAGCCGCAACCGACAGACCTCCGGTGGCCATGATCAGGCGGGGCGCCCCCCAGCGGCTGCCGCCTTCCGCCTCCACGAACCACCCGCCCTCATCGGTGCGACCAACATCGGTGATGGCGGTCTCAAATCGAATCGCCGCCCCAGCGTCGAAGGCTGCCTGAACCAGCGCATCACGGACATCAATCGCCTTGTTCGAAACCGGAAACAGCTTGTCGAATTCGTCTTCGTGCTTCAGGGGAATCCGGAGCACTTCCTCGAAGTATCGACGTTGCTCTTCCAGGGGCCACGACTTCAGGATCTTTCGCAACGTATTGGCTGACGAAGCGGTGACGAAGCGCTCCGGCCTGAAGGTCCCGGGCAGCACGTTGCAACGTCCGCCACCACTGATCAGGATCTTTCGTCCGCCGTCTCGGGTGCGTTCAATCAGAACCGTCCGGGCCCCGGCGGCCGCGGCAAAGCGGGTGGCCATCAGCCCGGCCGCACCACCGCCGACCACGATCACATCGAACACGGATTCACCGCCGGTCGCTGCAGCGCTCAGCGGAGCTTCCAGGCAAAGAATCCCAACAGACCGCCAAAGACCATTCCGATCCATTCGGCTGACAGAAAGCCGACGCCTGCGCCCATCAGAGTCAGGGCCCACCACGAGATCCCGATGCGCTTGGGGCGCTGCCGACGGGGCGGCTGGCTTGGCTCAGTCATTTGGTTGGCGGAGCATCGGTTGGGGATCGTGGTAAAGGTAGATCGACCCTCCGACTACGAAGTCGGGGGTGCGTTCGCGGTAGTCGGCAAATGGATCGTCACCCTGAAAATACAGCCCCGAAACGTTGGTTGCCGAAATCGCCGTCCAGATGATCTCTCCGGTCGCTCCCTCGGTAGGACCAGCTCGGAGATTCAGAAAGGAGCGCAGCAGCGAATATTCGATCCCATAGGCCTCGGGGACCCCCGACCCGAAGTGGCTCAAACGGACCGCGTCGACCGCGTTCTCCGTCATCCATTCTCGCAGGTCGAAGCCCCTGCCCCCAGTCCAGCGAAGAGTCGAGCAGAGCCTCCTGCCCGGCGGGACGTCGCGCCCATTCGCTTGTATAGCTGATAAAGAACGGGCCCGTCAGCCCCAGCGACACCACCGTGCCCAGCATCAGAACCATCGGGACCATCATGCGCCGCCCTGATCCGACGCCGGCATCCTGGTTCGAATCAATCCAGCGGGCCCAACCCGCCGCGGCGAGCAACGCGACCAGAGGGAGCACCGGGAGGGCGTACCGGAAGCCTGCGTTCTGACTGGACCGGATCAGGAAGGCCATAAAAATGAGGGCGCCGATCGCAGGCGCGCGGAGTGGACTCGCCAGCCATCCTTTCACCCTCCCCACTGTCAGGGCAGCCTCGCCCCTGCCGCGATCGCCCCTGATCCAGACCAGGCCCATCCCACCCATGATCAGAGCGATCAGCGCGATGGGAGTCTTGATCAGGAAGGCAACCGGAAAGAACCAAGGCCATCCGGTCGCTGACGTGGCACCGAACAGCCAGGCCGGGGCTGGATGTCCCTCGAGCGCCCGTTGGACCGTGATCCAGAACCCAAGCCGCAACCCTCGCAGCGCCAGATCCTCGCCGTAGAGCAGGGCGGTGGCCGCCCAGAACGCCCCAACCAGGGATGCCGCTGCCTCCGGCAACCGGGCCCGCCAGTTCCGGTCGCGCCAGCGCTGCCAGCCCTCCGCCATCAGCAACAGGCCCGCCACTGGAATCCAGGCGATGGCCGAGAACTTCACGCCGAACGCGAAGGCGGCAGCCAGACCCGCCAGAGCTCCGGTCGTGAGCGAAGGATCCCGCACGCAGCGATCGGCCGTCCACAACGACACCAGAAAAGCCAGCGCCATGGGCAGGTCGTTGTAGGCGATTGCGCCGTGCGCCAGAACGTCGGGACTGAGCGCCGTGATCGTGGCCGCCATCAGACCGGCCCTCGGCAAAACCGCCCCGGCGCCAATCCACCAGACGGCACCCAGCAGCAGGAGCGTCATCAGAATCGAGATCGCCCGGCTGGCCGAAGCCAGCGTCCGCGGATCGTTGCTCATCGTAAAATAGAGCGCCCGACCCCACGACCACCGGGTGTTGAAACTCCACTCGGCATCGGTCTCGGCGGGCAGCCGCGGTCCAGTGAGCATGGCCGCTCCCCCGTAGAGCGCCGGCATGAGTGGTGGCTGGTCCACGACCATGCTCCAGTCGCCGGCACCCCACCCCCTCACTCCGATCGAGGTCAGCACCAGTTCGTCGAACGTGGTCGATGTGCTGCGGTCCGCCCACCACATGGCGCTCAGGGCGCAAAGGAGGACGGGGATCAGCAGAAAGGCGGAGTGGCGGCGGGTCATGTCACAATGTTGCGCGCCGAGCCGTTCCGCGCGACGACGAAGCCCGCCACAACTACAACTCAGCGGCGGGTCAGCTTATCCTCCCGGATGCTCACCCAACTTCTGATCACGGCAGCGGGCCTGGTCCTGCTGACCATCGGCGCCGACCTTCTGGTGCGCGGAGCCGGCGGGTTGGGGCGCACGTTCGGACTGTCCGGATTGATGGTGGGCCTGACGGTTGTGGCGCTCGGCACCTCCGCCCCCGAGATCGCGGTCAGTGTTGGCGCTTCCGCTGCGGGTCGAGGTGGGATCGCCGTAGGTAACGTGGTCGGTTCGAACATCTTCAACGTCCTGGTCGTGCTCGGGGTGTCGTCGTTGATTCTTCCGATGGCCATTGAGCGTCAGCTGGTCCGACTGGACATCTGGGTCATGCTGGCTGTCTCGGTGCTCCCGATACCGCTGGCACTGAACGGCATAATCAGTCGGCGAGAAGGTTTCGCGCTTTTGGCGCTGCTGATGGTCTACTTCGGCCTGCTCGCGTGGGTCGCGAAACGAGACCACTCCGACGCGCTGGTGGAGGCACTACCGGCACGTTCCGCTTCCATTCCGATGAATCTGTTCCTGATCGGTCTGGGCGTCGGCGGCCTGGTGGTCGGCGCAGACCTCCTGGTGGACGGGGCCTCGGTCATCGCACGCTCGTTCGGCGTGAGCGAACTGGTGATCGGACTGACCCTGATTGCTGCAGGCACATCGCTGCCCGAACTGGCGACATCCGTGGTGGCCTCGCTCAAAGGTGAACGGGATATGGCGGTGGGTAACGTGATCGGGTCCAACATCGTCAACATTCTGGCAGTTATGGGCGCCGCCGCCGTGACCAACGATCTGCCAATCGATCCGGGCGTCCTGCGCTTCGACTTCCCTGTCATGATCGCGGTGGCTCTGGTCTGCCTCCCGATCTTCTTCACGGGCGGGCGTATTTCCAGGCTTGAGGGCTCAGTACTGGTCTTCTACTACCTGCTGTATCTGACCTACCTGGGGCTTTCCGCCACCGAACACGCCCTTCAGGAGAGCTTTGGCCTGACCGTCGTCACCGTCGTGGTTCCGCTGACGGCCATCGCGATGATCGCGGGGTGGGTGACGGGTCGCCAGAAAGGGGCTCAGCCATTGCCCGGGTCGAGCAACCGCCCGCCAGGGGCACACTAGCCGATTCTGCCGGCCTGCTCGATGCCTGCCTTCTCGTCCAACGGCATGAGCAGAATGGCCCCGACCACGAAGAAGAAGATCACGCTCGCCACACCCGCTCGCTGCGACTCCGTGACCTGAGTAAGGATCCCCAGCGCCAGTGGTCCCGCAAACGCCATCGCCTTGCCTGAGAAGGCAAAGAAGCCGAAGAACTCGACCTCCTTGCTGGGCGGGACCATCCGTCCAAGGAGCGAACGGCTCGCGGCCTGGTTGGGCCCCACGAAGATCCCGACCCAAATACCCGCCAGGTAGAGGGACAGTTTGGTGCTCGCTGTCACGGCCCATACGGCCCCGACGATCAGCCCGGCCAGGGTAATGAGGATCGTCTTCTTTCCGCCGATCCGGTCGTCCATGAACCCCATGGCAAATGACCCGATCCCCGCCGTCAGGTTGAGCGCCAGGCCCCAGTACATCACTTCGGTCAGTGTGAAGTCGAAGGTCTCGGCTGCGTAGATCGGACCGAATGCGAAGATCGTCACGAGCCCGTCATTGTAGACGAGCCTCGCCACGAGCAGCTGGAAAATGTGCTTGAAATTTCGAACCTCTGCGAAGGTGCGCTTCACCTGTCCCAGCGCCTCACGGACCACCGTGCCGACGGGAGGATTGTCCTTCCTGGGCGGTTCCTTTACCCACAGGAACATCGGAATCGACAGGGCCCCGAACCACAGACCCACCAGGATCGTGGTCGCTCGAACATGCTGGCCAGAAGCCTTGTCGAGCCCAAAGGGAGCGATCTCCGGCTGGATGAACACAAAGAGCGCAACGGCCATCGCCAGCAGCCCACCCAGATATCCCAGTGCCCAACCATATCCCGAAATGCGTCCAATCTTCTCGCGGGGGGCCAGATCAGGAAGGTAGGAATTGTAGAAGACGCCGCACAATTCGTATGCCACGTTGCTGATCACGAATACCGTCAGCGCAAACGCCACCTCGCCCGGACCGGCGAAGGCCAGAACCATCACCCCGATCACTGTGATCGCCGTGCAGGTCATCAGCAGACTTCGGCGGTACCCCCCCCGGTCGGCGATCGCCCCCAGAATCGGAGACAGGACAGCCACAGCCACAGCAGATGCGGTCACGGCCCGCGACCAGAGCGCTGTCCCGATGATGGCATCGGAGGCGATCTGCTGCGTGAAATACACCGCATAGATGAAGGTGACGATCAGCGTGGTGTACGCCGAGTTGGCGAAATCGTAGATCGCCCAGGACCAGACTGCCCTGCGGCCCTGCCCCACTGCGTGAACGTGGGTCTCACCTGTCTGGGCCATCTTCTCTCCCGTGCTTCCGCACTGAATCAATCCTGATGCGAGACGTTACCGCCGGCAGTCTGGGCTGTCCAACAGCCTCCGTAAGGGCGGGGTCTCTCGAAGTGAAGCCATCCAAATGTCATGACCACGTCATGATCAGGCGGCTCACGCGTACGCCGTGTTGCGCCAAGCCGTCCGTTGGGCTCAAGTGGGGGGCGGTACGGGGCCGAAATCAGTGTTCTGGAGTTTCGTTGCATGAATAGAATTGAGGGTCGCACGATCCTGGTGACCGGTGCGACTGCCGGTATCGGCCAGGCGTGCGCACGGGTTTTCGCCGCCTCGGGCGCGAGACTAGTGCTGATCGGACGGAGAACCGAGCGGCTGGATGCGCTCGCAGCCGAGCTGTCCGCGGCTCACGGCACCGCGGTCCGGACCGCTACGCTCGACGTCCGCGATCGCGCCGCCGTCGATGCGCTCCGAGGCGAGCTGGCCGAAGAAGGCTGGATGCCCGACGTCCTGCTGAACAATGCAGGCAAGGCTCGCGGCTTTGATCTCATGCAGGACGGCGACATCGACGACTGGGAAGAGATGATCGACACCAACGTGAAGGGGCTGCTCTACTTCACGCGTGCCTTTGTGCCTCACATGGTCGAATCCAACCACGGTCATGTCGTCAATATCGGGAGTACGGCGGGTCGCTGGACCTACCCCCGAGGCGGCGTCTATTGCGGCACCAAATACGCGGTCAAAGCCATCAGCGAGGGGCTGAACATGGACCTGGCCGGCACCGCGGTTCGGGTATCGAGCATCGATCCGGGCCTGGTCCAGACGGAGTTTTCCGAGGTCCGCTTTCACGGCGACACTGAACGGGCCGAGACCGCCTACAAGGGCTACCAGCCACTGCGTCCGGAAGACATCGCCGATGCCGTCCACTACGTGGTAAATGCGCCACCGCACGTGGACGTCTTCAACATGGTCATCATGCCAACCGCGCAGCGTCATTCGATGATCGTGCACAAGGAGGAGAGTTGAACCCGAAAGGGTCGCTCTCGATGCCTTGAGCCCACACCGCTCCTCACCGACAGTCGTAGTTTTCGCCCTCTGGCTCCTCGTCTTTTCGGCGGCGAGCCAGATCATGATCATCTCCCCGATCCTGCCACTGATCGGGACGGAACTGGGTATTCCGGACCGGGTGCTGGGCACGCTGGTGTCCGCCTACGCCTTGATGGTCGGAATCTTCGCCATCATCTCGGGACCCATCTCGGACAAGATCGGGCGGCGACGGATCCTGCTGATCGGCACGGGCGTAATGACCTTCGCGCTCATCAGTCACTACTTCGTGCAGGGCTACGTCTCCTTCCTGGCCGTTCGGATTTTCGCCGGGATGGCCGGTGGCGTTCTGAGCGGCGCGGCAGTGTCGTACGTCGGGGACTACTTCCCCTACAATCGGCGTGGCTGGGCAACCGGTTGGATCATGAGCGGCGCGGCGTTCGGGCAGATCATCGGCATCCCGCTGGGGATTCTGATTGCGGGGCGATGGGGCTTCCGTGCTCCCTTCGGGATCTTCGCCATCACCATGGCACTCGCCTTCATTCTGGTCTTTCTGAAGGTGCCCCAGCCTGATGTCGAACGGACGACCGCGCGACTGACGATCGGTAAATCCTTCTCCCGATACATGGAGATGCTGAGCCGGCCCGAAATCCGCCACGCGGCCGTCGCCTTCTTTATGATGTTCATGGGAATCGGCCTGTTCGTCGTCTACCTCCCGACCTGGCTGGAGCGTGATCTCGGAGCCACGCCGGACGCAATCGCGATCCTCTTCCTTGTCGGTGGAATCGCGAATGTCCTGACCGGGCCCCAGGCTGGGAAGCTGTCCGACCGGATTGGTCGCAAGGGGATCATCCTGATGTCCTGCATCGGGCTGTCCATCGTGATGCTGCTATCCACGGTGCTGGTCACGGAGTTCTGGATGGCCTACCCCATGTTCTTTCTGGTGATGGTGCTGGTGGCCGCCCGAATCAGTCCGTTTTCGGCACTTCTGACGGGTCTGGTCGACGGGCGGCGGCGCGGTTCGCTCATGAGTCTGACGGTGGCGCTCGGCCAGGTCGGGTTCGCCGTGGGCTCCGGTGTCGCGGGGCCACTCTTCGACGGTGTGGGGTACTGGAGCAACACTGTGCTGGCGGCGGCCTCGGTACTGGGCATGGGACTGATGGTCTGGTTCCTTGTCCCCGAGCCCGACCGTTCGGCGCATGAGATGGTCGAAGTAATCTCCCGTCCCGCGCCCGAAGGCTGACCCGCGAGCCAAGGACATGTACCTTGGTGATATCCCCTTGCAGCGGTCCCGTGCCGCTTGCCTGAACCCGCCAAGCCCCGACCGGAGGAGCAGTGAGCGACAGTAGCAACCGACCGATCCGCGTTCTGATCGTCGAGGACGCCATGGATCAGGCCATGCTGCTCAGGGCCATGCTGACCTCGACCGAGCTGTTCGAGGTTGTCTGGGCCCAGGATGGCGATCGGGCGCTGGCCATGTTTGGCGAAGGCGAGTACGACGTCGTCCTCACCGATCTCAATCTGCCCGGGATGGACGGCTTCGACCTGACCCGGGAGATCAAGCGCACCTCGAAGGTGCCCGTGGTCGCGATCACCGGATATACGAATCAGAGCTACATCGAATCGGCATATCGGGCCGGGGCGGACGGCCTGATCAACAAGCCGTTTGATCGGGACGAACTGCTGACCAAGCTGCGCGCGCTCCTTCCTGATCTGCATCCAAAAGCTGCCGAGGGCCTCAAAGTGGTCGCCATTGGCGCCCTGGCCGGGGACGTCGAAGCCGGATGCGGCGGCACCCTGGCCCATTTCCAGGCGGCCGGGGCCGAGGTCCTGATCTTTCTGGTGAATCCCGGGAGTCCAGACGAGGCAGCCTGTTCACGAGCCTCGGCCGAATCTCTGGGTGCCCGCGTGCTTGCCGGCCCTGACGTCCCTCGCGAGGACGACGCGTCGGTGTCGGAACGCCAGTTGCTCATGGAACGAGTGATCCGCGAGTTCAACCCGCAGTTCGCCTTCGTCCCGGCACTGGGGGACGAGGTCCCTGCTCGGCGAGAGACGCACCGACTCTGTCGGGTGGCAGCCGAAGGCGTGCCCAACGTCATGGCCTACATGACCGGCACGACCACGCTGGAATTCCGTCCGACGGTCTTCCGACGGATCGGCCCGGTCCTGACGCGAAAGCTGGACTGCATCAAGACTTTCGTTCCACTGGTCAAACAGCGCCCCGATCTGGGCTCTGATTTTGTGCGGGCGAACGCATACTACTGGGGGCGCTTTGCCGGGTTCGGCATGGCGGAGCCCTTTGAAGTTCTGAGAGGAGATTCGCCGCGATGAAGTCGGAATTCAGTGGACTCCTGATGGTGGCAGTGGCGGCCTCCATGGTGGCGCCTTCGGTCGGGCACGCGCAGGAGCCGGCCCCGATTGAGGCCGGAATGCGCGCTGGGCCGGAGCGATACATCGACGGGGTCGATGCGCTGCACTACGACATCGAACTGGCGATCAGCGACCGGGAGGACTGGGTCTGGGGCACCACCGGGATCCGCCTTCTGGCTGATGTGGATGGAATCGACCATGTCCGCCTGGACTTCACCGGAATGGAAGTCCTGGGAGCATCCGTGTCCGTAGCCGGGGCCACCCCGGAACCCGTTCAGACCTCCAGCGAGAACGGCATCCTGACCGTGCCCTTTCCCGCCGTGACCCGGGCCGGCGATCAGATCCAGATCGAGATCGAATACCGCGGCACGCCCGACGATGGACTCCTGCTCCAGGACAACGTCGAGGGACGGGCCGCCGCATTTGTCGACAACTGGCCCAACCGGACCCGCTTCTGGGTGCCGACGATCGACCATCCCTCCGACAAGGCCACAGTTCGCTTTACGGTCCACGCGCCGGCCCGCTGGGAAGTGATCGCCAACGGCCGTCTGGTCGGACAGCCGATCGCATCTGGCCAGCCCGCGTCCGAATGGCCCAGCGCCGACGCCTTCCGGACTTGGACGTACGCCTCGGATGTGCCGCATCCCACCTATACGATGGTCATCGGCGCCACCGAAATGGTGATTAAGGAGCTCGGGTTGGCTGCCTGCGGCCTGGCGCCCGCGTCTCCGCGTCCCGACGGCTGCGTTGCGGTGTCACAGTGGCTCTACCCGGGCAGTGTTGAGGCCGCTTCACCCAACTTCGTGCGGGCCACCGAAATGGTGGACTTCTTCGCTGAAGTCGTCGGCCCCTTCCCTTATGAGAAGCTGGCGCACGTGCAGTCCGCGACCCGGTTCGGGGGAATGGAAAATTCGTCGGCCATCTTCTACTCCGAGGGCGGGCTTGCCTCGGGCCGCGACATGGAAGGCACCGTCTCCCACGAGACCGCCCACCAGTGGTTCGGAGACTCTGCGACGGAGCGGGACTGGGGCCACCTCTGGCTTTCAGAGGGCTTCGCGACCTACTTCGGCGCCCTCTTCTTTGAGTACGCCGACGGTGTCGAGGACTTCCGCAGTCGAATCGACCGGACGGCCGCGAGCTACCTGTCGTCGGAAGACACGCTGGGCACGGTTGTCGACACCAGCACTCCGAATCTCTTTGACCTGCTCAACGACAATTCGTACGAGAAGGGCGGCATGGTGCTGCACATGCTTCGGGGTCAGTTGGGCAACGACGCGTTCTTCTCGGGGATCCGAAACTACTACGAGATCTACCAGGACAGTACCGCCCTCACGGCTGACCTGCAACGCGTCATGGAAGAGGCTTCCGGGCAGGAACTCGGATGGTTTTTCGAGCAGTGGCTGTACCTCCCCGGTTACCCGGTCCTCAGGGCTGCGCAGTCTCCTGGCGCGGCCGGCGGCCTTCGGATCGACCTGCATCAGGATCAGGTCCAGGGAAGCTACGCCCCCAGATTCCGTCTTCCGCTGACGATCGAATTCCGCTTCAATGGCACATCCGTAAGGAAAGACGTCCTGATGGATGGGGCCTCTGGCAGCTGGTTCTTTTCTGACATTCCGGGTGACGCACAGGTGGTGATTGACCCGGACGGCTGGATTCTGAAGCGGGTTCTGCAGTAGCCTTAGGGGCAAATATGCGCCCTCGTCGCCTCGAATCTGGCCCCATGGCGCTCGTAAACGCGGCTCGCCCCACTTCTTCAACAGGCTTCTCGATGGCTGCCATTCCCCATCTCGAATTTGAACGCGACATCGTCGAACTGCAGGAGCAGATCCAGAAGCTCCGTGCGACGGCGGACGCCAAAGGCATAGACGTGTCGGGCGAAGTGGTTGTCCTGACCGAAAAGCTCGAGGCGCTGCGCGAGGCGACCTACCAGAACCTGCGACCCATTGAGCAGGTTCAGGTGGCGCGACATCCTCGACGCCCCTACACGCTGGATTACATGGGGCGGGTGTTTACCGACTTCATGGAATTGCACGGCGACCGGGCCTTTCGCGACGACGAAGCAATCGTCGGAGGCTGGGCGCGTCTGGCCGGCGAGAGCGTCATGGTGATCGGCCATCAGAAAGGCCGTGACATGAAGGAGAACCTGCGGCGCAATTTCGGAATGCCCCATCCGGAGGGATATCGGAAGGCACTCCGTCTGATGCGCATGGCCGAAAAATTCGGTCGCCCGGTCGTGACGTTTATCGACACGCCAGGTGCCTACCCCGGCCTGGGTGCCGAGGAACGCGGCCAGGCCGAAGCCATCGCCATGAACCTGCGCGAGATGGCTCGCATGCGGGTACCGCTGGTTTCCGTCGTGATCGGCGAGGGCGGATCGGGCGGGGCGCTCGCGCTGGGCGTGACCGATCGGATCATCATGCTCGAACACAGCGTCTACTCGGTCATCTCCCCTGAGGGCTGCGCCGCAATCTTGTGGCGCTCAGCCGAGCACCGCGAAAAGGCGGCCGCAGCACTCAAGTTGACCTCCGCCAACCTTGTGGCACTGGGCGTGGCGGACGACATCGTCCCCGAACCCGCCGGCGGCGCACACGCCGACTGGGATACGACGGCGGAAAGCCTGCAGACGACCCTGCTCCGCCATCTCACCGAGCTGGACGAGCTGGAGACGGACGAGATGCTGAAGCAGCGCTGGAACAAGTACGAGACGATGGGCGCCTGGCTAGGTGAGTCCGAAGGCGGGAACTGACCCGTGGGTGGGTTTGCCGAGGTTCATTTCAAAGGGAACCGAAAGGACTACTTCAGCTACGGTGGCATCGAACTGGCGCCGGGTACGCATGTGCTGGTCGAGGCCGACCGGGGTGAAGACCTGGGACAGGTCACCGCCATTGGGCTGATTGCCGAACGGAAGTGTTCGTCTTCTGGCGGGTGTTCAACGCCGACTCCCGAACGTCGAGTGCTCCGACCTGCCGGCGAGGACGACGTCGCCCGGCTGACGGACCTTCGCACCGACGAGGAGCGCGTCCGCACGGAAACCCGCGCTCTGGTCGAGAAGCACCAGCTCAAGATGAAGGTCACCGAGGCCGAGTGGCAGTACGATCGCAACAAGCTGATCATCTACTTTACCGCGGAGCGTCGGGTCGATTTCCGTGAACTCGTTCGCGAATTGGCCCGCACGTTTCGCACGCGGATCGAACTCAAGCAGATCGGTGTCCGTGACGAAGCGGCGCTGCTGGGCGGAGTAGGTCGGTGTGGTCGCGAGCTCTGCTGTTCCACGTGGCTCCCGGAACTCAAGCCGGTATCACTCCAGCTGGCCAAGGATCAGGGACTGAGCCTTAATCCGGCGCAGATTTCTGGATGCTGTGGCCGCCTCATGTGCTGCCTGATGTACGAGCACAAAACCTATGTCGAGACTCGCCGCCGCTTCCCGCGCGAGGGCAAGACGGTCCGCACGGGTCGCGGAGAGGAACAAGTGATCGGCGTAGATGTGCTGCAGGAACTCGTGACATTGCGTGACAGCGAAGGAAATCGCCGCTCGCTCGGACTCGAGCAGCTGCGCGAAGAGATCGGAGCCGGACCCCAGCGGGCGCTGGATCGAAAGGACGAAGAGACCAAGGACGAAGAGACCAATGACTGAGCGGTGCTACCTGACCACGCCGATCTACTACGCTTCGGGCGAGCCCCACATCGGGCACGCCTATACCACGATTCTGGCGGACGCACTTGCACGGTTTCACCGTCAGGCCGGACGTGACGTCCTCTTTCTGACCGGCACCGACGAGCACGGCCAGAAGATCCAGGAAGAGGCGGCCCGTCGTGGGATCGAACCCATTGAGCTTTGCGACCAGATGGCCGAGCGCTTCGAAAAGGCTTGGAAAGATCTGGACATCAGCTTCGATCGGTTCATTCGCACCACCGAACCCGAGCACATCGCCATCGTGCAGGACTTCGTCCAGCGGCTTTACGATCGCGGGCATGTCTACGAAGGCGCCTATAGCGGGTGGTACTGCGTCCCCGACGAGCGCTATTGGACTGAAAAGGACCTCGGTCCCGACAACACCTGCCCGGACTGTGGTCGACCTGTGGTCGAGATCGAAGAGACCAACTGGTTCTTCCGGATGAGTTCGTTCCAGCAGGAGTTGATCAGCCACATCGAGGCGAATCCCGACTGGATCGTTCCGGCGAATCGCCGCAACGAGGTCATGGGCTTCCTGCAGCAGCCGCTCGGCGATCTGTCGATCTCGCGACCAAAGTCGCGCCTCACGTGGGGCGTCACGCTCCCCTTTGCCGAGGAGCATGTCGCCTACGTCTGGGTCGACGCGCTGATCAACTACTTCACAGCCTCAGGGGCCGTGAAGGCGGGCGCCGGCCCGGACGCACCAGCCTGGGACGACACTTCCGGATCGTGGTGGCCCGCTGATCTGCACCTGCTTGGCAAGGACATCCTGACCACGCACGCCGTCTACTGGCCCACCCTCCTGCTCGGCGCGGGTCTGCCTTTGCCCAAGCAGTTGCTGGCGCACGGCTGGTGGGTGGTGGGTGACGAGAAGATGTCCAAGTCGCTGGGCAATGTGATCGACCCTCTGCAGCTGAAGGATGAGTTCGGTGTCGAGGCGCTGCGCTGGTACCTGCTTCGCGAGATGCCGACCGGAGCAGACGCATCCTACACACCCGGACGATTCCTGACCCGCTACAGCGAGCTGTCCAACGTCCTGGGCAACCTCGCCTCCCGCGCGCTGGGTATGATCGAAAAGTACCGGGATGGGATCATCCCGTCGGGCCCGGACGACGGACTCGATGCGGAGATCGCCAACACCCTTGAACTGGTCGAGGCGGCGATCGCCGAGTTCCGGGTCCACGATGCGCTGGGCGCTGCCATGGAACTGGCCCGTTCCGCAAACGGCTTCGTCGAGACGTCGGAACCCTGGGCTCAGGCCAAGGACCCCGCTCGTGCGGAGGAACTGGACCGGACACTCGCGACGCTCGCACGGACCCTGGTGGTTCTTTCTTCCCTCTTCCAGCCGGTGGCACCAGACAAGATGCTCGAACTCGCCCGACGCCTGGGTTTGCAGAAGGTTGCAACCCTTGATGAGGCTCGGACTGTCAAACTCGCTGGAAACGTGGTAACTAAGGGCGAACCCCTGTTCCCGCGGCACCAAGGCTAGCGTAGGTACCAAAAGTCCCGCTGTATTCGTGCGTCGTTGCATCTGCGCAGCGACACGCTCGCTACGGACACGGGACTTCTGCCACACCATACTAGCGGCAACTAAACATCTTTGCGTTGACCGCTGGAGGGGTTCCGTCTAGCTTTTTAGGCTGAACCTTGAAGATAACCTGGAGTGCACTCCGCATTCTCACCTTATCGGAGTAACCGACCGTATGGCAGGTGATCGCTGGACATTTTTGGTCCTGAAGGACGGCGAAGCGCCCGTTCGACAGATTTCGGTAACCCGTAACAGGGTCCGAAACGTCGTCGGAGCCGCTGCAACCGTCGTTCTTGGCGTCTTTCTGCTGGCCGGATGGATTGGGCTCGGGGGTGCCGCTCACTTGCAGGCCCAGCGGCTTGAAGCCCGGAACCAGCTTCTGACCGGCGAATTGGATCGCCTTCAGAATCGCATCGGCGGCTTCGAGACGACTCTGGCCAACCTTTCCGAGAAAGACGCTCAGCTGCGCACTCTCGCCGGAATGACCGGAATCGACTCCGAGATCATGCGAGTGGGTATTGGTGGTCCGGGACTCGTCACTCCGGAATCGACCCCTCTCTGGGCGGTCGACTCAACCACGGGCGCTCGCACCTTCGCGGCCTCCTATGACTTGGCAGCTCTCGAGCGTCGGGCATCGCTGCTCATCGCCAGCATGACCGAGGCAGGCGATTCACTCGAAGCGCATCGGGACCTGCTCGAGGCCACGCCCTCGATCCTCCCGACGACCGGCTGGCTCTCTTCGCGTTTCCAGAACGCCCGCATGCACCCGGTCTACAACGTTGCTCGTCCGCATGAAGGCGTCGACATTGCTTCGAGTACCGGCACGCCAATTCTGGCGGCGGCCAAAGGGCGTGTGGTTCGCGCCGGATGGGATTCCGGGCTCGGACAGATGGTCGAGATCGATCACGGCTTCGGCTACATTACCCGGTACGGGCACGCTTCCAAGCTCCTGGTCCGTGTGGGTCAGGAAGTCACCCGCGGTCAGATGATCGCCCGTGTGGGTCGCACCGGTCTCGCGACGGGGCCCCACCTGCACTACGAAGTCCGCTTGAACGGCCTAGCGCAGAATCCAATGAACTTCGTGATTGCTGGCGGCATTTGAACCGAACCGGTTCTACAGAGTACCAGACGGACGCCCACAGGGCGTCCGTTTTTCTTTTGGCAGAGAGTTCATGGGCCGTAGACTCGTTGCAACCGTCCTGAGCTGCTTCGCCCTTTTCGGGGGCGATCTGCACGGACAGCAACCCGGTCTCTCGGGCCCCGCACCGCAGGCCACGGCCGCCGACCCGCTCAGCCCCGTCTCGGGCCTATCGAGCCCAGCGGGGCCCCGGATCCTGCGCCTTCGTTCCCCTGCCCCTGGAATCGTCGCACTTCGGCTCGCCGTGCCGATCCGGGAGGCCCCGATCGAGGCCGGTTCGGCGCAGGTTCTGGCGATCCTTGCCCGATCGCGGCTGACCGGCCTGGTCGCACCCCTCGGGATCTCGGCAGATGTCCAGCGTACACCCTGGGGATTGGCGTACACGGTGGCGGGGCCCAGCACCGATTTCGACTACCTGGCCTTTGTACTCAGGGAGGTCACCTCGCTTCCGGAACTGTCCCGGGTCGAGGAGGCACGTACGCTCCTGCGACGCGAGATCGTACGGCTCCAGGAGACGGGCCGGGGCCGAGTGGAACTGGGCCTGCGCGAGTCGGCGGCCAGCTCCACCCCGCCCATCAATGGAACGGCGGCTACTGTCGAGGCGATCTCCCCCGGGATGATCCGTGAGATCTGGATTCGGAGCCACCGGCGCGAGTTGATGACGCTCCTGGTTTCAGGAGAGGTCTCGAACGAACTGCTCCTCGCATCGTTCGACCGGCTGGGCTCCACGGACCCGGTCCCGGCGGAGGCCTTTGGTGTTCCGGTCCCATCCGGCCCGCGGGCCCAGGCACTGGACCTTATGCGGACGTCCGGGGGCGTGGCATGGACGGCACCTGAGCCGCTCTCGCCCGAGGCCGCCGTCGCCGCCGCCCTGCTCACCGAATCGACCAGACAGACGGTCACGGGCTTCGAGGCGCGTGTTTCTCTGTGGGAATCGAACGGCCATTCGACGCTGGCGCTTGTGGGGGCGGCCTTCCCCTCGGACCTGCGCCGGCTGCGCAGCTGGCTGAACGACGGACTGAGCGTTCTGGCGGGAGAGCTGACCGATGAGTCCGTCGCCGAAACCGCCAGCGCGCTGCGGGGCGATGTGCTTTTCGGAGCGAGGACGCCCGTGGGACAAGTACAGCTTGTCGGACGCTTCGTCGATGCCGGCCTCCCAGCCAATGCTGCCCGAGCCTATCTGGACCGGCTGGTTTCGCTGGACGCCGCTGGCCTCCGGAGCTTCCTGGACAACCTCCAGCAGACCCAGCCCTTCCGTATGGAGATCAGCCGATGACCCCCGCTGCGCGGAAGGGCCCGGCGAAGAGGGGCGTTCGGCACGCGCTCTTCGGCCTGGCCCTGTTGGCGTCTGGACTGGGAATAGCCAGCCGCCTGGAAGCTCAGAGCTGGGTCGCGGGAGCTCAGGTCGTCGAACGGCCGGCTTCGCCGACGGTCGGAATCGCGCTGGTCGTGGATGGCGGATCCGCCCTCGACCGGCCCGGCCGTGAAGGGGAAACCTGGCTGTGGGCCCAGGCGTTGGCCGAGTCACTGGTGGAGAGCGCGCCGGCGGGACTGGCCCGTCACGCCCAGGTCGAGGTGCGGCATGACCGGTGGTCGCTGAGCGTTCTGGTCGAACCGGGAGACGCGCCGGCGCTGCTGCGGGACCTCCGGTCGGCGATCGGGCAGTCTCCCTCCCCGGCCATAGTGGCCAGGCTACAGGCCCGACTCTCTGCCTCATTTCTGTTCGAATCGGGTTCGCCGGTTCGCCAAATGGAGCGGGAACGCCGCGCTCTGATCGACGGATTCGAGTCCGACTGGGCACGCCCCACGCGAGGCACGGCGATCTCCGTCGAATCCCTTTCGGTGACTGAACTGGCCGCCGTCGGCCGGGGCCTCACTCCCGCCCGGCTGCATGTTGCTGTCGTTGGTCCGGTCGTGCGTGGCGAGATCCTGTCCGAACTGGGCCTGACCGAGGCGCAAAGCGCGACGAATCGCCCTCTCCCGGCGGGCCCCTATCGCGGGCCTGTCATCTGGGAGTCCGGAGATCGGATCCGCGTGGTGCGTGAAGTAACCAACAGCTGGATCACGGTCGCTTTCCCGGTCCCGGCCGATGTGCCGCAGACTCTCCTTGAGTTCCTGGCGCACCGGATGGATGAGGAGATCTCCACCGATCCCCCGGATCCCGGCATTTTCGACGCTGAGGTGCAGATCGTTCGACGCCTCGGCGGACGCCTCCTGGTGGTTGATGCGGCAGTGCTTCCCGAGGCCGCTGATCGCTGGGAATCCCGGATTCTGGGGACGGCCGACGTCGCCGCCGAACCGGTTCAGGATGCCTTCTTCCACTGGTTGCGCCGACGCTTCCGCAACACCGAGCTACTTCGGGAGTCCGCTCCCGAGGCGCTCGCAGAGCGCCTGGCCACCGACCTCCTCATGGGAATCCGTCCCGATCGGCGCATCGAGGAAGAGTCATGGCTGCTCTCCCCGGCCCTGCTTCTGGATGTGGCGCGGGCCCTGGGTGAACCGCGGATTCTGGTCTACGGTCCCGATTTCGGCGCCGGGGCCGGCCGCTAGAAGGCTGTTGAAGAAGTGGGGTGCGGCCGCGCGAAGGGGTCTTCGGTGTGTTCAGGGCAGGAACGACGACGAGGCGTAGCGAAAGCTACGGGGAGGAGGAGAGACGCAGCATGGACCGCCGAACCCCCCTTCGCCCTATGGACCACCGCTCACGCGGTGGTGCCCACAGCGGCATGGGGCCATCTTTTTCGTTGGACCGCCTCGACGTAGCTGACGGCCATGCCTTCGGCGATCCGCCTCGAATCTGGCCCCATGGCGCTCGTAACGCGGCTCGCCCCACTTCTTCAACAGGCTTCTAGTGGACCGTCGCAGTGCCACCCGACGTTCAGAGAACCTTCTCCGCCCCTGTCGTACACAGTGGTTGTGGCGGTTCCGGAGCCACGATACCTTCTGGCCCGTCTCCCTTTAGCACCGACCCTCCGGAGTGAAACGATGAAGCGCAGCACCCTGCTTCTGGCAGCGGGATCGATCCTGCTTGCCGCTTGTGGCCCGACGCAGGTCGTGGTCACCGCAGAACTAGAGGTTCTCGACCCCACGACCAACGAGATGGTCATGCGACCCGTCTCCGACCTCGTGGTCGAGCTCCTGCCCTATAACCGCGACGCCATCTTCGACTCGCTCACCCTGGCGTTCGGTACGCCCGAGCCCGAGATCCCGGCAGACCTCGTTGAGGCCCGCGCAGCGATTCAGACTGCCCAGGCCCGTTGGCGGGGCATGCAGGACCGATGGAACACGCTGCGGGACTCGCTGAACACCATCAACACGGAGCTAGAGCGATACTCCCGCGGTGAAGCCACGTACGTGACGCTTTTCCGTCTGTACGGCGATGTCGAGGCCGAGTACAACCGGATCGACCGGCAGCAGGTCGCCGCCTTCGATGAGTTCACCAGCCTTCAGCAGGCGAGTAACGCTCAGACCCAGGAGATCAAGGTCCTCCGAGAGAACTGGGCTGGCGACGCCTTTGCCGAAGTCGACATCGCCATTGCCGGCGCCATCACCGCCTCAGGGCTGAAGATGGCCGTCGACACGACCACTGCCAGCGGTGCTACGAACAGTCTGGAAGTGAAGGCGGGCAACTACTGGGTTCATGCCCGGGTTGAAGAGGCCTACACGGTGCTCTACTGGAACCTGCCACTGACGGTGGCGAAGGGTGAGCCGGCTACGATCACGCTCACGCGTTCGAACGCCGAGCCGCGTCCCAAGCTGTAGAGCACGACTGGCAGTTTTGGGGGCCCCGGGCGCGCAGCGCTCGGGGCCCTTTTTTTGTGCCCCGATGTCGGATGGGCGGCCTGCGGCTTCGCGGGGCAATCCGTCCCCGGTTAGATTGAGGCAACCTCAACAGTGACCGGGCCGGCCATGAACAACGCGCATTCACCCCTTCTTGTCGTCGACCATGACGGTCTGGCGTGGATCACCTTCTCCGACCCCGGACGCAAGCTGAACGTCCTGGACGAGGCGGTCATGCATCGGCTGGATTCCCAGCTGAGCGAGATTGAAGAGCGGGCCGGTTCGGGCGAGGTGAAGGCTCTCGTCTTCTGGAGCGGAAAGCCCGACTCCTTCATCGCGGGCGCCGACATCGCAGCGATCGGCCAGATCGAAAGCCCTGCCGATGGTGAGGCCAAGGCCCGCCTGGGCCAGAAGGTTTTCAGTCGAGTCGAGGCACTGCCGGTACCCACCCTCGCAGCAGTCAACGGGATCTGTCTGGGCGGCGGGGTTGAGCTGACCCTGGCCTGCCGCTTTCGCGTTGCGTCGTCCGACGACAAGACACGATTTGCCCTCCCCGAGGTGCAGCTCGGCCTGCTTCCCGGCTGGGGTGGTTCGACCCGCCTTCCCCGCCTGATCGGCCTTCGAGCCGCACTCGACATCATCCTCACCGGCAAACAGGTCCGGGCCGACAAAGCGAAGAGGATCGGGCTGGTCTCGGATGTGCTTCCCGCTGAATCGTTTCGCCGTTCGACAAGGGAGTTCGCCCTGGCGATGGGGACGATGGAGCCCGGCACGTCCCGACGGAGGCCCAAGTGGACCGAGAGACTTCTCGAAGGGAGCCAGCTTGGCCGCCGCGTCGTCTTGAACATGGCGCGAAAGCAGGTGATGCAGACGACTGGCGGGCACTACCCCGCGCCGCTCCGGATCATCCGCCTTCTGAAAGAGGCGCTCGGGCTTCCCGTGGATCAGACGTTGGCCCTGGAAGCCGCGGCATTTGGCGAGCTCTCCGGCACATCAATTCACCGTAATCTCCTCCACCTGTTCGGACTCCGAGAGCAGTCGAAGAAGCCCCATTCGAGCTTCGCCGGTTCGTCGCCCCGACCGGTGGAAGTGCTCGGCGTGATCGGCGCCGGCGTGATGGGAGGAGGCGTGGCGCAGATCGCCGCCGACAACGGCATCCGGGTGCGAATGAAGGACATTCGGGATGAGGCGATCACCGGCGGACTCCAGCATGCCCGGGGCCTCTTTGAAAAACAGGTTGCGCGTCGCCGCCTGACCCGGCGCGATGCCGATCAGAGAATGGAGCGGATCACCGGCACCCTGGACTACCAGGGGTTCCGCGCGCTCGATCTGGTTGTTGAGGCTGTGGTGGAGCGCATGGATGTAAAACGGGCGGTTCTGGCCGAAACCGAAGGCGAAGTCCGCACCGACTGCGTGCTGGCGACCAACACCTCCAGCCTGTCGGTGGTTGAGATGGGCGCGGAGCTGTCGCACCCGGAACGCTTTTGCGGTCTGCACTTTTTCAACCCGGTCCATCGGATGCCGCTGGTCGAGATCATCCGTGGCGAACATACCGACGCAGCTACCCTGGCCACCGTCCACGCCCTGGCGCTGAAGCTGGGCAAGGTCCCCGTGGTCTGCGCCGACGGCGCCGGGTTCCTGGTCAACCGGATTCTTGGGCCCTACCTGAACGAGGCCGGCTTCATGATCGCCGAAGGCGTGCCCATCGAAGAGATCGATCGGGTGGCCGTTGCCTTCGGCATGCCCATGGGGCCCGTCCGGCTGCTCGACGAGGTTGGCATCGACATCGCTCGACACGCCGGCGAGACGCTGCACAACGCATTCGGGGCGCGGATGGCTCCCTCTCCCTGTCTGAGCGCGCTCTCCGAGAGCGACCGCCTCGGGCGGAAGAACGGAAAGGGCTTCTATGGCTGGGAGGGCGACAAGGAGGCCGGAGTCGACGAGACCGTGTTCATTGATCTGGGTCTCGAATCTCCGGTTTCCGGCCGGTTGGACGAAGATGCGATCCGACTGCGTCTGATCCTCGCCATGATCAACGAGGCGGCCCGGGTTCTGGAGGACAAAATCGTCACCCAGGCCGGCGCCGTCGATCTGGGGATGATCATGGGAACCGGGTTCCCGCCCTTCCGGGGAGGCCTTCTCCGCTTTGCCGACGAACGGCACCCCAAGGCCCTGGTCGACGATCTGCGCGGGCTCGAGCAGACGCACGGCCAGCGTTTTGCCCCCGCCCCTGTTCTGGTTGAACTCGCCGAGCGCGACCGCACCTTTTACCAAGCCTTCCCTCCCGCATGACGCCCTCCGATGTGCCGGGCAGTCGCATTGCCGGGGTCGTTCCATGCGCAGGAGTTTCGCGCCGGATGGGGGAAGACAAAGCGCTGCTCGACGCAGGCGGACAGAGCTTTCTGGAGCGAGTCGTACGCACGCTTGCCGTCCACTGTGATCCCGTCCTTGTGGTCGTGCGAGAGGAACGGGCTGACCTCGCGGACGTCGCCCGAGCAGCCGGCGCGACCGTCCTGTTCAATCCCGACCCCACCCCTGGCCCGATCGCCTCAGTCCGCATTGCACTCGAACACCTGGCCGCAGATCCCGACTGCCAGGGGATGGTCCTCCTCCCGGTTGACCATCCCGCCGTCCGCCCCGAGACCATCGAAGCCATCTGTGCGGCCTTTTCGGCGGCTGGCGCAGCGGACGGCACGATCGCCGGCCAGACGCGAGACGTCTCGGTTCAGGTCGATGGGGAGGATCGAGGCCCGGGCCGTGAAGGGATCGCTGACTCGGGCCACCCGAGCGCCCGAATCGTGGTCCCGGTCCTGAACGGACGCACCGGCCACCCGCCACTGTTCGGGGCAACGGTTTTCGCTGAACTCCAAGCGCCCGACCTTGCCGGAGGTGCGCGGACGGTACTTCACGCCGATCCCTCCCGTGTCCTCCGGCTCGACGTGGACGATTTCGGCGTCACACTCGACATCGACACGCCCGACGACTGGCGCGCGGCCATCCAGAACGGACTGCTCCCGGCCCCCATCTCGCATTCGGCAATCGGGGACCCGGCGACCGCGGGTTCGACTGGTCTCGAACGGGGGACCGGCATTCGATGACCCCCCAGCCCCTGACCATCACTCAGGCGGCGGCCCTCGCGGTGGAAGCCGTGGACCGTGGCCGCGAAGCGCTTCTGTTCGCCCGCCTCGATCCGCTTCCCGCCGCGCGCATGGTTGTGGTAGCCAGCCCGGATCGGATCACCGTGGAGTCACACGGCTCTCTCGGTGACCCCGCTCTGGACGACGTGGCCCGAGACCGCGCACTCGCCCTGCTCGGAGGCCGTCTGCAGGACGGTGAGGTCGAACTGGGAGGAACTAGGCTCTACGTCGAGGTACACAGGCCTGTCGCCGAACTGGTGATCGTCGGTGCCGGCCACATCTCCCTGCCCCTGGCCGACGTTGGTCATGTTCTGGGCCTTAAGGTGCGGGTCCTGGACGACCGTCCCGAATTCGCGCAGCAGGAGCGTTTTCCAGACCACGTTGATGTCAGGCACGTCGACTTCGCACGGGCCTTTGAAGGCATCCCGATCGGCCCCCTGACGCATGTGGTCCTGGTAACCCGAGGGCACAAATACGACTACGAATGCCTGCTGCAACTACTCAGGCTGTCCGTTTCGCCCCGGTACATTGGCATGATCGGGAGCCGCCGGAGAGTGCGGGCCACCTGGGTGCAGTTACTTGAGGAAGGAATCGACCGCGAACGCGTGGCCATGATCCGTGCACCGGTAGGGCTGGATCTCGGTGCCGAAACTCCCGGCGAGATCGCCGTGGCCGTCGGTGCCGAAATCGTCCGCGAATGGCGGGGCGGTACCGGCGACCCTCTGCGCGAGAAAGAACGCATTCTGGACCGTTTCTTCAAGGACGCTGAGGGGCCAGACGCGGAGGGGCCAGACAACGAGGGGCCAGGCAAGGAGGGTCAGTCCGACGCGGGGCGGACGGACGGTACGCCGGATGACCTGATCGGCGCGGCCGACGTTCCAACCGCTCCCCGCACGTCTCCGGTTCCCGGTCCCCAGACATGATTCGTCCTGACGATCTCTCCTTCATGCGTGCGATTCTGAAGGCCTCAGAGGCCCCCGGTACCAGCGTGCTAGCCACCATCGTCTCGACTCGCGGATCCACACCTCGAAAGGCCGGCTCCCGGATGCTCGTCTACCCAGACGGCAGTCTAATCGGGACGGTCGGCGGCGGATGCGGGGAGGGCGAGGTACTGGAGGCAGCAGCCAGGGTCGCACAGGGTGGCGAGCCCGAAATGGTGCGCGTCGACCTCACCCAGGACCTCCTCTCCTGGAGCCCCGCGGTCTGCGGCGGAATCATGGAGATCATGGTCGAGCCAGTGCCTGGCGTACAGCTGCCCGGCGAATCGCGGGCGCACGCCCCAGACGCAGCCCCAGAGGCAGACGCAGCCCCAGAATGAAGCGCGTCGCCATCCACTACCTGCGCCCACCCGATCACCAGACCATCTACGATCAGCTGATCCTGGACGAAGGCGCGGACGTGATCGTCTCCTTTCAGCCCAGCACCTCACTGAAAGGTCCGGTGCGTGTCGGGGATACCACCATCCTCGAAGACGGCTCCCCCGTCGTCTGGTTCACCTTCCCCGATCGCTGGCACGACATCGGCCTCTTCCACTTGGCCGACGGTACCTTCACCGGTCTGTACGCCAACGTGCTCACGCCCGTGCAGTTCGAGCCAGGCGGCACTGATCGGGACACCGGTGACGCGGGCGACGGTAGCACGGCCGACGTGATCTGGCGCACGACGGACCTCTTCCTCGACGTCTTCCGGCACCCCGACGGCCACGTCGAAGTCCTGGACGAAAAGGAACTGGCCGCGGCAGTGGCCACAGGTGCGGTCGATGCCGTGCTGGCTGAGCGTGCCCGGCAGGAAGCAGCCGCCCTGGTCAGAGCCGAAGCGGCGGATCACTGGCCGCCCGAGATCGTCAGGGAGTGGGATCTGGAAAGGGCGAGGGCGACGGCGGAATGAGGTCCACGAGCGGCTCGCCGGGCTTGAGTTCCAACCGACGAGCGACGAGCAGCTCAAGCGCCTCCTTTTCCCGTCTCATCTGCCGCAGAAGGGTCCGCCCACCTAAGCCCGAGGCCACTAGAAGCCTGTTGAAAAAGTGGGGTGCGGCCGCGCGAAGGGGTCTTCGGTGTGTTCAGGCAAGGAACGACGACGAGGCGTAGCGAAAGCTACGGGGAGGAGGAGAGAGATCTACCTGACGACTTTGGAATTCTGCTGTGCGGCTACAATGCCGCCCCCGGGTCGCCAGGTGCAAGCCGAGTGATCCGGGACCGTCAACGCCCGGCCGCGACAGCCGCAGTGCCCGTTAGCGACTTGGCGATGATATCTTTTTCCGATATCATTCAATCATGAACGCAGCTCAACGCAAGACGCTCCAAGCCGTCTTCGATAGACCCACGCGGGCGGACGTCCGTTGGTCGTCCGTCGAGGGGTTGATCCGCGCGTTGGGAGGCGACGTCACAGAGGGGCGCGGATCCCGAATTCGATTCCGACTCGGAGAGAGGGTTGCCACCTTTCATGGTCCCCATCCCAAGCGGGTTACCGGAAGGGCGACGGTTGAGGACGTGCGACGGTTCTTAGAGAACGCAGGAGTCAGACCATGATCGAGTACAAGGGATACACTGGCGTGTTCGAGTTCGACCCATCGGTTGATGCGTTTCACGGCCGGGTCGTCGGACTCCTCGACGTTGTGACCTTCGAGGGACGTTCGGTTGACGACCTTCGGAGCGCGATGGAGGAGTCGGTCAAGGATTATCTCGAGCTTTGCGACGAAGTGGGAAAAGAACCTGAGCGTCCCTACCGCGGAGAGTTTCTGGTCCGCACGACGCCTGAAATTCACCGTGCCGTGGCGACCGCAGCGGAGGCTGAAGGGATGAGCCTCAACGCTTGGATCGAGACCACGATCTCTGGGATCGCGGAACAGCGGCGTCCGAGCCCCGCCTTCGAGACGAGACCCAAGAAGGCTTCGAAGAAAAGGTCAAAGACGACCACTCGACGCAGCAAATAGTCTGTAGTTGCCACCTTGGCCAGCTCAGCTCTCTGGCGGAGCTCCACCAGCCGATAGGTCCGCACGGCTGGACAGTCCCGGAGGATGAGGAGGATGGCCCCGAGGGGCCTGACGGGGGGCCGTTGCCCACGCACCAACACTTCGGCATAGTGCAGGTGGACGTCGCGGGGCCGCACGCCGAAGCCGAAGATGAGCTTGTCGGTCCCATCTGCAACACCGCGGCCCGCCATGCAGATTCGCAGCGCGTGATCCATCGGATTCGCAGCGCTCGCCGTGGCCTTCCTGGGCCTCGCGGTGCGCGCCTTCCGACGCCGACGTTGGGTCGGCACGGCGGGACAAACGACCGTCTGCGCGCTTTTTGTTTCGATCTCCGGGCTCGCGGCCACGCTAAGTGTTTCCACGCAGGGCTACCGGGCCCTGACCTCGGAAGAGGTGGTCATGACGATCACGACCGTGCCTACCGGGCCGCACGCCTTCGAGGCGTTCGTGGAGTTTCCGGACGGTCGCGACACCACGCTGTCCGTGCTCGGGGATCAGGTGCTTGTGGACGCCCGCATCCTCAAGTGGCGATATCTGGGCAACCTGATCGGCCTCCATACCCAGTACGAGCTCGACCGCCTCACCGGGCGCTACGTGAACATCGACGACGAGGACACGCTCCCGCGGACGGTCCATTCGCTCGGGGCCGAGAAACCCGTCGACCTTTACGACCTTCTCCAGCGGTACTCGTTCCTCAGATTCCTTGTGGATGCCGAGTACGGATCCGCCGCCTATCTCGACGTACAGGAGCCCACTCGACTCGAGGTGAGCGTGTCGACGACCGGCCTTCTGGTTTGGGAGATCCCGCCGGGGTAAACGTCACCCTCCACGACCGGGCCGCCCCCGCTTGTTAGAACGCGTGTCCCGACTTCGGTCAGTTGAGCAAATACGAAGGCTTCGGATGGGCCAACAGCCATTCCACGATCTGCTCGCCGTATGTGTCCGAATACGCCGGTGAATGCGCACCGTCGGAGATGGTCCATAGCTCAGCGGAACCGCCGTCTCTACACCCGGTGTTCATTTTCAACACCCCCGTTTCGTGGCCAGGAAGTGACGCGTCGAGGTCGCGCATTTCGCGGCTGGCCCGAGACATATCACATCCGTTGTATTGGGCCCAGCGCCGGACGCTACCCATGGCACTGGGGTAACGGTTGTCGCCGAGTTCCCCTCCCCGGTAGGAGATCGTGGCGTCATCGGTGCCGTGAATCTGGAGGACATGCACCGGGTACGGCGGCGGGTCTCGCTGCTCCATGTGGTTGGCCCCGGCGAGGCTGACGATCGCCGCCACGACGCCGGAATGCTCATAGGCCATACGGTAACTCATGAAGCCACCGTTGGAATGACCTATCACGTAGACGCGACTCTCGTCCACGTTGTAGCTGGCTTTGATCTGGTCGATGATGCGACGGATGTACCCAGAGTCATCGATCTCGGTCTGGTACATGTTGCAGCACGCATCGGACGCGTTCCAATAGCGGTTGCGGTCACCTCCCTCTTCCCTTGCACCGTCGGGCGCGATCGTCAGAAAGCCGTACTTATCCGCCAGGGCGCTGACCCCCCAGCGGCGGTCATGACCCTCACCGCTCCCGCTGTAGCCATGCAACGAGACGATTAGAGGCGTGGGGACGCTGGCGTCATAACCCGTCGGCACCGTGAGCGGGACCGCTCCGCGACCCGCGTCGATGGCTTGAGCCATGGCAGGCGAAGCCGACGTGATCATAAGGCAAAGTACCGCTGCAATTCCTCGGCGATTACTCATATTGGTTGGCCCCAAGACTGTCAGTGTTGCAGTGAATACCGCCGAGAGCTTCCACCCGCGCTCCTGAAAGGGGCCATTGCGCCATCCCCGAGTTGGCGGAGCAGAGGCTCTTCGCCGGCCTGAGATACCGAAACTCCCCTGAACGCGTTCTAACGATTCCATTTGCTCCACAAATGCTCTGGAGCGCGTCGCGCGAACCTACGTGTACGGTGCGACTAGCGCAAAAATTTGTTAGATACCGTTGCCCACTCCAGCCTCCGGCGCCATCTTACTAGTAAGATCTATATTGGAGATTACCCATGGTACGCGCGGCCACCACAAAGCTGTCCTCAAAAGGACAAGTCGTCATTCCAGAACAGATTCGCAAACGGATGGGCCTGGAAACAGGGGTGCAGTTCGTGGTTGTTGGAGAAGGGGACGTTGTCGTTCTCAAGGCCTTGAGCGCGCCCCCGATGTCAGAATTCAAGTCTCTCCTGAAGAAGGCCCGCGCATCTGCGGAAGAAGCCGAACTCAGTGAGGAGGATGTCCGGACCGCGATCCGTGAGGTGAGATCCGGTCGGTGAAGGTCGTGCTTGATACCAACGTTTGATCTCCGGACTCTTCTTCGGCGGCGCACCCAGCGTGCTCCTGGAGTTGTGGACCGAGAGCCGATTCGAGTTGATCATCTCTCCGAAGATCATTGGGGAGTATCAAGAGGTCTGCGAGCGCCTCGCCGAGAAGCGACCCGGCGTCGAGTACCACGGCGCACTCTACGCAATCATCGGCAACGCCACGCTGAACTCTGACGGACACTCCAACGAAGCGATCTCCGCGGATCCCGACGACGACAAGTTCATGCTCGTCGCCCAGGGCGCGGCCGCATCGGTCGTTTCAGGTGATCGACACCTGCTGGACGTGGACGGATGGGGGGGGGTGTCGAAGTGATCACGCCGAGAGCTCTACTCGATCGGCTAAACGCTTCAGATCGTCAGGTCACCTTGTATGTCGCCGAGGAGTCAGATTCTGACTTGGGATGAGGTGCGGCAGCCCGATCCGCCTATGGTACTGAGATACGTTTGTTAGCGTGGGCGCCGCGCCGTTCATTGCGATCGTTGAGATCTCGGACAGTAGCCAGGGCCATGAGCCCGCATCGTGCAAGGACGGGAGAGGACGGTCGCGTCTCCACCGTTTCCAAGGCCCACCTGGATGTGGCGGTCGAGAGTGAGGCCGAGGTGAGGCGGGTGTCCAACGACGAAGCGGGGATCGAGGCGTTGGTGTCGGATCTTGCGGCCTTGAATCCTTCGCTGGTGGTGCTAGAAGGCCGTTGAAGAAGTGGGGTGCGGCGGCGTGAAATCACCCGCTGATTCTCCGGGACTGTCCGTTTTTCTGTGTAACTGGCCGTTTCATCAAACCGGCACTCGTCCCGGAAATACGAGGGCCAGGTGGTTCAGTGCTGCGGGCCAGTCCTGCACGGGCCGGGTCCACCGCTCACTGGCTTTCATGATGGC
>JBDNHE010000206.1:0-2045 GCA_041688945.1 Gemmatimonadota bacterium | reverse complement strand
TCGAACTGAGTTCGGCGAGGCCTTCCCGCTCCTCTCCGGTCAGCGTCACGACGTACCTCTTCATCGCCAATCCTCCCGTTTGGATGATGACGACAAGATACGCTATAAACTACGACACTACAAACGTGACATGACACTAGTTTCGTTTGGAGCCAGTACGAGCGTCGGACCCTCTGGTGGCTCTGATCCGTCTAGAAACCGCTCCGCACCCTCCGAATCAAACGCGATCACGTCATCGCCGTCGGCAAGCTGAAAGGCGACCGTGACGCGCGCCTCTGGCGTCCAATTGGCCCGGTGCTCATCCACCGGAAAGTACATCTCCAGATCAGGCAGTTCGTCGAGAAGGCCTGCGAAGTTGTGCCCCAAGCGAGCGTTGCCGACGATTCGGTCCGCCCGAGAAGAGTTGAAGAACGTGGACACATGAATCTTTCCTTCATGATGTGGCGACTGACTTAACGCCGCGGCTAGGTCAGCCCGGCTTTGAGGTGCATCCAGACTGGCCGCGAGCGCTTGCGCAAACTGATACACGACCGTGGATTGGAACACCTGTGATTCTTGAACTCCGCTCAAGCCCGCAGTTGACTCGGACGGAGCCACGGAGGACGTGTCGCACGCTGTGAAAATGCCGGGGATGATGACTGCAAGGCAAATCCAGAACGCCAACGGGAAATTAGGGGTTCGCTCTACAAGACCCATCGTAGAATCGTCCAACTTGAGGATCAGTATACACTTAGGAGTTTCGTATCTTACGGCATAGAAAGTTGCGGTATGACGCAAGTGGGGGCGACGCTGCGTGCGACCGACCTGGGTGAGGTCGATTCGGCGGTTCAAGGGGGCCCGGGAGCTGCCAAGCCCGGGCGTCCGGGGTACTCGATCTCGCGTTGTAGCCGGTGTGCCTGGTCCTTTCCTCGAGTCAGACGGGGACGATGGTGTTGATCCACAAGAGTCGCTCCACCGACGAGGGACAGCCCGGCGTCCGTGAACGCTCGACCGGGACTCAGTCTTCCTAACTTGGGATTTCTGCAGACGCGATCGGGGGGTAGGCCTCGCGCCTGCGGCGCTCGGGGGAGTATCGTGAAGCGCTGCAGAATCCCTGACCGTTAGGTACCAGCCGACCTATGTGGCGAACCGAGAGTCGAGGGGGAAGGGTCCCTCGGGATCGACGAGGACTCGGCCGAAGCCGGGATGGGCAGTGTTGAGGACGATGTTTGACTCCGCGGGGACAATGACGCTCGGTACCCGCAGTGCCACCGAGTCTCTGGACTCGATCCAAGCCGAACCGACCTGTCTGGACGATGTGCCAGGAGGGAGGTTCGCCCATCCGTCAGGAAGGTCCTGGAGACGACGGACCGCGATGAGGTCCTCTGGGATTTCCACACGGAATAGGACGTAGTCGGCGAGGTACTTCGCCTTTCTGAGACCCGCGAGTACTTCGAGGACGGCAAGGGCCCGTGAGTCCGACAGGTAGACGGCGGGCTGTCCTTCGTAGTTCCAACGCCCCGGATAGCGACTCGCACCCTCTCCGTCGAAGGCGGCATCCGAGTAGGTGGACCCGACCAGACGCCACGCCCGGATCATCAGAGCGGGATGCCGTGCTCAAGTCGTCCCACGAGCCATTCCACTTCTCGAGCACCGATCTCAGTCCTAGCAAGCTCGAGCGGTATCGCCCCTCCCAAAGCAGGCTGAGACGAGAGGAGCCACTCTCGCGCATCATCGACGTCCTCATTGAAGAGATTGACCGCCAGCGCTACAAGTCTGGAGAGTCTGAGGAGCCGATCGGATTCATCCGGATGGAGGCGCCCCTCCTTCTTCCTACGGGCCAAAGTCCGTGAGGAAATCTGTGTGAGTTCTCCGACTCGTTTCTCTGAGACGTCGAGAATCCTCTGGAGGCTCTCTAATGAAGAATAAGAGAAGCCCTTTAGGATCCTCGCGTGGATTCCTGCTGGGTCGGTCGTCCGGAGCCCCAAGTAGCGAGCATAGGAATGGCGAATCGAATCGCGGGTTCCTTTGGGGGCGACGAGTGTCGTAGCCATAAATCCTCCGAG
>JBDNHE010000205.1:0-2972 GCA_041688945.1 Gemmatimonadota bacterium | reverse complement strand
TGGAGACGGTCCGCGCATACCAGGCGGCTCACGGCCCCGCGATCCTGAGGGACTTCGCCACGCTGTTGGCGATTCCGAACGTGGCCAGCGACAGGACCGGAATCGAAGCGAATGCCGAGTACATCCAGGCCCAGATGCGGGCGGTCGGGATCACCACCGAGCTCTGGCGCATCCCCGGCGTTTCTCCGGCGATTTACGGGGCATTGGACTCGCCGGGGGCGACGCGGACACTGGGGATCTATGTGCACTACGATGGCCAGCCAGCCGACCCATCCAACTGGACGCACGGACCCTGGGAGCCGACGCTCTACAACCGGGCCATGCCCGCCGGCGGTCAGCCAATTGCGATGCCTGAGGACGGGGCAGTGATTGATCCGGAGTGGCGGATCTACGCCCGTTCAGCGGGTGACGACAAGGCGCCGCTGGGCGCGCTGATTCCGGTCATGAGGGCGTTGAATGAGGCCGGCATCACCCCGACCGCCAACCTGCGTTTCTTTCTGGAAGGAGAAGAGGAGGCGGGGTCGAACAATCTTGAGGCCTACCTCTCAAGTCACCGTACCGAGTTGGACGAGATCGATGCCTGGCTCTTCTTCGACGGACCGGTGCACCAGAGCGGGCGACCGCAGATCACCTTCGGGGTACGAGGGGTCACCGGAATGAGCCTGACCACCTACGGCCCCCGGCGTCCCCTGCATTCCGGTCATTACGGCAACTGGGCACCCGTGCCGGGGCAGCTGATGGCGGACCTGCTCGCCAGCATGAAGAACGGCGATACCGGTGAGGTTCTGGTGGAGGGCTTCTACGACACGGTCGAGCCTCTGGGAGAGATGGAGAGGGCGGCGCTCGCGAGTGCCCCCGACTACGATCGGGAGCTTCAGTATGAACTGGCCCTCGGGGGCACGGAGGGCAGTCCAGCATCGCTTGCCGAGCGCCTCCTGCTTCCGTCCCTCACGGTGCGGGGTCTCTCCTCCGGCAACGTGGGTGCACTGGCCCGCAACGTGATCCCGTCGACGGCCGAGGCGGCGCTGGGGATCCGCCTGGTAAAGGGGAACCAGCCCGGGCACATGATGGATCTGGTCGAAGCCCACATTCGCTCGCAGGGATACCACATCGTCTACGAGGAGCCGTCCGACGACGTGCTTCGAGCCCACCCGAAGGTGATTCGGGTCAGCCGAGACAGCGGCTATCCAGCTGCGCGGACCGAGATGGATCACCCGGCGGTGCAGCCGATCATTGCAGCGGCCCGGCGGGCTACTGATCAAGAAATGGTGCTACTGCCCGCCATGGGGGGGTCTCTGCCCCTCTACCTCTTTACCGACATGCTGGGGAAGCCGGCGCTGATCGTTCCGGTGGCGAATCACGACAACAACCAGCATGCGCCCGACGAGAATCTGCGCGTGGCTAACCTCTGGTATGCCATGGATCTCTACGCGACGCTGCTGACCGCACGCTGACAAGGCCGGTGTTCGCTCGTAACCTTGTCGCCATGTCTGACACACGCCTCCGTCCCTTTGCCCTGCTCGCTGCCGGAACGCTCCTGCTGATCGGGCTGGCCAGTTGCTCTGCCGAGCCGCCCCCTGCGCTCACGGTCGGAGAGGTCTCCTTTTCCGAAGCCGAGCTCCTGGGACTCACACCCTCCCGGCGCGCCATGCTGTCCCAGCTGACCGCCTTCGCGATCTCGCTCTCCCGCAGTAAGGCCGAGGCGCTCTTTTCCCCGGCGATCGAGATAGCGGTGGCTGACCGACTGTATCGTCGAACCGTGGCCGAGCAGATGCTCATCGATGCCGGGATCGACGATCGGGAATTGCAACGGCAATACGATGCCGAGCCGGAATGGGAACTGTCGATTCGTCACCTGATCGTCTTCAGTGGCCGCTACGAAACTCCGCCGATGCGCCAGGCGGCCCGGGAAAAGGCTGAACGCGCGCTCGGACGGATCCACGCGGGCGAACCGTTTGGAGAGGTCGCCGCCGAAGTTTCGGACGAGCCGGGGGCTGAAGGGCGCCAAGGTCTCCTGAATCCCGGACGCGAGGGGGCGTGGGTCAAGGAATTCTGGAGTGCAGGCGTGGCGCTCGAGGTGGGGGGCATCTCCGAGGTAGTCGAGACGCAGTACGGTTTTCACGTGCTTCGACTGGAGGACCGCCAACCGGTCCCCTTCACCGAGGCCCGGGAGGCGATGGCCCTGAAAATCGCCACCGACCTGGGATTAGAAGTCGAGACCACGGCCCAGGCAGCCCGACCGACCGAGGTCGCCTTTGCCGACAACCTTCCGTCGATTCAGGACCCTGAAGCGATTGTGGCCGAGTGGGACGGCGCTCGGCTCACACTTGGGGATCTGCTGGCACGCGCGGCCGCCACAGGGGGCCGCGAGTGGGACCTGTTTCAGGAAGGGGATCTGGCCACCCGCGGCCTGATGCTCGACTTGGAGCTTGCACGGGCTCACGCACTGGAGTTGGCCCGCGCGGCAGGCATCGAACCAACCGCCGAAGACCGCACCAGCGTCATCCGCGAATGGACAGATCGTTTTGAGCAGACCGGTGAACTTCTCGGGATGGCTCCGGGTCTACCCATGGGAGAGGTGAAGGAGGTGGCCCTGCAGGCGCTGGGCCGATCGGGTCAGAACGCCGATCTTTCGCGCAGCGCAGTGCAGAACTGGCGCGGGCTGCTACAACTGAGACATCGCTTTGCCGACCCGGCAGCATCAGAAACCGCACCAGACAGAACTCCGTAGGACGTGACATGAAGCAGAGAAAGAAGAGACAGCTGACGCTGGCCGCAGGATTCGTCCTGTATTTCGCAGCGCTCTGGTATTTCTGGTATACGCCGGTCGTGTACCCGTTGAAGATCTTCGTCGTGTTGCTTCACGAGGTCAGCCACGCGATCGCGCTGGTGATGACCGGTGGATCCGTCGACTCGATCACGCTTGACCCCGCGCAGGGCGGAGCGACCTGGGGGCGAGGCGGGTCTCGGTT
>JBDNHE010000204.1:0-6330 GCA_041688945.1 Gemmatimonadota bacterium | reverse complement strand
GATGCTGGCCACATTGCTGGCTCAAGACGGAAATGCCATCCGTCCGCGCACTCACCCAGCAGGAGACTCGGCCACCAGTTGGAGTCTCCCAGCGCGTCGTCGCCTATTGCGAGTCCGATGACTCACAGCCGCCAGGTGCACCGCTCGTCGAGTTCGCGCGCGCCCTCGATGTCACGGCTGATGGACTGTTCGGGATTGAGCAGCTAAGGGAGAAGGTGGCCGTGAAGAAGGCGCGGATCCGCAGGCGGCTGCAGCAGGCCGAGGAACTGCCGACCGCTGATCAGAAGGCCGTCCTCAAGTTTGTGGATGCGCTCGTCGAGAGCCGGGGGATCCAGGGCGGATCCTGAAGGCGACAAAGCCCGGCCCCTCGCAGGGAGGGGCCGGGCGTATTCGTAGCTGCAACAGAGCGGTTAGTTCGTGAACTCGTCTTTGACTTGAACCCCAGCCCACGCGAGAAACCCGCTGCCCCGCTCACTCTCTTGGGCGATCGCCCCCCCACTGTCGGAGTCGCCGCCATTTAGGCTCGATTGCTAGGCAGTCCTCCTCTGGGTTCAGATTGGAGCCGACCGCCAAATCCGGCTGCTAGAATCGTTTCTCGAGTAAACACGAGGTAGTTGTCTTCGGCCTCGGATTGATCACAGAAGATCTCAAGGGAGATCCCGTCGTCGAACTGGAGCGTCAAATCATTAGCGGTCCGAGTGACCTCAAAAGACAAGAGCCGGGCCGCTCGCAGCGGATTCAATTTGGCTTCCCAGAATTCGCTTCCTATCCCTACCCAGGTGAGCACGACATTCTCCTTCACCGAGAGTCGCCACGCGCATTCAATCAGGATGATAAATTCTGGCTCGAAGACGCGGTCGTCTAGTGACAATGCAGTGTTCTTCGAGAACCGCGAAGCCGGCAGCTTCTCTCCAAAGCCAAGGCTTAGACAGCCGCCCGTACCGAGACCTGCGACAACACTCCAACTCGTTAGGCCGATGAGCGCTTCGAGACTGCGTTGTAGGCTAATGGTCATTCGCCGCCTCCAAATAGCTCTCTCGCCAAATTAAGTAGGTCATCGTACTTGTCGATCCCTTGACCGGAAATCTCGCGGTGTAGCTCCTGCCGTTGCGAACGGGACAGCCCTAGTTCCTTCTGTACATCTCGCACCATGCCATTCTCCCGGCGAAGTGCATCCCGCCCCTTGAACCTTCCGAAACTACCGGGCTTTCGTTGATTCCCAGAGCCGCTCTTGGAAAAGAAATGTATGCCGGCCGAGATGAGCTCGGACGTCGCGAGTCCGACGGCCGCCCCCGCGGCTGCCCCGGCCGCGGCGGTCGCTGGTACCGCGAAACCTCCGACGCCACCGGTTGCGAAGGCTAGTCCGCTACCTCCACCACCACCGAGGATGAACCCGATCGTGCTCCCGACAGCCATCCATCCAAGTTCAGATGAAGAACAGTCTGGCGGACACGCCATCAACCCATACGGATCCGAGAAATTAACCGGATCCCCATTGGCATACCCGTACAGATTCAGCCCCCCCAGCGAGCCCAATAGGGTCAGGCTGCGTAAACTGGGCACATTCCGATCAATCCACCTGAATCGCCCCCGCCGCCCCCTCTACAAATTCGCCGATCACCGCGGCAACCGGCGTACGTCCCTTAAGATCGAAGAGCACCGCATCCAGCTTGGCCGGCGGCACCGCCATCATGATCCCCCCTGACGTCTGAGCATCCGCCAGCAGCAGGCGCGTGAGATCGTCGACCCCCTCGGCAAATGTCAGGTCCGGCCGCAGGTCAGCCAGGTTGCGCCGCGAGCCAGCCGGGATCCGTCCACCCTCAGCAAGCTGACGGGCACCCGACAGAATCGGCACGTCAGACGCCTTCACCCGGACTGCCACACCCGAGGCACGGGCCATTGAGCGCAGGTGTCCGAGCAGGCCGTATCCGGTCACATCGGTGGCCGCCCGGATGCCGTGCTTCTGCATGACTTCAGCAGCATCCCGATTGAGGGTCGCCATGTTGCGAATCGCCGCCTCGGCCACGGAGGGCGGGCAGGCGTCCGCCTTGATTGCCGTGGTGATCACGCCGATCCCGAGCGGTTTGGTCAGCACGAGCACATCACCCGGCTTGGCGTCCCGGTTGGTGGTCATTTTGTCGGGGTGCACCTCACCCACGACCACCATGCCGTACTTGGGCTCGGGGTCATCGATCGTGTGGCCACCCAGAATCGGCACACCCGCCTCAGACGCGACAGCCGCACCTCCAGCAATGATCTCTTCTGCGACCCCGGTTCCCAGCTCGGCGCGCGGGAAGGCCAACAGATTGAGGGCCAGGAGCGGTTTGGCGCCCATGGCATAGATGTCCGAGAAGGCGTTGGTTGCAGCGATTCGCCCGAAGTCGTGCCCGCCGTCCACGACCGGCGAAAAGAAGTCCACCGAAATCACCAGTGCCCGATCTTCGGCGATCAGATACACGGCGGCATCATCCCCCGTCGAAGCGTCTACGAGGGCGGCGGGATCATTAACCGGAAGCAGAGGACGCAGAACCTGCGCCAGCTCGGACATGCCGAGCTTGGAGGCTCAGCCGGCCCCGTGTGACAGCTGCGTCAGGCGCAGCCGGCCACGTTCATCCTTGGAGTCTTCGGTCATTGTCATCGGGTTGAGAGGCTCTGAATGGAAAGTCGGCCGAGCAGGGGTGTAGTGCCATCTCCCCGCGATGGCCCCATCTTCCATCAGGTAGCAAGCTATCCGACCCGTCCTATCACCGCGAGAACTGTTGGCCCTCCCAACCCGCTCCACTCGGCAACTCCTTCTGGACGAGATCGCCAAGCCTGACCAGGATCTCAACCTGGCTCTGGCAACACTCCTCGTCGCTCGGGAGGAGTACCCGCAGCTCCCGACTGATGTCTATCTGGCTCGGCTGGATCAGATCGCCGAGGAGGTCAGGGGTCGACTGGACTCCGAGAACGCCCCTGTCATTGTCCTGCAGGAGATGCTCGCCACCATTTACGAGGGGCGTGGCTTCAAAGGGAATCGGGACGCGTACTACGACCCCCGCAATTCCTTCCTGAACGACGTTCTGGATCGCCGGCTGGGGATCCCCTTAACTCTCGGGATCGTGGTTCTGGAAGTCGGATGGCGACTCGGGCTGCCGCTGGAGGGTGTCAATTTTCCACACCACTTTCTGGTCCGATTCAACGGCGATGCGGTGAAGCTGCTGATCGATCCCTACGATGGTGGGGAACTGAGCTTCCAGGACGAGTCGCAGGGCATTCTGGATCGGGTGTACGGCGGAATGGTCAGGATTCAGGACTCCTTCCTGAAAGCCGCAAGCAAGCGGGACATGCTGGTTCGGCTTCTCACTAATCTGAAGGGTCTGTATTTGAACGCGCGAGATGACGCCCGCGCCATCGCCGTCGTCGAACGGATCCTCCTCATCCGGCCCGAGGCGATCGTCGAGCACCGCACGCTGGGGCTCTTGTTGTCGCGCACCGATCGACGAGCTGAGGCATCAGAACACCTACTGCTTTACCTGGATTCCGATCCCGGAACAGCGGATGCCACACGCATTCGCGGGTTTCTGGAACGGATCGAAACCGGCGAAACCCCCGACGTAGAGGAAGAGCTCAAATCATGATGTTGCCAGACGAGATTCATGGAGAGGCGCGCCGTACAAAAGTGGCCGGCGCTGAACGGATTCGCGGCTATGGTCGCTCCGATGAGGAGTATCAGGCCGCTCAGAGCGGAGCCGCATTGATCGACCGCGGTGGCGACGGCTTCCTCACCATCGCAGGGCCCAAAGCCCATGATATGCTCACTGGTGTGGCGACAGGTCGAATGCCCGTCGCGGCCACCGCCGACGACCCTGAGGTGGGTGAAGCGACCCTCCATACTGTGCTGACCCCCAAGGGTAAGATGATCAGCGATCTGCGCTTGGGGCGGGACCCCGACGGCGAGGGCCTTGAAGAACTGTGGGCCCTGGTGCCGGCAGGGGGTCTGGAGGGATTGCTGGCTCACTTCAGCCGCTTCCTGCCACCCCGTCTCTCCCGAGTGACCGACCGTTCCGACGAGATCGCGCGCATGACAGTGATCGGTCCTCAGGCCGCCGATTTGATTTCGAGGATAGCGGTCGGACTACGCATTGAAGCTCATGAACTGAACGCCATGCAGCCGGGCGAGGTCAGGACGATGCGGGACAGCACAGGCGGTGTCACACGTGTTATCCGAAATGGGGAAGTCGGCCCAACCGCCTTTGACCTGATTGTCGATCACGAGGCCGGCCCGGGGATGTGGAAGGCGCTCACCGCGGCGGGGGCCACTCCGATGGGGGCGGCGGCCTGGGAGGTTCTGCGGGTGGAGGCCGAAACACCGGTTTACGGTCTCGACATGGACGACGCCACGATTCCTACCGAGGCCGGCCTGGAGATCGTCGCGATTGATCACACCAAGGGGTGCTATACCGGCCAGGAAACCATCGTCCGGATCCGGGACCGCGGTCACGTGAACCGGCGGCTCCGGCTGGTAAAGCTGGGCGATCAGCCTACTCCGGCGACCGGGACCGATCTGTTCATTGATGGGCGGGAGCGGGCGGCCGCTCAGGTCCGGTCTGCGGTGCAGTCGCCCCGCTACGGACAGACCATCGCGCTGGCCTACGTCCGGCGCGATGCCTGGGACGGAACCGGCGATCAGCCAGCCTTTGTGATCGGAGGGCCCGATACGGATTCGAACGGATAGTGTGGATGCATCGGCGTTCGAACGGCCAAGATATTTTTGATGCACCACACTTGAGGGAATCGCCTGCCCGATGCGTAGTCCGGACATGAACGATTCCGTTATCAACGTCTCCGGGCTCGGAAAACGCTATGGCTCGGTCGTCGCCGTCGAGGACGTCTCACTTGAGGTCGCTCGCGGTGAGATCTTTGGCCTGATTGGCCCCAATGGCGCTGGGAAGACCACCTCCATGGAGTGCATTCAGGGTCTGCGGAAGCAGGATCGCGGGACCATTTCTGTCCTCGGGATGGATCCCCAGAAGAATGCCTCCGAGCTGAGGCTTCGCATTGGAGTCCAGCACCAGGAAGCGCACCTGCAGAAACGCATCAAGGTGTGGGAGGCCGTCGACCTGTGGGCTTCGCTCTATGAGGACGAGGTGGACACCGAGGAGCTTCTCCATCGTCTGGGGCTCGATACCAAACGCAACGCTCGGTTCATGACGCTGTCGGGCGGACAGAAGCAGCGGCTATTCATCGCCCTGGCCCTTATCCACGAGCCCGAGATCGTCTTTCTGGATGAGCTGACCACCGGCCTCGACCCGCAGGCCCGTCGTGCCATTTGGGAGCTGATCACCGAGATCCGAGATCGTGGCAAGACGGTGTTTCTGACCACGCACCTCATGGAAGAGGCCGAGCGGCTTTGCGATCGCATTGCGATCATCGAGCACGGGAGCGTGATCGAACAGGGCGCTCCTCAAGCGTTGGTGGACCGCCACTGTCCACAGCGCAGAGTCGTCTTCACCAGCGCCGATCCCAACATCGCGACCAAGCTCGCCGCCACCCGCTTTGCGCAGACGTCCATGGGCGACGGGCAGACTTTCGCCCTGGATGGCGTCGGGGACTCATTCGTCACCGATGTGATTCACTGGGTGGCCCAGTCGGGAGCTCAGATTTCAGGATTCAGGACCGAGATGCCCAGCCTTGAGGATGTCTTTCTGAAGTTGACCGGCCACGGGATCAGAGACTGATGACGAACTCCGGATCGGCGCCCGACGGCGCCACGCAGATTGATCCCCGAAAGCGCCCTCGATTCCTCAAGGGGTTCTGGAAGCTGTCGTGGGTCGAGATCAAGATCTTCATGCGAGAGCCCATGGGGGTGATCAGCACCTTCGGGATTCCGGTGGCGATCTTCCTGTTCCTGGGTCGGGGCATGAGCACCAACCCCGCAATGCCCGTCGGGGTGGAGCCGCCCCCGTTCAACGTGGCGATTCTCGCGGGACTGGTCATAGCTGTGAGCGCGGTGATCTCTCTGGTGGCGATCATCTCGATCTATCGCGAAGGCGGAATCCTCAAGCGTCTCAGGGCGACGCCGCTGTCCCCGATCACGATCTTGAGCGCCCAGGTGTTCATTAAGCTGATCTTCACGGCCATGACGCTCGGGCTGCTTGTCCTCGCCGGCCGGCGGCTGCTGCCTGGGGCGTTTGATATCGACATGGTATCCTTCTCCGCGGCCCTGATGCTCAGCACGCTGAGTATTCTGTCGCTCGGCTTCCTGATCGCCAGCGTCGTCCCCACGGCTCGTTTCGCTCAGCCGATCGCAGCTGGATTTCTGTATCCCATGGTGGCGTTCTCCGGGCT
>JBDNHE010000203.1:0-38931 GCA_041688945.1 Gemmatimonadota bacterium | reverse complement strand
GGCCGGCGGAAAGCAGATGTTCTAGGCAGCGGGGCCGGTGTCCGGCGCGGTCCGCCCGAGTTGAACGGGCCGCGCCGGACCCCTATATTCTGCGCCATGCAAGGCGCGCCGAGGCCGTCCGACATCGGACGGCCTCTTTTTCGTTTGAACACTTCATCGTCTCCCCAGGGTCACCCGTGAACGCCGACCAGAAAGACCGCCTCGAAAAGCTCAAGACCAAGGTCATCGAACTCAGGGGGTATCTTTGACTTGGATCAGCGCGAGCCTCGGCTGGAACAGCTTGAGGCACAGATGGCCGAGCCGGGTTTCTGGGACAACCAAGAGCGTGCGCGCGAGCTGATCGACGAGGCCAATCGGCTCAAGTCGTGGATCAATCCATGGCATGATTCGAAGGGCCGCAGTGAGTCTCTGGTCGAACTGGCGGAGCTCCTGGAGATGGAGCCCGACAAGGAAATGGCGGCCGAGTGGCTCGTTGAGCTGGAGGCGGTCGAAAGTGTCGTCGAGGCGCTGGAGCTCAAGACCATGCTTCAGGGGGCCGACGACCACCGCGACGCCATCCTCACGATTCAGTCCGGAGCCGGTGGAACCGAATCGCAGGACTGGGCGGAGATGCTGTCCCGGATGTACACGCGCTGGGCTGAGCGTCATGGCTACACCGTGGGCGTTCTGGACCTGCAAACCGGGGAAGAGGCAGGCATCAAGGGCGTCACCTTTGAGATCAAGGGCGAATACGCCTACGGCTACCTGAGGGCCGAAAAGGGCGTGCATCGTCTGGTCCGGATTTCACCATTCGATTCGCAGTCCCGTCGCCACACCTCGTTCAGTTCGGTTTTCGTTTATCCGCAGGTCGACGACACCATCGAGATCGAGATCGACGAGGGTGACCTGAGGGTGGATACCTTCCGGGCTTCGGGCGCGGGCGGCCAGCACGTGAACAAGACCGACTCGGCCATCCGACTCACGCACAATCCCACCGGAATCGTGGTTTCGTGTCAGCAGGAGCGGTCACAGCATAAGAATCGCGCGACCGCCATGAAGATGCTCAAGGCGGCCCTGTACCAGCGGGCCCTCGATGAGCAGGAGAAGGAGAAGGAGGCTCTGGAGGCCACGAAATCCGAAATCTCATTCGGCAGCCAGATCCGATCCTACGTGTTTCAACCCTACACCATGGTCAACGACCACCGAACGGAACTGAAACTCACGGACGTTCAGGCTGTAATGGATGGAAAGCTGGATCCATTCATCGAAGCCTACCTCAAGGAGTTTACCGTTCAGGGAAGCCAATGAGCGAAGAGCTGAATCAGGTCTTGCGGGTCCGTCGCGAAAAGCTGACGAGTCTGGAGGATCAGCAAATCCCGGCGTTTGCCTACCGCTACGACCGCACCCACACGTCGGTCGCTGCAGTCGCGGCGTTCGGTGAAGCAGAGGCTGCGGGCACGCTCGACGACGATGAAGTCGGCGAGAGGGTCTCGGTGTGCGGGCGCCTGGTCGCCTGGCGGGGGCATGGAAAGACGTCGTTCGCCCATATCGAGGATGGGGAAGGGCGGATTCAGCTCTACTTCAGACGTGACGCTCTCGGGGACGAGCTCTTTGACACCTTTGCGCTCTGGGACGTGGGCGACTGGGTTGGCGTAGAGGGACGACTCTTCCGGACCCGGCGAGGTGAAGTCTCGGTCCAGGTAGCTTCGGCAGAGCTTCTGGCCAAGTCGCTGAGGCCTCTGCCGTTCGGAAAGGTCGAGGTCGACCGCGACACCGGCGCGCGCACGGTCCACTCGGGCTTTAACGACCCCGAGTCGCGCTACCGCCAGCGTTACGCTGATCTCGCGGTGCATCCCGAGGTCCGGGAGGTCTTCCGGACGCGGTCGAGAATCGTTACCGAGATTCGCCGGTTTCTGGACGCCGAAGGCTTCCTTGAGGTGGAAACGCCCGCGCTCCAGCCACTCTACGGTGGTGCGGCGGCCCGTCCCTTCGTAACCCACCACAATGCGCTGGACCAGCAGATGTTCCTGCGCATCGCGGACGAGCTGTACCTCAAGCGTCTGATCGTGGGTGGGTTCGAACGGGTGTATGAAATCTGCAAGGACTTCCGCAACGAAGGGGTGGACCGGACGCACAATCCGGAATTCACCATGCTCGAGTTCTACCAGGCATTCGCCGACTACACGGACATGATGACGCTAATTGAGCGCCTTCTGGTTCAGGTGGTTCAGACTGTGCATCCGACGGATCAGGTGACCTGGCAGGGGCAGGAGCTTTCGTTCGCGGCGCCCTTCGCCCGCGTCCGGCTGATGGATGAGCTGCACAAGGAGATGGGCGAGGATCCCGCGGCCCTTTCGGATGCAGAGCTCAAGGGCCGCTGCAAGGCGGCCGGGATTCCCGAGCTGGACGGAGCAGGGCGGGGCAAGCTGCTGGACAAGCTCTTTGAGCACCATGTTCAGCATCGCCTGATTCAGCCGACCTTCGTCACGGATTATCCGGTCGAGCTCAGCCCGCTCGCCAAGCCACATCGCGAGCATGCGGGACTGACCGAACGCTTCGAGCTGTTCGTTGCCGGACAGGAGTTGGCCAACGCCTTCTCTGAGTTGAACGACCCTCTGGATCAACGTGAGCGTTTCGAAGGCCAAGCTGGCCTGCGAGCGGGCGGTGACGACGAGGCGCATGTGGTGGACGAGGATTACCTGCGCGCCATGGAGTACGGCATGCCGCCGACCGGCGGGCTTGGGATGGGGATCGACCGCCTGGTGATGATGCTGACCGATCAGGCGTCAGTCCGCGACGTGATCCTCTTTCCGGTTCTTCGGAACGAAGAGCAGGGCTGACCCGTGTCCCTCAACTGGTTCCTGGCGCGCCGCTACCTGGCCTCACGCAAGCGAGGTCGGCTGCTGTCATTCATCACCTTCATCGCGCTCGGCGGGGTGACGGTAGGGGTGAGCGCGCTGGTGCTGGTGATTGGCGTCATGACGGGGATGCAGCACGATCTGCAGGAGAAGATCCTCGCCTCGAACGCGCACATCGTTCTGCAGGAACAGGGCGAGTCGATGCGGATGCGGAACTGGCAGTCGGTGCTGGATTCGGTGCGGAAGGTCGAAGGTGTGACGGCCGCTTCTCCCTTTATCGTTTCGAGTGTCGGACTCAAGAAGTCGAGCACGGAGTATTCCACGACCGCGCTGATGTTCGGTGTGCTTCGGGACACCGTGACTGCGGCCGCCGTGACCGACATTGAGGAGCAGATCCGGGCCGGAATTCACAGCTTGGAAACGCCCGAATCCGGGCTGCCCCCGATGCTGGTCGGGAGTGAGCTGGCGAACCGCATCTTCGCCTATCCGGGCGACACCATTGTGGTGTTCGGTCTGGAGAACATGCGCCTTTCGTCGACCGGGAGCTTTGCGCCCTCGCTGGCCCAGTTCGAGGTCACCGGCAGCTTCACCACGGGGATGTACGACACCGACGCGCAGAGCGTCTACGTAAGGCTCGAAGATGCGCAGCGTCTGCTGGGCCTGTACGAGCGGGACATCGTCAGCGCGATCGGGATCCAGACGTCGGATCCCATGCAGGCGGAGGAACTCAGCCGCGAGCTGGCAGTGGCCTTTCCGTTCCCCTACGTACCGCAGAGCTGGTTCAAGACCAACGCCGCCCTCTTCAGCGCTCTGAAGCTCGAGAAGCTGGCCATGGGGCTGATTCTTTTCCTGATCGTGCTTGTGGCAGCCTTCAACATCGTCAGCACGCTGGTCATGGTCGTCTCGGATCGGACCCGTGAGATCGGGATTCTGAAGTCGATGGGGATGACCGACCGAGGCATCCTGAAAGTCTTCATCATGCAGGGCGCCTGGATCGGAATTGTCGGCACCGCACTGGGGACCACTTTGGGACTGATCCTGGCGTGGGTGCTCGACACCTTTGAAGTCATCAAGATTCCGGCGGACGTGTACTTCGTCGACCGGCTCCCGGTACAGATCGAGTTCCTCGACATCGCCACCATCGTGGTCGCCTCCGTGGCCGTCGCCTTCGTGGCGACCATCTATCCTGCAATCCAGGCGTCTCGCCTGCAGCCGGTCGAGGCGATTCGCGATGAGTGATGTGATCGCGGCCCTCGAGGCACGGGGAATCGAGAAGAGCTACCCCTCGGGTGGGTCGGTACTGCGAGTGCTGCAGGGAGCCGACCTCCGGGTTGATCCAGGAGAGGCGGTGGCGATCGTCGGGCAGTCCGGGTCGGGAAAGTCCACCCTCCTGCACCTGCTGGGCGCGCTGGATCGGCCCTCGGCCGGCGAGATTCTGGTGGGCGGTGAGACCTTGTCCAGCCAGGATGACGACCAGCTGGCCGAACTGCGGAATCGCCGCATTGGCTTCGTCTTCCAGTTTCATCACCTGCTTCGCGAGTTCACGGCTCTCGAAAACGTGATGATGCCCATGCTGATCGGGGGGGAGATCCCAAAGGTCGCCCGGAACCGTGCGATGGAGCTGCTGGAAGCCGTCGGGCTGACCGAACGCGGCCACCATAGCCCGGCCGAACTGTCCGGGGGTGAGCAGCAGCGTGTCGCGGTCGCCCGTGCGCTGGCCAACCGTCCGGACGTCCTTCTGGCCGATGAGCCTTCTGGTAACCTGGATCGCGCCACCAGCCTCCGACTGCACGACCTCCTGTTCAAGATTCGTGAGGAGCAACAGCTCGCGATGGTGCTGGTGACGCACAATCAGGAGCTCGCGGGGCGCGCGGACCGCGTCCTGACACTCCAGGACGGCCGCATCGTGGGGACTCAGGAGGACGCGGGAATAGCCGCCGAGGGCGCCACGGAGGCTTCGCCGACGGCGGGTGCGCCCTCATGACCTGCGGCGAGTGCGGCAAGAACGAGGCAGTCGTTCACCTGACCCAGATCGAGAACAACGAGATGACCGTGGTGCACCTGTGCGATGGCTGCGCCGCCGCACGGGGACTCGATACGGGGACGGAGCCTGCCGGGCTGCCGCTTACGGACTTCCTTGCTCAGATGAGCGAGGACAGCGGGGTCGCACCGCCTCAGCCCGACGAGCGCTGCAGCTTCTGCGGCCTGTCGTTCGCGGACTTCCGTGAGACCGGTCGCCTGGGCTGCCCCAACTGCTGGTCCACCTTCGCCCAGCACCTGAAGGGCCTGACCAAGCGGATCCATGGAGACTCCCTGCATCACGGGAAGGTTTATCTGCCGCCGGACCCCTCAGCGTCGGAGCGCGAGCGTCGACTTGGCGCCCTCCGTGAACAGCTGGACCGGGCCGTGACCGCCGAGGACTTTGAGCGGGCCGCAGAGCTCCGGGACGAGATTCGCACCATGGAACGGGGGAGCATGACATGAGCCTGCCATTGGTTCCGGACTTCGGACTGTCCTGGCTGGACGCGGATGGCGACTACCCGGAGATCGTGCTTTCGACCCGGGTGCGCCTGGCTCGCAACCTTCAGGGGCACGCCTTTGGGCCCCGGGCTCGGGTCAATGACCGCGAAGCCGTCCTGAGCAGCATGCGTTCGGCCGGGCTTTCTGTGCCCCTCCTGAAGAATTCGACCCTGCTGGAGTTGCCCGACCTGGATTCCCGCACGCGGGAAGTGCTCTTGGAGCGCCGCCTGGTCTCTCGCGATCTGCTGGGCGAGGCCGCTGGCGGCCCGGTGCGGGGTTCGGCGGTTGTGCTGGCCGCTGCCGACCCCGTAGGCGTCATGCTCAACGAAGAGGATCATCTGCGCCTGCAATCGCTGGTCTCGGGCCTGCGACTGCGTGAGGCATGGCGGTCCGTGGATCGGCTGGACGACGAGCTGGGCCGCGTCCTGCCCTATGCCTTCCACCACGAATTCGGCTTCCTGACCAGCTGTCCGACCAACGTCGGCACCGGGTTGAGAGCCTCCGTACTGGTCCACCTTCCGGGGCTGGTGCTCACCAAGGAGATCTCCAAGGTGTTGCACTCGCTAGGGCAGGTGGGGCTCACCTTCAGGGGGCTCTACGGCGAGGGCTCGGAAGTGGTCGGAAACTTCTTTCAGATCTCCAACCAGACGACACTGGGGAAGAGCGAGGAAGAACTGATTGACCATCTGGACAAAATCGTCCGTCAGGTGATTCGGCACGAGCTTCACGCACGACAGATTCTGCTGCGCGATGCCCGTTCGGTAACCGAGGACAAGATCTGGCGTGCGTACGGTTTACTCCGGTACGCACGAAGTCTATCGTTTGAGGAGCTGATGAATCTTTTGAGCGGCGTAAGACTGGGGGCGAGCCTGAACCTTCTCCCCCAACTTCGGGTATACACGCTCAATAAACTCATGATCTTCACGCAGTCCGCACACCTGGCTCAAGCCGCGGGTCGAGACCTCTCCCAAGCCGAGTGTGACCTTCACCGGGCGAGTTACGTCCGTCGGATCCTGGCCGACGAGGGCCCGATTTCGCCGAAAGGCGACGAGAGCGCAGAATGAATTACAACTTCACAGACAGAGTCCGTAAGGTCTTGGCCATGGCGCGCGAGGAGGCAATTCGCCTCCAGCACGACTACGTGGGTACCGAGCACATCCTGCTCGGGCTGATCCGCGAAGGCGAAGGTGTGGCGGCTGCCGTTCTCACTAATCTGAGCGTCGATCTGGAGCAGATCCACGAACGGGTTGAGGAGTCGGTACGGAAGGGCAAGGCCACCATCGCTCTGGGTGAGCTGCCCTATACCTCCCGGGCCAAAAAGGTGCTGGAGTTCGCAATGGCCGAGGCCCGCGACTTCAATCACTCCTATGTCGGGACCGAGCATCTGCTGCTGGGACTCCTGCGTGAAGAGAAGGGGATTGCCGCTTCGGTGCTCAATTCCCTTGGCGTGTCCCTGGACGAGGCCCGGGCTGAAACCCTCAAGGTGCTGGGCTCCGATGTGAGCGGAAATGCGCCCCTGGGCGGTGAGCCAGCAGGGATCGGTGGCGGCGCACCGCAGCCTGCCTCGGGTGCCACCTCGGGTGGGAAGGGCGAGAAAAAGTCCAAGACACCTGCTCTGGACCACTTCTGCCGTGATCTCACGGAGCTGGCTCGCGCCGGCAAGCTCGACCCCACGATCGGACGGGCGAACGAGATCGAGCGGGTGATCGAGATTCTGTGCCGCCGCAAGAAGAACAATCCGGTGCTCATTGGAGAGCCCGGCGTGGGTAAGACCGCCATTGTCGAGGGACTGGCCCAGCTCATCGCTCGCGATGATGTGACCGAAGGTCTGAAGGGCTTCCGAGTCCTCGCGCTGGACATGGCGGCCGTTATTGCCGGAACCAAGTACCGGGGTCAGTTCGAAGAGCGTTTGAAGGCGGTCATGAACGAGATTCAGCAGAATCCGACCGTGATCCTCTTCATTGATGAGCTGCACACGCTTGTAGGTGCAGGTGCGGCCGAAGGCGCGATTGATGCGTCCAACATGCTCAAGCCAGCCCTGGCCCGCGGCGAGCTGCAGTGCATCGGTGCTTCGACGCTGAACGAGTACCGGAAGTACATCGAAAAGGACGGCGCTCTGGAGCGTCGTTTCCAGCCGGTCATCGTGGACCCGCCGGCCGTCGAGGAAACCGTGGAGATCCTCAAGGGGCTGCGGAGCCGCTACGAGGACCATCACCGGATCACCATCCCCGATGAGTCCCTGGAGCATGCAGCCCGGCTGGCCGAGCGCTATATCACCGATCGGTTCCTGCCCGACAAGGCCATCGACGTGATTGATGAGGCCGGCTCGCGTGCACGGATTGCTGCGACCGTCCCGCCGCCTGAAGTCGAGGAGCTCAAGCAAGAGCTGGCCGGGATCGCCGACAAAAAGGAAGAGGCCATCAAGGATCAGGACTTTGAAAAGGCTGCCGAACTGCGTGATGACGAGCGCGAGCTGTTGCAGCGGATCAAGACCGAACAGGAGGCGTGGGAGGAGGAGCGCAAGCTTCATCGCCCCGAGATCTCACCCGAAGAGATCGCCTTTATCGTGGGCCGCTGGACCGGCATTCCAGTCAACCGGATTCAGCAGGCCGAGACGGACCGCCTGGTAAACATGGAGGCCGAGCTGCACGAGAGTGTGGTCGGTCAGCATGCCGCCATTCAGGCGATTTCCCGGGCAATCCGCCGTTCACGGGCTGGCCTGAAGGACCCCAAGCGTCCGATCGGTTCGTTCATCTTCTCGGGACCCACGGGTGTCGGTAAGACCGAACTCGCACGGGCCTTGGCGGAGTTCCTGTTCGCCGACCGGGACGCTCTGATCCGAGTGGACATGAGCGAGTACATGGAGAAGTTCTCGGTGTCTCGTCTGATCGGTGCACCTCCCGGATATGTGGGCTACGAAGATTCCGGCGCACTGACCAAGGCGGTCCGTCGCCGTCCGTACTCGGTGATTCTGCTCGACGAGGTCGAGAAGGCCCATCCAGACGTCTTCAATATCCTTCTCCAGGTGCTGGACGAGGGGCATCTGACGGACAACTACGGTCGGGTGATCGACTTCAAGAATACTGTCCTGATCATGACATCGAACCTTGGGGCCAGAGAGATTTCGAAGGGCGGTGGCCTCGGATTTGCCAACGCGGATGCGGACAGCAATTACGACTTCATGCAGACGAAGGTGCGCGACGAAATTGAGCGGGCTTTCAATCCGGAGTTCCTGAATCGGGTCGATGATGTGATCGTCTTCCACCCGCTCTCCAGGGAACAGATCGGCGAGATCGTTCATATCCTTCTTAAGGATGTGGAAGGCAGGCTGGCCGATGAGGCGATTTCGCTCCGCATGACGGACGCGGCGATCGCCTTCCTGGTGGAGAAGGGGTACGACGAAAAGTTCGGCGCCAGACCGCTCAAGAGAGCGATCCAGCGCTATCTGGAAGACCCGCTCTCCGAAAAGATTCTCGTCGCCGAATTCTCGGCAGGAGACGAGGTCGAGGTCGGCGTGGATGAAGATGGGGATGCGCTCGTGCTCAAAGCGGGCTCGACGACGACCAAGACCTGAGGTTCGGGTGAAGGCTAGAAAACGGATGTACAGAGGACTTTTGGGGGTGCTGGGTATCCTCACCTGCATGATTGCAGGTGCGATGCCGGCGAGCGCTCGCCAGAGCAACCTGCAGGTTGTGGTCGATTCGATCGCGGTCGAGGGGAATGTGCGGGTCTCCCGGGCGAACATCATTGCCCGGATGGAGATTACCGTGGGTGACACCATCACCCGGCGTCAGCTCCGTGAAGCCGAGCTGGCGCTCTGGTCCTCGGGGCAGTTCCGAGACATTCGCCTGTTCGCACCGACCGAAGTCGGGGTCCGGACCGTCATCACCGTGCGGGTCGAGGAAGAGGCGCTGATCCGCAGGGTGGAGATCAACGGCCTTGAGCGGGCCAGCCCGAACATGGTGCGTGATTCCGCGCGGCTCTCCAACGGGATCCCCTACAACCCTCAGTCGATCATCACTGCGCGCAAGCTGATTCGCAGCGAGCTGGCTGACGAGGGCGTGCCCTTTGCGACCATCCAGGACCGTCTTGAGCCAGTCGATGGTCTGGAGAACGTCTTCGACATCATCATTGAGGTCGATGAAGGCAATCGCGTTTCCATCGCCCAGGTGACGGTCGCTGGGAATGAGCGAGTGCCGACCGAAGACATCGTTGCGGCCATGCAGTCCAAGCCGGAAGGGTTCTGGTGGTTCCGGTCCGGGACGTACGAGCAGCTCACCTACGAACAGGACGTGCTGGTCTCGATCCCGCAGCTCTATCAGTCGCGAGGATACCTCGACTTCCAGATCCTGTCGGATACGCTGGTCGTCGACCCCGTGTCCGGTAAGGCACGGATCGAACTGCAGGTGCAGGAGGGTCCTCGATACCGCATCGGCTCCCTTGAGATTTCCGGGAATCGACAATTTGAGACCGACCAGCTGGAGCGCCTCTTTACGCCGCGGCGCGGCGGGCTTCTGGCCACGCTGGGAATCGGTGGCGACGAACAGGAGACCGAGACACAGGGCAGGGTGTTCGACGCGATCGCCTTTGAAGATGCGCGCTCGGGAATTCAGCAGATGTACGCCAATGAAGGCTACATCTTTGCCGACATCACTCCCTTCGTTGAGAAGAACGATCAGGTAGGCGACGAGGGGCCCACGGTCGACATCGGGATCAACATCGTGGAGCACCAGCCGGCGTTCATCAATCGGGTCATGATCGAAGGGAATGATCGGACGTACGAGCGGGTCATCCGCAGCCGTCTTTCGATTCTTCCTGGCGATGTCTATTCGCAGGATCTCGTTCTTCAGTCCTACCAGAACATCAACGGGTTGGGCTTCTTCGAATCGCCGCTCCCCACGCCGGACATTCAGGTGGATGAGGAGACCGGTGAGGTCGACGTGACCTTCCGAGTCATTGAGAAGAGCACGGGTGCCGTGAACTTCGGCACTTCCGTGGGTGGTGGCGTTGGACTGGCCGGATTCATCGGCTACGACGAGCCGAACCTGTTCGGTCAGGCCAAGGCGGGCAGCCTCCGTTGGGACTTTGGTCGCTTTCTGAACAACTTCACCGTCAGCTACACCGATCCGGCGCTCTTCCAGACCCGGACCAGTGGAACCATCCAGCTGTTCAACAGCCGGGACCGGTTCTTTCAGTTCTCATCGGGCCGTCGCCAGCGGGTGGGTGGATCGCTCCGGTTTGGATTCCCGATTCCCGGAGCGCGCTACACCACGGTTTTTGCTGGTTACTCAATCGCCCGGACCGAGTACACGCTATTTGAAGACAACGACGATAGCTCGCTCTTTGGACTGCCTCCGGGCACCCAGAGCCAGTTCTCTGTCGGCCTTGCCCGGAACCGCCTCAACCATCCGATCTTCCCGACCGAAGGAACCCGGCTGACCTGGAACAGTGAGCTGAACGGAGGACTGCTCGGCGGAGACGGTACCTTCACCAAGCACACGGCTGAGGGAACCTGGTGGCTACCGATCGGACAGGTCGGTGACGTTACTCAGGGGCGGCCGATCGTTTTTGCACTCGGTGCTTCGGTAAAGATGGGATCGATTTTCGGTGATGCTTCAAACTTCCCTTTCGATCGGTTCTGGATGGGTGGTGTACAGTTTGGACAGCAGCTTCGTGGTTACGACGAGACGGCGATCACTCCGTTTGGTTACTTCCCGGAGCGGTCGGGGTCCATCTCCGACGTACAACGTCTGGGCAACGCTTACCTGGCGTTAACGACCGAGTTGGCGATGCGTTTGAGTGATGCGATTTCGCTGACGGCGTTCTTTGATGCCGGTAACGTCTGGGCAGATGCAAGCGCGGTGAACCCGAACAAGCTCTTCAGAGGTGCCGGTTTCGGCGGGATGCTGGTCACGCCGTTCGGTCCTGTCGGACTGGACTACGCGTACGGCTTCGACAAGCCGATTCCGGGTTGGCAGTTGCACTTCCGCATGGGTCCGGGATTCTGACCGGAACGTGCCTCACGGGTCGCATAGACCCACAGGACAAGAAAAAGCGATGATTCGGCGAGTTCTCATGGGCGCGATGGCGTCCGCGGTGATGGTGGCAGCCCCGGCGGCTGCCCAGACAACCCCTCTCAAGGTCGCGTACATCAACAGCCAGTACATCCTCTCGGAGGCACCGGGCGCACGACAGGCCCAGGCGCAGTTCGAGCAGGAACTGCAGTCGATGCGGGCGTCTCTCCAGCCAATGGCGGACGAGATCGACGGGCTGATCCAGCAGTACGAGGCTCAGCAGTTGACCATGTCCGAGGCGGCCCGGCAGCAGCGCCAACAGGCGGTTGTGGGTCGGCAGACGGCGCTCGAGGAGCGCGCTCAGGAGCTCGAGGTTACCGCCGAAGAGCGTCGCAATGCGCTGGTCCAGCCGGTCATGGATCGCATCGGTCGCGCGATCGAAGCCATGCGTGTCGAAGGCAACTACCACATCATCTTCGATGCGGCTGCGGGCTCGATCATTGCTGCGAACGAAGATCTGGACCTGTCCGACGAAGTGATTCGGCGGCTGGGCGCTGCGGCACCGGCGGGCGGGAGCAACTGACGCTCCGGGAGATCCGGACCGAGCAGTGACGGCTCCACGGGGGCCCGCCTGTGCGATATTCGCAGGGTGGGCCCCCGTTTCTGTTTTCAGACCAACGAGGTAGTTCGATGACGCAGGGCGCTGAGACTTTTACGCTTTCTCAGATCGCAGAGTGGGCCGGCGGTCGAGTTGCCGGCGACGGCGACTTCAGGATCGGGGGGGTGGCACCCCTGAGGGCGGCCGGGGCTACTCAACTGGGCCTGCTCGCGGATCCCCGGTATCTGCCTGAGCTGGCGGAATCCGCCGCTGGAGCGATCCTCGTTTCCGAAGCGCTGGCCGAACATGTGGCCGATGATCCGCGGCCAAAGGTGGTCGTGACATCGCCGCACCTGGCGATGCTTCCTTTGCTGCAGCGGCTGGATCCCACGCCCCGGTATGCGGCGGGGGTTCATCCCACGGCGGTCCTTGAGACCGGCGTGGTGCTCAGGGCAGGGGTGAGTATCGGCGCCTTCGCGGTGATCGAGGCAGGCGCGGTGATCGGCGAGGGGACCCGGATTGGCCACCACTGCGTCATCGGTCGCGGCGCAACGATCGGCCGCGATGGCTACCTGCACCCGCATGTCGTGATCTATGCGGGCGTGGTGATCGGCGATCGAGTGGCGCTCCACACCGGGTGTCGTATCGGTGTGGACGGATTTGGATATGCCTTTGGCGAGGGACACCACAACAAGATTCCCCAAGTTGGGCGCGTTGTGATCGGGAATGACGTGGAAGTTGGCGCCAATACGACGGTCGATCGCGGGTCGATCGGTGACACGTCGGTCGGCGATGGCACCAAGCTCGACAACCTGGTCCAGGTCGCCCACAACGTGTCCATCGGGCGCCACGTGGTGATGGCGGCGCTTTCCGGGTTGGCGGGCTCGACCATTCTGGAGGACTACGTTCAGATGGCCGGGCAGTCTGCAAGTCCGGGGCATATTCGCATCGGCAAGGGCAGTATCCTGCACCCCCGAGCCGTGCCCTTCAGCGACGTACCACCTGGTTCGGCGATCATGGGCTTTCCGGCTCGTGACCTGAAGGATCAGATGCGAATCTATGCCGCAGAGGGCAAACTCCCCGACCTGATTCGGAAGGTTAGAGCCCTCGAGAAGGAAGTGGCCGGACTGAAGGCCGAGCACAGCGACGATTGACGATTAAGGTGAGGAGGAGCGTTCGACGCCTCCCCTTTCGAAGGTTACCTTTCTGCGGTTTCTGCCCGTGCCCTTCGGGGGCGGGAAAATGATCACTCGCCACCTATTCGACATGTCCGAACCGCGTCAGCGCACCCTCGCGGGAGAGACCTCCCTGGACGGCATCGGCGTGCACTCGGGAGCCCCGAGCCGCATCACGCTTCGCCCTGCCGACCCCGACACCGGGATCGTCTTCCGCCGCATGGATCTCCCGGAGCAGCCCGAGATCCCAGCCCGTATCGAGAATGTGGTCGCCACACAGCTCGGGACGACGCTTGGTCTTCCCGACAGCGAAGCACGGGTCATGACGGTGGAGCACCTCTTGGCGGGACTGGCCTCCCATCACCTGGACAACGTGATTGTCGAGATTGAGGGGCCTGAGCCACCGATTCGGGATGGCTCGTTCCAGGACTTCGTCAACGCCGTGCGCGACGCCGGCGTGGTGGATCAGGACGCGGAAGCCCGGGTGATCAACATCACCAAGGCGCTGCACGTGGACGAAGGGAAGGGGGTGGCCTACACCTGCGTGCCCCACGACGGGTTTCGGATTTCGGCCACCATCGACTTCGAGCACCCTTCCGTTGGCCGACAGTTCGGGTCCTTCGACTTTGGCGAGGGTGTTTTCCCCAGCCAGATCGCGCCGGCCCGCACCTTCGGGTTCAAGGCCGATGCAGAGAAGCTGCGGGAGAAAGGTCTGGCGCTGGGTGCGTCCATCGAGAACACCATCGTGATGGACGAGAACGGTGTGATGAACGACTCCCTCCGGTTCCCCGATGAGTTCGTCCGTCACAAGATCGGTGACATTGTCGGCGATCTGGCTCTGTTGGGCGCTCGGGTGCAGGGGCACATCGTGGCGGAGCGCCCCAGCCACGCGGGCAATGTGGCTTTGGCTCGCGCCTTGGCGGAGCACGCCCTTTTCGACGGCCAGGCCATCGTCGACGTCACCAAGATCATGCAGTACCTGCCGCACCGATATCCGATGCTTCTCGTCGACCGGGTAGTCGGCTATGAGACCGGAAAGCGGATCATCGGCCTCAAGAATGTGACCATCAACGAGCCCTTCTTTCAGGGGCACTATCCCGGCCATCCGATCATGCCCGGGGTCCTCATCATCGAGGCGATGGCGCAGGTGGGTGGGCTCCTGTTGATGGACCATATCGAGGATCCCGAAACCAAGGTGGTCTACTTCATGTCGCTGGATAACGTGAAGTGGCGAAGACCTGTCACGCCCGGCGACCAGCTGGTGTTTGAGCTTGAGCTTCTTCAGTACCGCCGCGGGGTCTGCAAGATGAAGGGAGTCGCCCGGGTCGACGGCAATGTCGTGGCCGAAGCGGAACTTATGGCACGGGTGATGGACAAATGACCGAGGGTCCGGAGCGGAAAACCAGCGTCCATCCGACCGCAATCGTCGATTCCGCCGCGGTTCTTGGGTCGGGTGTCGAAATCGGTCCCTACGCGATCATCGGGCCGCGCGTCACGATCGGTGCTGGCACCACCGTCGGCCCCCATGCGCTGATCGACAAGCTGACCGAGATCGGGGATAATTGCGTCATCCACAAGGGCGCGGTGCTGGGTACGGATCCCCAGGATCTGAAGTTCGGCGGCGAAGAGACCTGGCTTCGCGTAGGCGATCGCACCGTGATTCGTGAGTACGCGACCCTCAATCGCGGCACCCATGCCTCGGGTCGTACCCTGGTCGGGAGTGACTGCCTGCTCATGGCCTATACCCACGTGGCCCATGATTGCGAATTGGGCAATGGCGTCATCCTGTCGAATTCGGTGAACATGGGCGGACATGTGATCATCGGGGACCACGCCATCGTTGGCGGTGTCACACCGATTCATCAGTTCGTCCGGATCGGGACACGGGCCTTTATCGGTGGCGGTTCCAGGATTCCGCAGGATGTGCCGCCTTACTGCCGCGCGGCCGGGAACCCGCCCAAGCTCTACGGGCTCAACTCGATCGGTCTGGAGCGAAATGGGTTCAGCGTCGAGACCCGGAAGGCGCTCAAATTGGCCTACCGCATCGTCTTCATGAGTGGATTGACCATTTCCCGTGGCCTTGAGCGCGCAGATACCGAATGCGAGGACGTGCCTGAGGTTCGCACCTTCCTTGACTTTATTCGGACGTCGGAGCGGGGGATGACCACGTGATCCGGATGGGGGTGGTTGGAACGGGAGCGCTTGGCTTTCACCACGCCCGGATTCTGCGCGACGTTGACGGAGTCCAGATGGCTGGATTCTTCGAGGCTTCCGCAGAGCGCAGGGCGCATGTCGTGGCGGAGTTGGGCATCACGCCCTTCGACTCGCTCGAAGGCCTCCTGGACGTTGTGGGTGCAATCGTCATCGCGGTCCCGACCACGGCACACGAGGCGGTCGCGGTGGCTGCGCTGGAGCGCGACATCCATGTGCTGATTGAGAAGCCGCTCGCCCCCGACGCGGAGTCGGCGGATCGGATTCTCGCCGCTGCCGAGGGGCGCGATGTGATCGTGCAGGTCGGTCATGTGGAGCGATTCAACCAGGCGATTCGGGCTGCAGAGCCGTATCTGGATGGGCCGCTGTTTATTGAGTCTCATCGGATGGCGCCTTTCTCGCCGAGGAGCACCGATGTGGCCGTGGTTCTGGACCTGATGATCCATGACGTGGACCTGATCCAGTGTCTGGTCGGCGCACCCATCACCGATATCGCGTCGTCGGGGATACCGGTGCTGACCCCCAACGTCGATATCGCCAACGCCCGGATCAGCTTTGAGAATGGCGCGGTCGCCAACCTGACGGCGTCTCGCGTCTCGATGGAGCGGCTGCGGAAGCTTCGGCTCTTTCAGCCAAGCGGCTACCTGAGTCTGGACTTGGCTGCCGGCACGGGCGAGTTCCTGCGTCTCAAGAAAGAGCTACCGTTCCTGTCCGGCGATGCTTTGACTCCGCCACCGCCGGATGGTTTGGCGGGACTGGTGGAGCGTATTGAGTTGAAGGGCGATGGCGCCGAGCCACTTCGGAAGGAGCTGGAGAATTTTCGCGACGCCATTCGTGGGGACGCCCCGCCCGCGGTATCAGGCAGACAGGGGCGCGACGCCCTTATGATCACCCTGGACATCCAGAACCGGATTCGATCCCATGTCACTGATTCGCGTACGGCGTAAGCGCAAAAAACAATGGCTCGATGTGAGACGGGGGAAATCCCCGGCAAAGCTTGGCCTTTTTCTGCTCTTCGTGTCCCTGATGATCTGGTATCTCGGACGATTCTGATCTGCCTGGAGCCTCGAAAATCGTGAGCGGAGCCGATGGCACCGTGAAGACGGTCTTGGTGCTCGCGGGAGAGGTCTCCGGCGATCATCACGCGTCAGCCGTGGTGCGCGCCCTGTCGATCCGACATCCCGAACTTCGATTCATCGGACTGGGGGGAGCGGAGCTGCAGGATGCCGGCGTCGAACTCATCGAGGACTTCGATCGGCTCAACGTCATGGGCATCGCCGAGGTTCTGCGGCAACTGCCCTTTTTCCTGAAGCTTGGCCGGCGGGTCGAAGCGCTCATGGACCAGGGAGTCGATCTGGTTCTGGCCGTGGACTATCCCGGGTTCAACATGCGCATGGCCAAGGCGGCAAAGGCCCGGGGCATCCCGGTTCTGTACTACATCGCCCCCCAGGTGTGGGCGTGGAAGGCCCACCGGGCGGCCAAGCTGGCGCACGATGTCAGCGAGATTGCCGTGATCCTGCCCTTTGAGGAAGCAGTCTTCAACCGCGAGGGAGGGAGCGCCACCTACGTGGGGCATCCGCTCATGGACAGGCCACCCCTTCAGGTGGATGAGGCCGAATTGCGGGCAGATCTCGGCGTGGGCGATGCGCCCATTCTGGCACTGCTCCCGGGTTCTCGCCGGCAGGAACTCTCCCGCCACCTTGAGCTCTTCGCCCAGGTAGGTGCGGCCGTCCAGCAGCGGCACCCGGAAGTGCGCCCCGTGATCGCAGCGGCCCCCGGTGTGGACTGCGGGCCCCTTGAAGCTACGGGCTATCCAGTGACCCTGCGGACGCGTGAGCTGTTGCGGATCAGTCACGTAGCCCTGGTGAAGTCCGGTACCTCGACATTGGATGCGGCGATTGCCGGGGTGCCTTTTTTGATGGCCTACCGGAGCTCGGCCCTGACCTGGATGGTCGCCAAGCGGGTCGTGAAGGTCGACCACATCGCGCTGGCCAACCTGGTTGTGGACCGACGGGTGATTCCCGAATTCATGCAGGGCGCTGCCGAACCAGAGGCGATGGCCGAAGCCCTGTCCGGACTCATTCCCCAGGACAGTGCTGCCCGTCGGACCATGCTCACTGACATCGCTGAGATTCGGGCGGCGCTGGGCGGGCCGGGTGCCGCAGACCGCGTGGCCGACCTGGCCGATCGGCTCCTGGGATTCGACATCGCCCACGCCGCCAGTGACGACCCCGTGCGTGACGACACTTTGAGTGACGACACTGGGGGTGGCTCTGCATGAGCGAGTGGAAATTCAAGCTGGCCGGCGTCCTGGGGCAGGGCCTGCTGGGCGGCCTGTTCACCACGACTCGGTTGAAACGGATCGGGGCCGAGAACTACCTGAAATTTCGCGAACAGAAGCAGCCGATCCTCTTCGTCATCTGGCACGGGCAGCTCCTCCCGCTGGTCCACTATCATCAGGGGGAGAACATCGTCGTGCTGGTCAGCGAACATGCGGACGGCGAGTACATCTCACGCGTGGCCCACCGATATGGTTTCGGTACCGCGCGCGGGTCCTCCACTCGTGGTGGCAGCAAGGGCCTTCGCGGGCTGGTGCGCGCCGTTCGAGACGGCAGGGACATCGGAATTACCCCGGATGGGCCGCGCGGTCCTGCGAAGGTGTTCAAGCCGGGTGCCCTGGTGGCGGCCCAGCTGACCGGCGTCCCGATCGTGCCCATGGCCGTGGGGTCGGATTCGGCCTGGAGCTTCGAGTCGTGGGATCGCTTCAGCGTGCCCAAGCCGCTGACCCGCATGCGCATCGTCTACGGTGAGCCGGTCCATGTGCCGCGCGAGATGGACCAGGATGAGACGGCTGCGATGGCGGCGCGGTTGGGGGAGACGCTGAACCGACTTACGGCCAAAGCCGAACAACTCGCCCGGGACGGCAAATGACGGCCGAAAGCTGGGTAGGGACTCTCTGGCAAGGTGGACACGGCGTCGTAGGCAGTCTGACCCGGGCCGCGCTGTGGCCCACCGAGCTGATCTTCCGCGGGGGTGTCGCGGTCCGTGGGGTGCTCTGGAACAGCGGCGTCCTGAAGCCACGGCGTGCGCCGGTTCCGGTCATCGGGGTCGGAAACCTGTCGGTCGGCGGGACTGGCAAGACGCCATTCGCGTCCTGGGTGATTCGGGTGCTCTCTGAAGCGGGTCTGCACCCGGCGCTGGTGGCTCGGGGATATGGGGCCGACGAACTCAACCTGCACCGGGGCTGGACGCCCGAGGCTGTCGTCGTCGCCAACCCGGACCGGGTCGCCGCGGCCGTTGAGGCTGCTGCCCAGGGCGCCGAAGTCGTGGTCCTGGACGACGGCTTCCAGCATCGCCGCCTGGCGCGAGATCTGGACATCGTGCTCCTGGCCGCGGAGCAGGGGCCCCGGACGCGAATGCTGCCCCGTGGCCCATTCCGCGAGTCGTTCAGCGCGATGGCGCGCGCCGACGTGGTCGTTATCACGCGGAAGAGCGCCGGGGAGCCGGAAGCCCGGGCGGTGGCTGAAGCCGCCCGTCGTCATGCGGGTGATGCGGTCTTCTGTCAGGTGAGCTTCGTTCCGGCGGGGCTGACACGGCTCGGTGCCGAGGGTGGTGCCGAGGGATCCGCCGTTGATCCACCTGCTCGCGCCCGGGTGATGACCGCAGTGGCCCGGCCCGAGGAAGTGGTGCGATCGGCTGAGCGCCTGGGGGTCGAGGTGGTGGGCTTGAATGCCTTTCCGGATCATCACGAATTCACCTCCGCGGATCTGGCCCGCTGTCTTCGGGACTGGGACGGCCCGGTCATCGTGACGGCCAAGGATGCCGTGAAGCTGAGGTCGCTTGACCGGCCGGGCGGAGCAGAGCTGCTCGTGCTGGAACAGCGGATGGTGATCGAGTCGGGGGAAGCCGAGTTGCGGGCCGCGGTTTTGAGGGCGGCAGCCGGATCGGTGTCGGCATGAGAGACGCGCGAGTCGACGTAGTGGTCGTCGGGAGTGGCATTGCCGGCCTGACCTTTGCGCTCCGGGCCGCGGAGCATGCTTCGGTACTGGTGGTGACCAAGAAGAACCGGGCGGCTTCGAACACCAACTACGCCCGGGGCGGCATCGCTGCGGTCATGGGCCCGGACGACGAGGTGGCCCTTCACCGCAAGGACACTCTGCGGGCCGGGGCAGGGCTGTGCCATCACGGCGTGGTGGACCTGGTGGTGCGAGAGGGTGCCTCGGCCGTCCGCGAACTGGTGGACTGGGGGACCCGCTTCCACATGGAAGGCGGTCAGGTCTCTCTGGGCCGGGAGGGCGGGCATTCCCGGCGACGGATCGTGCATGCCGGCGACCAGACCGGACGGGAGATCGAATCGGCTCTCCTGGCCGCGGTGGAGGCCTCGGAGCGCATTACCCTGGTCGAAGACCTGCTGGTGGTGGATCTGTGGACCGAGTCCGAGGGAAGCACCCGGGCCTGCCACGGCGTGATCGGTGTGCAGCGGCACACCGGCGAACGCGTCCGCGTCGAAGCACACGCGGTCTTCCTGGCCTCGGGCGGGTGTGGGCAGGTCTACGCACACACCACCAACCCTGCCATCGCGACGGGTGACGGCGTGGCCATGGCCTGGAGGGCCGGGGCGCGGATTGCGAACATGGAGTTCATCCAGTTCCACCCCACCGCTCTCTATCCGACCGAGGATCCCGCCTTTCTGATCTCTGAGGCGCTCAGGGGCGAGGGAGCCGTACTCCGCACACTCGCCGGACCGGAGGTCATGGCCAGCCATCCCGAGGGCTCGCTGGCTCCCCGCGACGTCGTGGCGCGTCGGATTCATGAGGCCCTGCGGGAGAGCGGCGATCCGCACGTGGTCCTGGATGTGTCACGGATGGATTCCAGCGTGCTTGAGGATCGGTTCCCGGCGGCGATCGAAGGATGCCGCGAGCGGGGTGTCGACGCTCGACGCGACGGGATCCCCGTCGTCCCTGCGGCGCACTACCTGTGCGGCGGCGTCTGGACCGACCAGGTGGGCCGGACCAGCCTGCGCGGGCTCTATGCGGCCGGTGAGGTCGCGTGTACGGGGCTCCATGGCGCCAATCGGCTGGCCTCTAATTCGCTGCTGGAGGCGGTGGTCTTTTCGGGCCGGGCCTCGCAGGCGATCACGACCGAGGTCAGAGCCCGTGGGGCGGTAACCCCCGTCTTGGCGCCGATCGTCGAAGCCGCACCCGAGGACGGCCGAGAGGTCGACGAACCGAACGATCCCTCACGTGCCCGTGTGCGGCGCCTGATGTGGGACCACGCGGGGATCGTCCGGACGCTGGCTGAGCTGAGGTCGGCCCGCGATGAGCTCGAGGCTCTGGTCCGCGCCGAGGAGACCCGCTTTGCGGCCAGCACCCGCTGGACCTCTGCCGATGTGGAGCGCAGAAACCTCACACAGACCGCCCTGCTTATTGTTCGCTGCGCCCTGATGCGGCGGGAGTCGCGTGGTCTTCATTATCTTGCAGATCATCCTTGGCGCGACAACCAGGGGTATCTGCGGGATACCGTGCTGACGGGTGGAGATGGCTTCAGGTGAAGGTCAGACTGATCGTTGTGGGTGATGTGAAAGGCGTCCTCTCGGATGCTGTCCGGGCCTATGAGGACCGAATCGGTCACTATTTCCGCTTTGAGGTCGAGGAACTGACCGCCGGCACAAAGAAAGGGAAGGATGACCCCGCTCGCGTGAAGGCCGCGGAGGCCGAGCGGATCCTGGCCCGGCTGGACGACGCCGACGAAGTGATTGCTGTAACCCGCGACGGGAAGCGGTGGTCCTCGCGGGAACTGGCGGACCGTCTGGCGGCCTGGGGGGTCGAGGGACGGGCAGGGGTGGTCTTTCTGATCGGCGGTGCCTGGGGCTTTGCACCCGAGGTGCTGGCCCGGGCCAACCGTCGCATGTCACTATCGGCGATGACTTTGCCACACGAAATGGCACGACTTTTCCTCTCCGAGCAGATCTATCGCGCGGGCACAATCATGCGACACGAGCCGTATCACAAAGGGCCCTGATCCTTACGGAACGGGCAAAGCTGGGAGACTGAGTGGATTTCAAGATTGGACGGCCGGGATCAAACCCGCTGGTACAGGACTATCTGAGCGGGCAGGGGCGATGTAGCGAGTTCTTCCCCCTGGATTGGCGTGCCCTCGCTTCTTACAAGGCGCGCGCCGAGGCTCTGACCGCCGAAGGGCGAAGCGCCGACTGGGCAGAGGCGGTACATACCGCCGGTCCTACCGCGCAGGCTCGCCTGGACGCCGCCGTGGCGCAGGGGGGCTATGTCGTCACCACGGGGCAGCAGCCGGGCCTGTTTACCGGGCCGCTCTACTCGCTCTGGAAGGCGCTCACCGCTATCCGGCTTGCCGATCACCTGCAGGACAAGCTGGGTAAGCCAGTCCTGCCGCTCTTCTGGGTGGCTTCCGAAGACCACGACTGGGAAGAGACCAACCACACCTGGCTGGTCGGAGTCGACAACGAACTCCACCGAATAGCCCTGGAAGACATCGATGGCGCCGGGGATGCTCCGCTGTTCCGGTTGTCGATCGCCGAGCGGGTTGAGGCCGTTCTTGAGCAGGCGAAGGCCCTTCTGCCCGAGACCGAGATGGCGGGGGAAGCCCTCACCATGCTGCGAGCGGCCTACACCTCGTCCGGTGACACGCCCGTGACCTTGGGGAGCGGTTTTCAACGCATCCTCGAGGCGTTGGTCGAGCCCCTCGGAATGGCATTTACTCAGGCTCACGATCCAGCACTGAAACACCTGTCCGCCCCCGTATTCAAGGCAGCGTATCGCTCCGCGGCCAAGATCGAATCCGTCATGGCGACCCGGGCGACCGAGTTGGAATCCGCCGGATATCCCGTGCAGGTGCCGATCATGGAGGGTGGGGTCAACCTCTTTCTGGAGGCTGACGGCCAGCGCGAACGCCTCTACCGCGACGGCGATGGCTATGTGCTGCGGCACTCCGGGGCCGGTTTTACCGCCGATGAGCTGGACGCCATCGTCGATTCCGACCCGGGACGTCTCTCGCCGAACGTGCACCTGCGCCCGCTCGTAGAGGCCACGGTCTTTCCGACCCTGGCCTATGTGGCCGGTCCGGGTGAGTTGACCTATTACGGCCAGCTTCAGCCGTTCTACGATGCGCTTGGCATCGGGATGCCCGTCATCTACCCACGATTCGGCGTCACACTGTACGAAAAGAAAGTGGCCAAGGTCCTCGACAAATTCGATATCGAAGAATCCAGCCTGGCTCGACCCTTTCACGAGATCGCCCAGGACTTTGCCCGCGACGAGGTCCCGGAAGGGGTCCGCGAGGCGCTGGGCCGGATCCGGGGTGCGATCGGTGAAGGAACCAACGCGCTTATCGAGGCGTCGAAGGACATTGATCCGACCCTCAAGGGCCCCATCTCCAGTGCCCGCGGGGCGGCCCTTGGTGCCTTTGCGGATGCCGAGAAGAACATCCTGAAGGCGGTCAAACGCGAGAGCGAGACGACCCTGCAGCAGATCGAGAAGGCTCAGCTGCACCTGTTTCCAGACGGGAAGCCGCAGGAACGGATGCTCAGCCCGATCTACTACCTGGCTCGCTACGGGGCACACTTCGTGCGAGAGGTGGCCGAGGGTATTCAGATCTCACTGCCGCCCTCCAGCGAAAAGGAGTAGGTTCCGGCATGGTATGGCTGATCGTAATGGTGATCCTGATGATCCCTCTGGCGTCGATTTTTCTCGACTCTGCGGTGGGGCGTGCTTTGGCGTCCCGCGTGGAGGGGCGCGCCATTTCGGGTGGGGATATGGTTTCACACGAGCGAATCACCTACCTGGAAGGTGAGGTCGAGCGCCTGCAGTCTCAGGTCGACCGGATCGCCGAGGAAAGTCAGTTCCTGCATCGGCTCCTCACCGAGAAGCCTGCCGACGAGTCCGAGCCGCCTGCGCTGACGGACGGGGAAGCCGAAAACTGACCGGCGCCGGCTCCGGGCCCGACAAGGCCGGGGAGGGAAGCCCGCCAACGGCAGGGGCCGAACCAGAGACGGCACCCCGGGCTCGCCTGGGCGGTGCGTCCAAAGTCGCGGCGGGGATTTTCCTGTCTCGCCTGTCTGGCCTGGCTCGAGATGCCGCGCTGGCCGCCCTGCTCGGAACCGGCCGCGCCGCTGACATCTGGGCCGCCGGCCTGCGCCTCCCCAACATCCTGCAGAACCTTCTCGGTGAAGGCACGCTATCTGCCTCCTTCATACCGGTTTACGCACGGTTCCTGGAAGAGGGACGTGAGGAGGAAGCCGGACGCTTTGCGGGGGCTGCGCTGGGGCTGCTCATCGTCGTCGCCTATGGTCTGGCGCTGGTTGGGATTCTGGCCGCCCCGCTCCTGGCGAAGCTGCTGGTGCTCGGACCCGCATGGGTGATGCTGCGGCTGGGCCTCAACCCCGAGATCTGGACCGCGATCGAAGTGGGGACCCTGACTGCGGTGCTGCGAATCCTCTTTCCCATGACGGCCACACTGGTGGTGTCGGCGTGGGCGTTGGGGGTGCTGAACAGCCACCGTCGCTTCTTCTTGAGCTATGTGGCGCCGGTGTTCTGGAATGCCTCGATTGTGGCCGTCGCGCTGTGGCTGGCGAGCCGAGTCCTTCCGGGACCCGCAGACCTGTTCATGGACGTGCGCTGGCTCTCCGTAGGGGCGTTGGTGGGTGGCGTACTGCAGCTGGCCGTTCAGATCCCGACGGTCACCTCTCTCCTGAAGCACTTCAGACTGTCGCTCGGAAGGGGCGTCGCTGGCGTTCGGGAAGCCATCGACAACTTTGTCCCGGTCCTGCTCGGTCGCGGGGTGGTCAACCTGTCCGCTCTGGTCGACGTCGCGTTGGCCGCCGCCCTGGCTGAAGGTGCCATTGTCAGCATCTCAAGGGCCCAGACGCTGTATCTGCTGCCCATCGCACTGTTCGGGATGGCCATTGCCGCCTCCGAGCTGCCGGAACTCTCTCGGAGCGGGCCGGAGGGGAAGGTTGCCATCGCCGGGCGGGTCAGGGGGGCGCTGGAGCGGGTCCGGTTCTTTCTGATTCCGACTGTCGTCGCCTATCTGGTACTGGGCGACCTCTTCGTCTCGGGACTCTATGAGCGCGGGGCCTTTGGACCGGATGACTCACGGGTGGTTGGGTGGATTCTGGCCGCCTACTCGCTGGGACTGATCGCTTCGGGTAGCTCGCGCACGCTCTCATCGGCCTTTTACGCGCTTCGGGATGCCCGCACGCCGGCCCGGATGGCCGTGTTACGGGTGAGCGTCTCGATGACGGTGGGTGCCCTTCTGATGTTCCCGTTAGATGGCCTCCGCATTGGGGCCTTTGGCCTGGGTGGCGCCGGACTGGCCCTGGGGGCCTCCGTCGGCGCCTGGCTGGAATACGCGCTCCTTCGCAGGGCGCTGGACCGGGCCATCGGTTCACATGGTCCGCGATGGGGTGGCACCGCCCGCATGGTGGTCGCGGCACTTCTGGCCGGTGGCGCCGCCTGGATGGTCCGGGCGCCGATCATCAGGTTCTCAGCACCGCTCTCGGAAGTCGCGGTGGGCGAGTTCGGGTTCGGGCTGGATCACCTGGTCACGGCCGGAAGCACAGCGTTGCTGTTCGCGGCCGTCTACCTGGGGGTCGTCCGGGTCATGACGGCAAATACGTCGGGGAGCGACACCGGGACGGCGGCGTGACGATCAAGGAGAAGCTGAAACGGCTCGCTCGACGGCCCGGCGTCTACATGTTCAAGGATGCCGAGGACGAGATCATCTACGTGGGGAAGGCAAAGGTCCTGCGAGATCGCGTCCGGAGCTATTTCCGCTCGGACAGTTCGCACTCGGTGAAGACCCGGGAGCTGGTCAGGCGAATCGTCGATCTGGACACCCTGGTGGTGGAGTCCGAGGCCGAGGCGTTGATCCTCGAGGCCAACCTGATCAAGGAGCACCAGCCACGGTTCAACATCCAGCTGCGCGACGACAAGCGATATCCGTACATCAAAGTCACCATCCAGGAGCCGTTCCCGCGCATCTGGGTCACCCGAAACACCAAGAACGACGGGTCCCGCTACTTCGGCCCCTACGTGGCGGTCGGTCCCATGCGCGCGGCGCTGGAGGTGGTCAAACGCCTCTACACGGTCCGTTCCTGTCGCTACCGGCTGATGGAGGAGACGCCGGACCGCCCCTGTCTGGACTACCACATCGGCCGCTGCAAGGCGCCCTGTGTCGGGCTGCAGACCCAGGCGGACTATCGGGCCATGATCGACGAGATCCTCCGGATTCTGGAGGGCGACACGGAGTCGCTCCGAGGCGAGATCGCCATCCGCATGCAGGAGGCCGCCGAGGCAATGGAGTTCGAGGCGGCCGCGCGCTTTCGCGACGTGATCAAGGGGCTCGATGCTCTGGGTCGGCGACAGCGCGTGGAGCAGTTCGGAGGTGGTAGCCAGGACGTGGTCGGGCTGGCGCGGGACGGCGAGGTGGCGACGGCAGTGGTCATGAAGATCCGCTCGGGGCTGCTGCTCGGTAAGGATACCCTGCGCTTTGAGGAGATCGGCGACGCGGACGACCAGGAACTCCTGGCGACCTTTGCTTCTCGCTTCTATCTGGGACGTGGGGCCACCGGAACGGCGGATCTACCCAGGGAAGTGCTCTTTCCCGGCGAGTTCGAGGATCAGATGCTACTGGAAGAAGTCCTGACCATGGACGCCGGGCGAAAAGTCTCGATTCTGGTGCCTCAACGGGGTGAAAAGCGCCGCCTGGTGGAATTGGCCGAGACCAATGCGCGGCATGGCCTCGAGGACCGGGTCGTGCCGGCCTCAGGGGCGGCCGAGCGGGCGGACGAAATCCTTTTTGATCTTCAGGATCATTTGGACCTGAAAGTGGTGCCCCGCCTGATGGTCTGCTTCGACATCTCGCACAATCAGGGCACCGAGACCGTGGCTTCCGCTGTGGTCTTTCAGAATGCTGAGCCCAAGAAGGCCGAGTATCGCCACATGCGCATCAAGGGCGAGTGGGGCAACGACGACTATCGCTCGATGCACGAGGCGGTGTCCCGCTACTTCCTGCGGCGCATCAAGGAAGACAAGCCGCTCCCCGAACTGGCGGTCATCGACGGAGGCAAGGGCCAGCTGGGTGCGGCGGTGTCGGCGTTGAGGGAGGTCGGGGCGGGGGAGGTGCAGGTGATCTCGCTGGCCAAGAGGGAGGAGGAGGTCTTTCTTCCGGGCCGAAAGGAGCCCATCCGGCTCGACCGACGGGACAGGGCGCTCCAGTTGCTGCAGCGAATCCGGGACGAAGCCCACCGCTTTGCCGTCACCTATAATCGAAAACTCCGCTCCAAGCGGACCCTTCGCAGTGAGCTCGGCGACATTCCGGGTGTTGGGCCGGCGCGGCAGAAGGTGCTCCTGACCCGATTCGGATCGGTAAAGGGCGTGCGCGAGGCGACCCAGCAGGAAATCGCTCGGGTTGCCGGGTTCAGCGAAGTGCTGGCCGCCCGAGTTCTGACCTACCTTAAGCGCTAGTGTGGTGTATCAAACGTGTCCCGGCCATTCGCGAACTTTTGATACGCCACACCAGAGTACTTGACCTGAAACGCGCTTTTCCCCTTTGTCCGCCTCATGTCCGTGTCCAAGAAAGTACGCACCCGATTTGCTCCGAGCCCGACCGGGCGTCTCCACCTGGGGAACGTCCGTATCGCGGTATTCAACTGGCTCTACACCCGTCACCACGGCGGAGAATTCGTTCTTCGCATCGAGGACACCGACGTCGAGCGGAATCAGGAGGGGTCGGAGGCCGGGATCATGGAGGATCTGGCCTGGTTGGGTCTGACTTGGGATGAGGGCCCCGACTGTGGCGGCCCGTTCGCGCCGTATCGCCAGAGTGAGCGTTCCGACCGCTACGCTGCAGCCCTCGATGGGCTGCTGGCAGCCGGACACGCCTACCCCTGCTTTTGCGCCGAGGAGGCAACCGAAGACCGCCGCTACCCCGGGACCTGCCGAAAGCTCGATCCGGCACTTGCTGCCGATCGGGCCGCGACAGAACCCCATGTGGTTCGCTTCAGGGTTCCAGAGCTGGAAGTGGTTGAGGTCAGAGATGAGGTTCACGGCGACATATCGTTTCCTGCCAGCGACATAGATAATTTCGTCATCCGGCGTCGTGATGGGCGGCCGACCTACAACTACGCGGTGGTCATCGACGACATCGACATGGAGATCACCGATGTGATCCGGGGGGCGGGGCACCTGTCGAACACCCCCAAACAGGGACTCCTGTTCGACGTTCTTGATGCGCCCCGGCCGCGATTCGCGCACCTGCCCACCGTGCTCGCGCCCGATGGCGGCAAGCTGTCCAAGCGAAAGGGGGCGGCTGCAGTGGCGGACCTGCGTGCGCAGGGAGTCCTTCCCGGAGCCGTGGTGAACTACCTGTCGCTTCTGGGCTGGTCTCATCCGGAAGAGAAGGAGATCCTGACTCTTGAGGAGCTCGCCGCCAGCGTAGACCTGGATCGAGTGGGGGTGTCAGACACCCGGTATGACGCTGAAAAGTTCGCCTGGGTGGGCGCTCAGCATATGGCCCGGTTCACGGAAGACGACTTCCTTTCCGGCGCTCGGGCCGCTGTAGATCAGGACCGGTTTCCTCTTGAGGGCGAGGCGCTGGACGTCGCTCTGAGGGCCATCAGAACCCGGCTTTCTTCGTTCGGTGAGGTCAACGAACACCTGACGCACGTGATTCCGACCGAGGGTGCAGCCTGGGCCACAATGCGTCAGGAGGTAAGGGCTGACGCCGATTCGCGTAGGGTTGTCGAGGAGACGGCACGAGTCCTTCATGATCTGGAACCGTGGGACCCGGCGGCGATCAAGGACGCCATCCGGCAGGTGGGGGCTAAACTGGGGGTGAAGGGGGCGGCACTGTTCGTTCCGGTGCGAAAGGTGTTTGCGGCCGCTGAACATGGTCCCGATCTGGCTTCTCTTTTGGCCGCGGCCGGCAGAAAGGCCGTCCATGATCGCTTCCGCGTGTACGTAGAGTCCAACACTGTTTGACCTTGGCAAGTCCTATTTTTAGCTTTGCGACTGCAGCAATCACAGAATCTTCAGGAGGGAATTGGGAATGAAGCTCCGCATGAGCATGGCCATAGCTGGCGTTCTTGCCCTATCGGCCGGTGGATGTGCTTCCGGTGGTGGCGGTACGTCTGCTCCCACTGAGCGTCCGGCGACTATCAGCGGAGGCGAGGTTCTCGCCCAGGGCGAGCCGGAACGCAACAACGACATGACGCGTGCGTCCGCCCGTGCGCTTGAAGACGCTGCGCAGGCGGCAACGCCCGCGGAAGCCACGGCGCTCTACCGGCAGGCCGCCGATGCCGCCAATGAGGCGATCGCTGCCGACCCGACCAACCCGCTTCCGTATTTCCAGGCGGGGCTGGCCTACATCGGACTTGAGGACTACGCGGGGGCGGCACGCATGCTCGACCGCGCCGAGGAGCTGCGTCCGGTCTACATTCTTCAGACCGAGCGGACCCGGGAGCAGGTCTGGATCGGACTGTACCAGGAAGCCGCTCCGCTGGTGAATTCCGGCGACTACGAGACCGCAGTCGTGTACCTTGAGAACGCCAACATGATCTACGACGGTCGCCCCGAGGTTAAGCTGAACATGGGCCGCCTCTACGTGGCGCTCAACCGCTGGGACGATGGCATCGAGATCCTCGAGAGCGCCATGGCCATCATCAACTCGCCGCGCATCGACGACATGGATCCCGAGACTGCTGCCGAATGGCGCGCGCAGGCGGAGGACGTCCCGGTCGACATCGCACAGGCTCAGATCGGCGCCGGCTACCTTGAAGAGGCCGCCGCCTCCCTTGAGGCGCTTCTGGTCAGGGAGCCGAACAACACGTCCTACCTGATCACGTTGGCCGAGGTCTACGTGAAGATGGAGATGCCGGAGCGGGCCGAGGATGTCTACGACCGCCTGCTGGCGATCCCGGGCCTTGAAGGCACGGACCTCTACAACATCGGCGTCGGGCTCTACACGAGTGCGGACTACGCTGCAGCTGGCTCTGCTTTCCAGCAGGCTGCCGAGGCTTCGGTCAACGATCGTGACGCCATTGAGATGTGGGCCCGTTCGGTCCAGATCGCCTTCCCGCCGAATGGCGATATGGAAGCTCCGGCCGGGACGGTCGAGGGACTCCGCGAGGCCGCCCGCCGCTGGATGGCCCTCGATCCCAACAACGCCAACGCCTACCTGGTGATGGCGCAGACGGCCAACCGGCTCGGTGACGACGACACGGCCCGTGCCATGGTCGCCGCAGTCGAGGGGCTCGAGTTCACCGTCGACAACCTTCAGATCCAGCGCAGCCAGAACGGCGGTGGTCTGATCGTCGGTGGGTTGACCAACAAGACGCTGGCGGCTGGCTCGACGGTGTCGCTCACCTTCACGGCTTATGATGCCGACGGTACTGCGATCGGCGCCGAGACGGTCCAGGTGCAGGTGCCGGCCGTTGATACGGCCACGGCAATCCGGGTCGAGATCAGCACCAACGACAAGATCCACGGATACGGTTACACCGTCGGCATGTAAGTCGCCGCCGGACTGAATGGAACGGGGAGTCGCGCACGCCACGGCTCCCCGTTTTCCGTTTGCGGCCCATTGACCGGGAGAATCGCCCCGGTAGATTAGCTGCCGACATGCGGGAGTAGCTCAGTTGGTAGAGCATCAGCTTCCCAAGCTGAGGGTCGCCGGTTCGAGCCCGGTCTCCCGCTTGCACAAAGAAGGCCCCGGAAACCGCTTGGTTCCGGGGCCTTTTTGCGTTTCTGGATACTAGGTTGGGCCGACCGCGGAGATCGGCGGTAGAGCATGAGGAGGCGAGTGTCAGACCCCGTCCGGGCTCCGGTCCTGCGTCGACCGCATCCGATCCTCCAGCACCCAACCGAAAACCCCCGGGCCCGTCGAGACCATGGCATAACCCTCGAAGCGTCCCAGGATATCGGTCTCGGCTCCGGCATCAAGGGTGAAAACCCTCGGTGCGTCCAGCGCCGGCAGCGCACCGACCACAGCCGGCTGCCCAAGCACCTCCGAGCCGATCGCCTCCTCCACGCTCTCCGTCAGTCGCGCGGCCAGGTATCCGACCTGACCGTCCGGAAGCCGCACGCGGTACCAGTCGCCAGATCCTCCCAGCACACGAACCGGTGCGTACCGCTCCATCTCACGAGTCACCTCGGCGCGGCTCGACGGCCCGGCCCGCAGGCGAATCCCGTCTTCTCTGACCCGGCGCCACTCGCCCCAGGCGCCCCGGTCCACATCCAGTTCAACCATCCGCGTGCGAACCGGCTGCACGAAGGGGTAAGGGTCCACCGCGCCCTGGCCCCGATAGTAGATGCCGAAGTGCAGGTGGGGCGGGGTGGTGATGGCGTTCCCGGTGTTGCCAACGAACCCTACCGTATCGCCGATCTCGACCATCTGGCCGGCGGACACCGTCTGAGAGTCGAGGTGGGCGTAGTAGATATTGCGGTTGTGCCGCTCGTCGCGAAGCCAGACCACCTTCCCACCGATCCGGGTCACGTTGGCACGGGTGACCCGGCCGGGGAGAGAGGCGATGGCGGGGGTGCCCCGGGGCGCGAAGATGTCGATCCCTTCGTGAGAGCGTCGCCCGCCGTCGCGTGGAGCGCCCCATCTTGACTGCGCGGCAGCTGGCCCCTGGCCGAATACAGGGAAGGCCAGGGCCGGATCCAGGCTCACCCGAAGTTCGTACGCTCCGCCGCGCAGCAGTTCGGGCTGAAGGCGGACAATGAAGTCACCGTCGCGGAAGGGCTCGTAAACGAACCCGATGTCGGTGGTATCGGCGTTCACCGGGCGGGGCGGATTGTCGGGATCGTCTGCCGCCCGCATCAGGTCGAAGAAGACGCGCCCCGTCTCGACCGCGTCCATGGTCAGCGAGATGGTCACGACCTGACCACGCTCGACCGAGAACCGATAGCCAACCGCCATCGGGTCTTCGGGCGTGAAGTAGCCCTCTTCCGTGAACGGAAGGGTCATCGAAAGTGGGTCGGTGAGCGCCCGCCCGGACTCCATGATCCAGTCCTGAGACAGGGCCGTCGTGGCCAATCCGGCGTCATGAAGCCCCTGCAGATAGGCCTCGTGCGGGGTCATGTCGCGGTAGGTGTCGGTTACCACCTCCAGCGTCTCGCACCCCGCGAGTCCCATCAGCACCACCCCGCCCATCACCCATGTTACAGTCCTGCGCACCCGCTTCCTCCGCTGATCGGGTCAGAGCGCCCCGTGCGGGGCCGACCCACCCAGTACATGCCGGTCACCCTCGGGGTTCCGGCCTGGACAAGTCGTGCTCAGAAGCGGAGAAACTGGGTGGCAGGGGCGGCTTGGGTCAAATCCAGCCCTGAGTTAACTTCCCCCGCTGTATTTGAAGTACCTCACGGCACGGAGTGCCACATGGTTCGCATCGCCCAGATCGAGGCCGGCAGTATTGCCGAAGAACTCGAGATCGAGATCGGAACTCGCATCGTCCGGATCAACGGAGAGCCGGTCCGTGACAACATCGATCTGACCTTCCTGCTCGCAGACGACGAGCTGGAACTGGAGCTCATGTCGCCTGACGGTCTGGCGTCGATCTACGAGGTCGACAAGGATGCGGGCGACAACATGGGGATCGTGCCGGCGCCGGATGCGATCCGTGAGTGTGCGAACAAGTGCGTGTTCTGCTTTATCGACGGCAATCCACAAGACGTTCGGAACTCGCTCTGGCTGCGAGACGACGACTTCCGGCTTTCGTTTACCTACGGCAGCTACGTGACGCTGACCAATCTGGGCCCCAAGGGAATCCAGCGGCTGATTGATCAGCGGATTTCACCTCTGTACGTGAGCGTCCACGCGACTGATCCTGTGGTCCGGATCAATCTGCTCAAGAACGAGCGGGCCGGCCTGATCATGGAGCACCTGCGGGAGTTCGCCGACAACGGCCTGGAAGTGCATACCCAGGTGGTGCTCTGCCCGGACTGGAACGACAACGACCATTTGGAGCGCACCATCAAGGACCTGTGGGCGATCGGACCGGCGGTCCGCTCGCTCTCGGTCGTCCCGGTCGGGCTGACCAAGTACAACCTGAATCGCCCGGTACGTCTGCTGACGCCCGAAGAGGCGAGCAAGGCAATCGATCAGGTCCACCGGGCCCGTGACTTCGCGCTCGCCGAGCGTGGAGAGGCCTGGGCCTACGTGGGCGATGAGATGTTCCTGATCGCGGGTCGTGAGATTCCGAGTCAGGAGTGGTACGACGAGGGCGCACTTCAGGAGAACGGGGTAGGGGCCCTCCGGCAGTTCCTGACCGACCTGGAGGAATCCATTCCGACGTTGCCCCGCTTTGACGGACGCCGCATCCGGATCGTCACGGCGGCATCAATGGCGCCCTTCATGAAGGAATACGCCGGCGCGATCGCAGAGGCGACCGGTGCCGAGGTGCAGGTTGAGCACGTAGTCAACGAGTTCTATGGCGAGATCGTGACTACGGCGGGCCTGCTTGCCGGGCAGGATATTCTGGCGCATCTGGCCCCCGACAATCGAGCCGGTGACATCGTCCTGGTGCCGGCCGAAGCCCTTAACGGCGATCGGCTCTTCATCGACTCGATGCCATTTAGAGAATTCCACTCGCAGCTGGCTCCGGCGACGATTGCCGACGGCTTCGAGATTCAAACCATTTTGCACGAATTGGCCCGGGATGCCGCTGCGTGAGCATTCCAATCGTAGCGGTGGTGGGCCGCCCCAACGTGGGCAAGTCCACCTTCTTCAATCGCGTCATCGGCAAGCGTCTGGCCATCGTAGACGACCGCCCCGGTATAACCCGGGACCGCAACTTCGCCCGGGCTGACTGGGCGGGTCGGCAGTTCTTTCTGGTCGACACCGGCGGAATCGTGGACGCCCCGGACGAGCCGATGGACAAGCAGATCCGGGCGCAGGCCATGACCGCCATTCAGGAGGCAGACGTCTTGGTCTTTCTGGTGGATGGCCGTGCGGGTCTGCACCCGATCGACGAGAAGATCGCCGACATTCTGCGCAAGGTCGAAAAGCCGGTCGTGATCGCCGTCAACAAGCAGGACAACCTGCCCAACGACGTGGGTCATCACGAGTTCTGGGGACTGGGGTTGGGTGATCCGGTTCCGGTCAGCTCGCTCTCGGGAAAAGGTTCCGGCGATCTGCTGGACCGGATCGTCGACGCCCTGCCGCCCCGCCCCAAAGACGACGACGACCCCAACCGACTGCGTGTCGCCGTGATCGGGCGCCCCAACGTGGGCAAGTCGAGCTTCGTAAACCGCCTGTTCGGTGAGGAGCGGTCAGTTGTTTCCGAAATCGCCGGGACTACCCGAGATCCGATCGACTCCGCGATGCAGTATCACGGGCGGGAGCTGATCTTTGTGGACACGGCGGGTTTGCGGCGACAGGCCAAGGTGAAGGACAGCATCGAATACTACTCGGCGCTCCGCACGGAGCGGGTCGTGCTGGATGCAGATGTCTGTCTGGTTCTGATCGACGGGACCGAAGGAGAGATCCATCACCAGGACCTGAGGGTGATTGAGCAGGCCTGGGAGGCGGGCGCCGGTGTCGTGCTGATCATCAACAAGTGGGACCTGGTCGAAAAGGACACGCACACCGCTCCCAATTTCGAAAAAACGGCTCGGGCCAAGGCGCCCTTCCTGAACTGGATTCCATTCCTGTTCAGCAGCACGGTGACGGGCCAGCGCATGCACAAGGCCCTCGACCTTCTTCTGGAGGTCAATGACAACCGCCACCAACGCATCACGACCGCCAAGGTCAACGAGGTGCTCGAAAAGCTGACCCAGCGCCAGCCGCCGCCGCACTTTTCCGGGCGGGAGGTAAACATCAAGTACGGATCGCAGGTCGGGGTAACGCCGCCTGAGTTCATTCTCTTTGCGAACTTTCCCAAGGCTGTTCCCGATAACTACCTTCGGTACCTTCAGAACGGCTTTCGTGCGGCCTGGGGCTTTATGGGAACCGACGTGCGCATTCGACTCAAGAACTCCTCGACCCGGTGATCCCCTTCCTCTTCCTGATTCTGGCCTACCTGATGGGGGCCGTGCCCACCAGTCTGTGGGTGGGGAGAGGAGTGTTCAACGTTGATCTTCGCGAAGAGGGCAGCGGAAATCTCGGGGCGACCAACACCTTCAGGGTCCTTGGGGCAAAGGCAGCCGTTCCGGTTCTGGCCTTTGACATCTTCAAGGGCTTTCTCCCCGCCTTTGCCTTTGCCACCTGGGCCGGCGTGAGTGGGGCCTTCGGGTGGACGCTGGCCTTTGGCGCGGCGGCCATCGTTGGACATGTGTTCTCGGTGTTCGCGGGATTTCGGGGCGGAAAGGGTGTGGCCACCAGCGCGGGCGTGTTTACCGCGCTAGCCCCGACGGCCGTGGGAATCGGCTTTATCGTCTTCTTCGGCACCGTGTGGGTCACACGGTATGTGTCCCTCGGATCGATTCTGGCCGCCGTCGTCCTGCCCGTCGGGATCGTACTTACCCCTCACGAGGGGGGCAACGGCCTGTTCTACTTTTCAGGCGCGCTCTCGGGCTTCGTGATCTGGGCCCACCGGGCCAACATCGGCCGGCTGGTCCGAGGCCAGGAGAATCGGTTCGTGCATTCGGGCAAGCGGGCCCGACCCGAGGCATCCTCGGCCGCCACATCGGTAAAAACGGATAGCGGGGTGGACGCGTGAACCGGCCGGTCGCGGTGGTCGGAGCGGGAAGCTGGGGTACGGCGCTGGCCCGGGTTCTGGGCACCAACGGCCTGGAAGTCCGGCTCTGGGCGCGGGAGGCCGAGGTGGTAGATGCCGTCAACAATCGGCACGAGAACCCCGACTTTCTTCCGGGCGCGACGCTGCCCGAATCCATTACGGCGACCTCTGACCTGGCCGCGGCGCTGGACGGCGTGCAGGCAGCGGTGTCTGTGGTTCCTTCTCAGTTCGCGCGAAGCGTCTGGGTCGAAGGGATCGGCGCTCTCCCCGCCGACGCCGTCCTCATCAGCGCGACCAAGGGAATCGAGGTTTTGACGCTGCTCCGAATGGATCAGGTCCTCGAAGAAGTCCTTGGCGACATCCGCAATCGTTTCGCTGTGCTCTCCGGTCCGAGCTTTGCCGCCGAGGTCGCCCACGAACAGCCGACCCTGGTGGTCGCTGCGGCGCATGAACCCCGGGTTGCCGAGACGGTCCAGGAGCTTTTTCAGAATGGATACTTTCGGGTCTATACCCAGTCAGACGTCGTGGGCGTCGAGTTGGGCGGAGCCCTGAAGAACGTGATGGCGATCGCCGCGGGAGTCGCCGCGGGCCTTGGTTACGGACACAACACCCGAGCGGCTCTGATCACGCGGGGCCTGGCCGAGATGGCGCGGTTGGGTGTCGCCATGGGGGGGCGCAAAGATACGTTTTCAGGGCTCGCCGGAATGGGCGACCTGGTGCTCACCTGCACCGGTGATCTGAGCCGCAATCGCACCGTCGGCTTCCGTCTGGGTCAGGGAGAAACCTTGGAGGCCATTCTGGGGGGACGGACCGTGGCGGAAGGCGTCCGAACCGTCCAGGCGGTGCGTGAACTTTCGATTCGACACGGCGTAGAGATGCCCATCGTCGAGGAAGTTCACGCGATGTTGGAGCACGGCCGCGCTCCCGCCGAGGCGCTGCAGCGGCTCATGACTCGGGAACCGAAGTCGGAGGAGATGGAATGACGGACGATCAGTCGCCGGACGAGGTCTACCCGCAGGGTCAGCTCGATCTGAGTGGGGATCAGAGTGGAGGCGGGGAAGAGCCTCTGGTTCGTAAGGCCTACTACGCGATCGGCGAGGTCTGTGATCTGACGGGCCTCAAGCCGCACGTCCTGCGCTACTGGGAGACCCAGTTCCCGGTCCTGAGCCCGACCAAGAACCGTTCGGGCAACCGCGCCTATCGGCGAAAGGACATTGAGCTGGTTCTTCTGGTCAAACATCTGCTGTATGACGAGAAGTATACCATCGAGGGAGCCCGTCAGCGTCTGCTCGAAATGCGACGGGACGGCGATCTGATTGAGGGCCGCCAGGAGGTTCTGGAGCCCGAAGTGCTGGCTGGAATGAAACAGGAACTCCTTGGGCTTCGCGCCCTGCTCAACCGACCGGGGCGTCAGACCGACGCCTGACCCTATGCGCATCCTCTGTACCAATGACGACGGCTATCTGGCCACCGGACTGAACGTGCTTGCGGCTGCCGCACACACCGTTGGTGAGGTGTCGATTGTGGCCCCCGACCGTGAGCAGAGTGCCACGAGCAATTCGCTCACCCTGCATCACCCTCTGCGTGCGCGTCGCTCTCGCGATGGTGCAATGATGGTGGATGGCACCCCGACCGACTGCGTGATCCTGGCGGTTGGCGAGTTGCTTGAGCACAAGCCGGACCTGGTACTTTCCGGGATCAATCACGGCCCCAACATGGGTGAGGATGTGCTCTATTCGGGCACGGTTGCCGCCGCCACCGAGGCCACGGTCCTCGGGATTCCAGCGGTGGCCTTTTCCTACGCAGGCCGCGATTCGGACGAAATCGAGGGATGGGAAGGGGTCATTGGAGGCTTCCTGAGCAACCTGGGCGACCTGTCGCGTTTTCCGGCCGACACGCTGCTGAGCGTCAACCTCCCCCCCATCGCGCCCGATCAGGTGAAAGGGGTCCGAGTGACGTCGCTTGGGCGCCGACGCTACAGCGAATCCCTCACCCGCGCTCTGGATCCCTCGGGGAAGGAATACTTCTGGATCGGCGGCGGCACGACTACTTGGACCGGCTCCGCCCACTCTGACTTCCGGGCGATCGAAGAGGGCTACCTTTCGGTGACGCCGCTGCATCTGGATCTCACCAACTACGGCCTGATGGAAGAGATTCGTGACTGGGGGCTCAAGCTCTGATGTCGATTGAGATCCCCGAGGACAACCGCTTTGTCGGAATGCGCCGCGCCCTGATCGAACAGATCCGGGCCGCAGGCGTTCACGACCTGGAGATCCTGCAGCTCTTTGATCTGATCCACCGGCACAACTTTCTGCCCGAAGGTGTCTGGAACAGGGCCTACGACGATGCACCGATCCCGATCGGCTACGGCCAGACCGCGTCTCAGCCGTCCCTTCAGGCGAAGTACCTGTCGATTCTCGATCCCCAGCCCACCGATGTGGTGCTGGAAATGGGGACCGGGAGCGGGTTTCTGACGGCCCTTCTGTCCGAGCGAGTCGAGCGGGTCTATTCGGTGGAGCGGGTACGGGAGCTGTCGGTCCGGGCTCGGGCCGTCCTGGACCAGATGAAGGTTCGCAACGTGGCCCTTCAGGTGGGCGATGGAACGATCGGTTGGAGAAAGTACGCTCCATTCGATGTGATCGTGGTCTCAGCCGCAGCCCCCTCGACACCCCAGGCCCTGCTTGATCAGCTGGCCGATGGCGGGCGGATGCTGATCCCGATCGGCACGCGCGAGCGGCAGAAGCTGACGCTGGTCCAGAAAACGGGCTTTGCGGTGACCGAGGAGACCCTCGATGACGTGACCTTTGTGCCCTTGCTGGGCCGGTTCGCCTTCCAGCCGGAAGGGGAGTAGCCACCCGGGTCGAAAAGGCCCGGCGGAATCATCTGTTTCGCCACGGGGGCGGGCACCCCCATATTGGAGAAGTCCCGTGGCTCGGCCGTTCCGACCATTCCTGCTCGGCTGCAGGGAAGCCTGCCACATTTGAACGAAGTTCGCTGGAGCTGCCAGATGCCTGACAACGGAGCCAACCCCGATTCGGGTCGACTTCCACCTCCCGCATTCCCGCCGGGTTCGGCCCGTCGTCGAACGGTGGGATCCGGACGTCTGATGGCCGATGCTGCGGACGACTCGGAAGAGGGTGCCATTCCGGCCGACGCCTTCTTTTCGCCGGACGACGCCGTGGTCCGATCCGGGATCCGCGTGCCCGACGACGCCTTCTTCTCGCCGGACCAGCCTGTCGTGCGTCAGACGCCTCCCACCAAACCCGAGGATTTCGAAGCGGTAATGGACCGCTCGTCCGGTGATGATGGAGACGGCGTGATCGTCACCGGTATGGGGCTGGACAGCCACGTTCGGAAGGGCGGGGAGATGAAGCTCAAGGATCCCCATGTAGAGCGGGTCTACGTGGCGCTGAAGGCCCTGACCCGGGCAATCCGCGAGCGGGGTGAGGCCGGCCTCCGGACCACGAACGAGATGTCTCGCTTCGAAGCCACTTTGCGAGGCTACTGCGTTGGTTATCTTGCAGGCTTGAGGGAGTCTCCGGACCTCGGCGATTGAGCGTCCGGACCTCGTCGTTTCACAACAGATCATGAGATCATGAGCCTTCTTGAAAAGCGTCCCGGTGAGTTGTTCGCACTCATGTTTATCATCGCTGGACTGGTTCTGACCCTGAGCGTCTCGGTGGTTGAAAGCATGGCGCCCATGGCTGGCCAGGGCTTCAACGACGGTCTGATCAACGGCGCCGGTGGTTGGGAAGCAGAGAACCGCTAGACGCGAGTTTGGCCCGGGGTGATCACTCATGTTCGCTCCAGAAAACGGCAGACCTTGTCCTCGTAGCTCAGGTGGATAGAGCGGCTGCCTCCTAAG
>JBDNHE010000202.1:0-2768 GCA_041688945.1 Gemmatimonadota bacterium | reverse complement strand
GGGAACGGATCTGCCTGCGAGGGTTACTGACGGCGGGCCAGGTCGAAGGTGACCAACGCGAAAGACCCATCCGGCGTCTAAATCAGACGAATGCCGAGGTCAGCGGAACTCGCGTCGCCAGAATGGGTCAAAAAATAAAGGGATTGACAACAATCCTAATCGCCCAAAGATTCAAGGGCTCTGGATCTTACTACATGATCGGCCGGCGGATTTCTGACGCCAGGTCGAGCGCCGGTCCTCCCGGTTGAGGAGAATATAGATGGCAGCCAAGTCGACCAAGGCGTCGAAGGCCAAGAAAACGTCGACGAGTGCCAAGGTGGTAAAGGGCACCAAGACGAAAAAGAGTACCAAGGCGGCAAAGGGCACCAAGGCGGCGAAGGCGAAGTCCACCCGCAAGCCGCGGAGCAGAAAGAACCCGCTCACCGGCTTTGATGCGTCAATCGAGGAACAGACTGCTCTTGATCAGTACCTGCGGGACGTTTCCCGACACGAACTGATCACGCCCGACAAAGAGAAGGAGCTCGGCGCGCGCGCGCAGCTCGGAGACGAGGAGGCCGTGCAGGAGTTGGCCCGGGCGAACCTGCGCTTTGTTATCAGCGTGGCCAAGAAGTACCAGAACCGCGGCGTCTCGCTCACCGACCTGATCCAGGAAGGCAACGTTGGACTCGTGACCGCTGCCCGGAAGTTTGATCCCGAGCAGGGCGTGAAGTTCATTTCGTACGCCGTCTGGTGGATTCGCCAGGCGATCCTGGCGGCTCTGGCCAATCACGGCCGTTCAGTTCGCGTGCCGCTCAACCGCGCCAGCGATCTTGCCCGGATCTTTCGTGAGAAGGAGCGCCTCAAGCAGGAGCTCAACCGCGAGCCTACCTCTGAAGAGCTGGCCAAGGCCACCGATCTGACGCCCGAGCTGGTCGAGTCGCTTCAGACGCTCAATGCAGCCGAGATTCGTCTGGATGCACCGATTGGTGACTCCGAGGATTCGCAGCTGGTGGAGCGCTTCATTACCGAAGAGGCCGCCGAGCCCGAGCTCGAAGTTGAGAATCGTCTACTGACCGAGGCCGTGACCGAGGCACTGTCGACCCTTGAGGCCCGCGACGCCAAGGTGTTGCGTCTCTACTTCGGTCTCGAAGGAGAGCGGGAGCACACGCTGGAAGAGATCGGCAATATGCTCGGCGTGACCCGCGAGCGTATCCGGCAGCTGCGTGACCGTGCGCTCCGTCGTCTTCGCGAAGGCATCAAGGGCGCCGCGCTGGAGTCGTTCGCCGCGTGATAGGAGCCGTACGCCACGCGCGTACGATCCAACCGTATCAGGGCCCCTCGTTCGCTGGCCGGACGGGGGGCTTTTGCGTGCCCGCAGGTGAGGGCTGTGGAGTCGACGGGGCACCCGACCCGATTTTCGCGATCGACAGCCGCGATCGAAGCCGTGATCCGGCAGGAGCCGCGACAAGCGCGCCTCCTTCAGGGATGGACAGGTGCGCCAGCGAAGTTGCACCCGTGGTGTGCCCAGTGCTGGAGCGTCGGTGACCGCTCACCTCTCAGGCATGGTCCTCGAAACCGGTGGCGGACGCTACAAGGTCATGCTCACCGACGGGCGCCAGGTCGAAGCCTCACTGCGGGGTCGCCTCAAGCAGGAAGCGCGCACCGGCGACCGAGTCGTAATCGGCGATCAGGTGCAGGTCAGTGATTTGCAGGTCGAGGGCAGCGAAGCCTCTTGGGCGATCGAGTCCGTCGCGACTCGCGAACGAGAGATCGTGCGCCGCGGCATGAATCTCCACCGCGCCAAGGTCATGGCCGCCAATGTCGACGTGATGCTTGTCGTTATCGCCGGCAAGGAGCCCGACCCCCGGATGGACATCGTCGACCGGCTCCTGGTGATTGCCGAGTCCAACGACATTGTCCCGCGCATTGTGGTGAACAAGCTGGACCTTGAGGGTGCCCGTGAGCAGGCCGCTCCCATCACATCACTCTATCCTCGCCTTGGCTATCCCACGCTCTCCGTTTCCGCCAAATCAGGCGAAGGAATGGAAGAGCTTCGCGGATGGTTGCAGGAAGGGATATCCGCCCTGATCGGCCCTTCAGGTGTTGGAAAGTCTTCACTGCTCAACTCCCTGGACCCAAGCCTGAAGCTGCGCACGGGTGAGCTGTCCAAGAAAGTTGTGCGCGGTCGGCACACCACGGTCAACGCCAGGCTGTTGCCCGTTACAGGTGGCGGATGGGTTGCTGACACCCCCGGGTTTGGGGACGTCGGGGTCTGGGGCGTCGATCCCGACTGGCTGACCGAGTCATTCCCGGACCTGATGGGACCCGCCCAGGATTGCCGCTTTCGCGGGTGTTCGCACACGCATGAGCCTGGTTGCGGCGTCCGTGCCGCCGTCGAACGAGGTGAGGTCGTCGAGTCCAGACTCGCCAGCTACCTCGCGATCCACGCCGCCGCTGTTGAGGGAACCGCGCCCGACTGGGCGTAGGGGCGGGGGCGGTTGTTGTTGGTGTCACACTTCGAGAGCCGCTCGCGCACGTGACATGCCAGGATCCGAAGGCCAGTGCCAATCAAAGCGACTGACCAGGCCCGAACGTCCATCGATTCGCCCGTTTGGATGCGTCATGTTTACTCCGATGCCAGCCCTCACCTCGGAGTGTTTCGTGAACGACCCGTCCTTCGAACAACTGGACCAACGCATGCGGGACGAATTCAGGACCAGAGGCCTCAGTCCGCGCACGGAGACCTCATATATCGCCTGGGTTCAGCGGTTCATCCGATGGAGTGGGGG
>JBDNHE010000201.1:0-14591 GCA_041688945.1 Gemmatimonadota bacterium | reverse complement strand
GACGGCCATTTTCCAGAACATCACCGACCTTGAACGCATCGACAGCCTCGATCGCCGGAACCAGCGCCTGGAGGCAGTAGCAGAACTGAGCGCTTCCCTGGCGCATGAAATAAAGAACCCGCTGGCCTCAATCCGGTCGTCCGTCGAGCAGATGGCTCGCGGAGAGCTCGAAGACGCAGACGAGGCCCTGCTTCAACGACTGGTGCTCAGCGAGTCCGACCGTCTGAGCCGTCTGTTGTCGGAGTTCCTGGAGTTTTCTGCCCTGCGGGTAGGCCGGGTCGCCAGGGTCGACCTGGCGGAGATCGCCAGGAATGCGGTCCGCCTCGCCCGCGTCCATCCCGACGCTCCCAAGGGAGCCGCAATCGCCATGGAAGGCACCGACGTTGTCTGCGCGATCGCCGGCGATGAGGACCTGCTGCACCGTGCCATCTACAATCTTGTCCTCAACGCGCTCCAGTTCTCCGGGGAGGATGGACAGGTCACGCTGTCGCTGGGCCCGGCCGATCGGGTGCCACCGGAAGCGCTGCACATTCCCGCCCCGATTCGACTGATGGTCACCGATTCGGGACCCGGACTGGATCCCGATGCGATCGACCGGATTTTCAATCCGTTCTACACCACCCGGCGAGGGGGGAACGGCCTGGGACTGGCGGTGGTCCACCGCGCGGTCGAGGGGCATGAGGGGGCAGTTTTGGCCGAAAATCGACCGGAGGGCGGGGCCCGATTTACGCTGTATCTGCCGAGAGACGGAAGGGATGATGTCGCATGAGTGAAGTCGCCAAGGTCCTGATGGTGGACGACGAATCAGGCATTCTCGAGACCCTCCAGATCCTGCTGAAGGGCGAAGGCTATGCGGTTGTCGCCGCTCAGTCCGGTCGCGAGGCCATCGAAATAATGGGAGAGGTTAAGCCGGACATCATTCTGACCGACATCAGAATGCCGGGAGCGACGGGTCTTGAGGTACTGGCTGCGGCTCGCGAGCTCGATCCCGAGATCGCGGTGATCCTGATGACCGCGCAGGCGTCGCTGCAGTCGGCGGTGCGCGCGGTGAATGAGGGAGCCTACTACTACCTGCAGAAACCGTTCGCCAACCACGAGTTGCTGGCGATCCTGCGGCGGGCTGCCGAGGCGCGCCTGCTTCGGGTAGAGAACCGGGCGCTGAAGCGCGAGATCACCCGGCGTGACCGCAAGTCTACGGATCGTCCCGTCGGAAAGGCCCGCTCCTTCATGGAGATATTGGACATGGCCGAGACGGTGGCTCCAACCGACTCGACGGTTCTGATCAGCGGTGAGAGCGGATCGGGCAAGGAAGTGATCGCTCGCTATATCCATCGCCTCTCCGAACGGAACGAAGCCGGCTTCTACTCCATCAACTGCGGAGCCCTGCCCGAGAGTCTGCTTGAAAGCGAGTTGTTCGGGCATGTGAAGGGTTCGTTTACCGGGGCGATCAAGGACAAGGACGGATTGCTGGTCGCAGCCGATGGCGGCACGCTCTTCCTGGACGAGATCGGCGAGACGACGCCGGCCACGCAGGTGAAACTCCTCAGAGCTCTGCAGGAGCGAGAGGTGATTCCAGTCGGCTCCACCAAGACTGTCTCGGTGGACGTCCGCATCATTGCGGCCACCAATCGGGATCTCGAAGACGCGATTCGGCGGGGTCACTTCCGGAGTGACCTGTACTACCGGCTGAATGTGATCGCCCTCCACCTGCCGCCACTCCGGGATCGCCGCGACGACGTGCCCCTGCTTGTCGAGTTTTTCACCCGCAGCATGGAAACGCCGTGGGGAGAGCCCATCGTCACGGATGAGGCTCTCGAACTGCTGCAGGCGCACGACTGGCCGGGTAACGTTCGAGAACTCGAAAACGCTCTGGAGCGGGCCGCCGTTGTGGCCAAGGGCGCCGAGATCGGACCGCAGCACCTTCCAAAGCGGGTGATTGAGCCTGCCCCCGCGCAGATGGTCAGCGAGGGCCTTCCGTCCAACCCTTCCATGGAAGTGATCGAGCGTGCCTACATTCACTGGGTGCTCTCGTCCGAGGGAGGCAACAAGACCCGAGCCGCTGAAGTCCTCGGAATCGATCCATCCACCCTGTACCGGAAGTTGAACCGGTACGGCATCGAAGTCTGAACTGGTGACCCCCATGTCTCAACGACGCTTTCCCCGCCTGGACGTACACGAAGACCTCCCCTGGGACGATGTAACCGTCTCGGTGGTGATCCCCGCCTATAACGAGATCAAGACGGCGGAGCGGATTCTGCGCCGCGTGCGTGAGGTGCCTCTGAAGTTCCAGATCATCATGGTCGACGACGGATCGACGGATGGCACCCGGGATCTTCTGACGAAGCTCGAAGCCCAAGGGTTGATCGACTGCCTGATCTTCCACGAAAAGAATCAGGGGAAGGGAGCCGCGCTCATGACCGGATTCAAAGCCGCGACCGGAGACGTGGTCGTGGTACAGGATGCGGACCTGGAGTACGATCCCTACGAAATCCCACTGCTGCTCCAGCCCATTCTGGAAAACAAGGCCGACGCCGTCTACGGCTCTCGCTTTCTGGGCGGGCCGCATCGCGTCCTCTTCTTCTGGCATTCGATCGGCAATCGGTTCCTGACGCTGCTCAGCAACATGCTCACCGATCTGAACCTGACGGACATGGAAACCTGCTACAAAATGATCCGGCGCGAGTTGCTTCACACGCTGCCGCTTTCGTCGGCGCGTTTTGGGTTTGAGCCGGAAGTCACCGCGCGCCTGGCCCAGGCCGGGGCACGCATCTTCGAACTCCCCATCAGCTACAACGGGCGTTCGTACGAAGAGGGAAAGAAGATTGGCTGGAAGGACGGATTCGAAGCCTTCTGGTGCATCGTGAAGTTCAACGCCCTCAGTGCCAGTGCTCCCAGGTGGCATGAGCCCGCCGTACCGGCGTGGGTCGCGCGCCGCTCCATTTCCGATGGCGGGAAGCAGGTGTGATCCCGAGGGGGACCCTGACGAAGACGCGCGTCCTCATCTTGTGCGGCCTGGCGGCGTTGGCGTTTCATGGGGTCGGACTGGGCAATGGATTCGCCTATGACGACGAGCCGATCATCCGTGACAATCCGGTCGTTACCGGCGGAGATTGGCAGGCCGCAGTTGCCGGTCCCTACTGGCAGATCGAACGCGACTATGGCGTCCTCTGGAGACCGGTCGCGCTCATCGCCTACGCTGCCGAGTGGCGGCTCTTTGACGGGTCGCCCGCAGGATTCCACGCCGTCAATATCGGACTGAATGCGCTCGTCTCGGTCCTGGTCGCACTCCTGATCCTGAGCCTGATGGGCTCGGGCCCGGGCTCCGGCGGGCTCTGGGCGGCACTTGGAGGTGGCCTCCTTTTCGCGTCACACCCGGTTCATGTAGAGGCGGTTGGCAATGTGGTGGGGCAGGGGGAGCTGCTTGCGGCGACGTTCGCCCTCTCGGCCTTGCTGATCGCTCTGGCTGACGCGGCCAGCTCGGGCCGGCGCGCCCTCCAGATCGTGGGTGTAGCCGTCGGATTCGGGCTGGCACTGGGGAGCAAGGAGATCGCGGTCACTCTCCCTGCAGTGCTCCTCCTTGTCAGGATGGCGCGCGACGATCGTGGGTTCATGGACGCCATCCGCACCGACCTTCCGTTGCACCTGGTCATGGCCGCCGTCGGCGTCACTTGGCTCGTCCTGCGTGCCTGGGTGCTGGGGAGCGTAATCGGAGAGAACCTGGCGCCACCCTTCATGGGCACCGATTCCCTTGGCCGAATCTGGACCGCTCTCTCCGTGGCCCCGATGGCGTGGATGCTTCTCCTGGCGCCGTTCAAACTGGCAGCGGACTACGATCCCGGTCATCTGCTGATCACCTCCTTCCCGGCCCCCGGCGGGTGGTTGGGGGTCATTGTGGCGATCGGGCTGTTCTGGATCGGACAACTCGCATGGCGCCGCGGTGGCGCGCTTCGCTGGACCGGGCTCGGGATCTTCTGGGTGATGCTTGTCCGGCTCCCGGTTTCGAATCTGATCATCCCCACGGGTGTGATCCTGGCGGAGCGCACGCTCTTGCTTCCCTCGGTCGGGATCGCGCTCGCGCTCGCCGGCCTGATCGCGCATGGGGCATCAGCGGGGTGGGCGGCGCGCCGTTCCGCGCTCGCCATCGGCCTCGTCGTCGTCCTCTTCGGCGTGAGCTCGGCGCTGCGGACGCCCGTCTGGTTTTCGACCTTCACGGCCATGGCCAGCCTGGGCGAGGACGCGCCCGAGTCCTGGCGTGCTCAACGTACCCTGGCCGCGGGCCTGCGACGTGCCGGCGAGCACGATCTGGGAATGCAGGTGCTGCAGCACGCGGCCGAGGTCATGCCGTGGCACTTTGATCTCGTGAGCGAAATCGGGGCGGCGCTCAAGGAAGATCGTCGGCTGGACGAGGCACGACCCTGGCTTGAATCGCTGGTGGAGCACTGGCCCCATCGACGCGCGGGCTACAACCTCCTCGCTGAACTCCACCTGTTGAGTGGCAACTATCGAGAGGCCCATCGAGTGACCACAGCGGGAATAGCAGCGACTGGCGGGGACGCCGAAACCTGGGGCCTGATGTCAGAGGCCTACATCGGAGCCGGATTGCTGGATGCGGCCCTGAACGCGCGGCGCGTCTCGGCTCAACGCGATCCGGATGACATTCGCAGCGAGTCGCGTCTCCACGAACTCGAGGCCGTGATTCGGCAGCGCGATGCTGGAGATGCCGGATGACCGAGGCCAACTCCATCCTCCCCGAGCCACTCTCAAACTGGGGTGTGAAGCAGTGGGCGATCGCCATGGCGGTTCTGGCGGCGGTCGTCTTTCTGCCCTCTTTGGCCAACGGCTTCGCCTTCGACGATCTGTCGATCATCGTCCGGGACAACACGACGCACTCTCTGGGCGGGATCAGCGAGCTCCTGACCCGTCCGTACTGGCCCGGCGAAACGGGGGCCGACTTTGGCCTCTGGCGTCCCGTCACCTCCGTCGTGCTCACACTTCTCTGGAGTCTGGCCGGCGGAGTCGCCTGGACCTTCCATCTGGCCAGCATCCTCCTGCATGCCGGGGTGACCGCGGTTGTCGTGGTTCTGGGGGCCCGTTTCTTCGGGCTGAAGGTCGGGGCCCTGGCCGGATTCTTCTTTGCGCTGCATCCCGTCCATGTCGAGGCAGTCGCGAACAGCGTGGGAATCGCCGAGCTTCTCGCGGCCCTTTTCGTCCTGCTCGCTCTTGAACGATGCAGTCGATCGTCTCCCGGAGACGCATCAGAGTCACAGATGCGGGTCGCACGCGACGTGGGCTTCCTCTATCTGCTGGCCTTTCTCACCAAAGAGAGTGCGGTCGTTCTTCCCGGCCTGGTCTTCCTCATGGACGCCGGACGCCGACGGCTGGTTCCGGGTGATCTACCGCGGTACCTGCGCGAGCGCGGCGCTCTGTACGGGGCGATGCTCCTTGTCGCGATCGCAGTGCTCTGGGGACGATCGATCATTCTTGGAGGTGTCGCCTCCCCCATGCCCGGGCTGGGCGCGGGACTGCTCACCGAAGTCCCCCGCATTTTCACAGGCGCGGAGATATGGGCCCATCAGTTGCGGCTCCTGGCCTGGCCCTTCCATCTGTCACCCGACTACTCGCCCTCGGTCGTCAGGGTCGTGACTCAATTCACGGCGTCGGGGCTACTGGCCCTGGGGGCCGTTCTGGCTTTCCTGGCCGGAGCCGCCCTCTGGTTCCGGACTCGGCGCGACCCCAAGGACCTGGCGATCCCCGCCGGCATCATGTGGTTCGTGATCTGTGTGTCGCCCGTTTCGAACCTGGTCTTCGTGGCCGGTGTCCTGGTGGCCGAACGAATTCTGTACCTCCCGTCCGTGGGGGCCGCGTTTGCAATGGCCGGCCTCGTCGCCGTCGTTCCAGCGCGATTCGCCCGGTCCGGACTGGTTGCTCTACTCGTGCTTGGCGTGGCGTGGACCGCCCGCTCGGTTACGTACCAGCCTGCGTGGAAGGATCACGCCACCATCTTTGAGTACATGCTGGGATCGGTGCCGCAGTCCGGTCGGTCCGCCTGGGTCCGGGGAAATCTGGCCGTCCAGGACGGCCGCATGGATGAGGCACTCTTCGAGTACCGTACGGCGCTTGGGCGGCTGGGAGGCGAGTACGTTTTTCTCACCGAGTCAGCTCGACTCTTGATTTCCAACGGTCGACCCGAGGTCGCGATTCCATTTCTCACACGCGCTTGGGAGGAGCGACCGGGGCGGTCCGCCGCGCCGCAGCTCCTGACAGTGGTAGCAAGCCGTGAGGAACGTTGGGATGATGTGGCGCTCTGGGCTGGCCGGACCATTGAAGCCGACCCCGAGGACCTGCCTTCGCGTCACCTGCTTTCCGGGGCTTTGGCGGCACAGGGCCGCTGGGCGGAGGCCGCCCGAGCTCGTGAGGGGTTGATCGAGATCGCGGAATGGGGTGCCTGGCAGCAGTGGTATTGGCTCACGGAATTACGAGGGCGAGCAGGCGAACCTCAGGGGGCGATAGCCGCGGCGGACACGGCGCGCCGACTGGCCCCGGGGCCCGACCAGGTCCGCCAGATTGACAGTATTCTGGCCGTGGTGCTGGGGGGGCGGTAGGTGCCGCAATTCTCCGGTATCGTGCAAGACACAAGAGAAGTTCGGCATACATGACGCGTCAGGCATTGGTCGCCATCATGTAGTAAGTGTATAAATCACAACGTGTTAGAGGATACAGACTGACTGTGGCCCGCAACCTGCCACTATGAGTCACAGCAGCAGTTGTACGACCCCTCTTCACCCACTCTGGAGTATTCCAAATGCAGAGCAACAAAAAGGGTTTCACCCTTATTGAGCTCCTCATCGTGGTCGTGATCATCGGAATCTTGGCGGCTATCGCCATTCCGAAGTTCTCGCAGACCCGTGAGAAGGCCTACGTTGCGGCCATGAAGTCCGACCTTAAGAACCTGGCTTCGCAGCAGGAGATCTACTACTCGGACGCCTACGTCTACACCACTTCTTCGGCCGACGTCGGCTACTCGCCGTCCGAGGGTGTGACGCTTTCCACCATCACCGTTACCGGTGTGGGCTGGTCGGCTTCGACGACGCATCCGGGAACCACTGACACGTGCGCCATGTTCTACGGTGACGCGGCTGCGGTTTCCCCGGCTACGGTTGCCGGTGCGGTTGCCTGCGGATAACCCCGCCTTGTCAGGTCTGACCTGACACGAGCAGTATGGGGGTGTGGCTCGGTATGTTTTGGGTCGCACCCCCTTTCTGTACCCGGTGTACCCGGTGGTTTAGCTCACCGGTCTGGACGCCGCACTCAACCAGGACACTACCCATGCGCTCCAAAAAAGAAGGCTTCACCCTGATCGAACTTCTGATTGTGGTCGTGATCATTGGGATTCTTGCCGCCATCGCGATTCCGAGGTTCAGTTCGACCCGTGAGAAGGCATACACGGCCTCGGTTCAGTCCGATCTGAGGCATGTTGCCAACCTGCAGGAATCCTACTTCGCTGAGAATCACCAGTACACGACGAGCGTGTCCGCTCTTGGCTTCGCCGATTCCGAAGGCGTAACGCTCAGCGCGATCACAGTTACAGGGACGGGGTGGTCCGCCACGGCGACCCATCCGGGGACGCCAGACATCTGCGGCATGTTCTACGGCGAAGCCGCGGCGGTTTCACCGGCGACTCAAGCCGGCGTCGTGACCTGCGGCTGACCGTATTGAAATGAAGGGGACGCGGCCCTCTCTCCGGCGGGAGATCGTCCTGGGGTTCGGGATCCTGTTGGCCGGGGCGATTGCGGTTGCTGCCCTCTCGCTGACGGCTCTCCTGCCCCTTCTTGATGGGCCGCTTGATGGCTTCCTCCTGATCTTGGTTCTGCTGCTCGCAGATCTCGGGATCGTGGGACTCTTTGGCCGTGCAATGCTGGACACCCGCCTCGCGCGCCCGATTGATCAACTGGTCGAAGGCACCGGCAGGATCGCTGCAGGCGATATTGGATTTCGGCTGGCCGCAGCGGACAGCCGCGAGCTTGAAGCGCTGCGGAGCTCGATCAACTCCCTCGCAGACGAACTCCTCAGCGACCAGGCGCTTCTTGCCGAGAACGTCGCCTCCCTCGAGGATACCAACGCCGAACTTGTTCAGGCGCGTAACGAAGTTCTGCGTACGGCCCGCCTGGCTTCGGTCGGTACCCTTGCGGCTGGCATCGCCCACGAGGTCGGCAACCCGCTGGGCGCCTTGGTGGGCTTTGCTGATCTTGCTCGCATTCAGGCGGAGCGTGACGGGCGCGACTCTGAACTCCTCCTCGCGATCCGAGAGGAAGCCTCCCGCATCGACCGTATCATTCGCACGCTGCTGGAGTACGCACGCGGCCGTGAACAGGGTGCCGTTGAGGTGGATCCGGTGCAGGTAGTGCATCGAGTCCGGGGGCTTCTCGAGAGTCAGGGCCGACTGGATGGGATTCGCGTGATCTGGCCGGATCAGGCGACGGGACATCTTGTGAGAGTGGAGACACAGCAGTTTGAGCAGGTCCTGGTCAACCTTCTGCTGAACGGCCTGGACGCCATGGATGGCCAGCCAGACCGGTCGGTGGAGGTCCGGATCACGACCGAATCCGGCGAGGTCAGGAGGCTGCCCACGCGCCGAGAGGACGACCCGCCGGCCCTGGACTATCGACATCGTCGAAGAGTTGCGACGGATCACAACGAGACCGGGCCAGATCTGGTGTTTTCCGCCGATCAGGTTGTGGTGATCACGATCCAGGACAACGGCCCGGGCCTGCCGGAGGAGATCCTGGATCGCGTTTTCGATCCTTTCTTTACTACTAAGGATCCGGGAAAGGGCACCGGGCTTGGGCTGGCGATCTGTGACCGTCTGGTCGATGGTATGGGCGGCCGGATCTCGGTCGAGAATGCCGCCACCGGCGGCGCCATCTTCACGCTACGCATTCCCATGGCCGTTTCGGGCTCACCAGAATGAGAATCCTCGTTGTTGATGACGACAACGGCCTGCGTCGATCGGTCAGCATGATTCTGGAAGACGCGGGTCACACCGTGTTGCTGGCCACGAATGGCGCGCAGGGACTGGAGACTGCCGCGGCGGAGCGGCCGGAGATGATCCTGTGCGATGTGCGGATGCCGGAAATGGACGGGCTCACCTTTCTGGATCGCTATCGCGAGTCCGGCGGATCGGCCCTGGTCATGATGATGACCGCTTACGGGTCCATGGAGCTGGCGATCGAGGCGATGAAGAAGGGGGCGTACGACTATGTCTCCAAACCGTTCTCGGCCGATGAGGTCCTCCTTTCCATCCGCAAGGCCGAGGAACGGGAGCAGCTGCGCAGGGAAGTAGGGCGACTCCGCGACGAGGTCAGGGCCGATCGGCGCTTCGGGGAACTCGTGGCCCGCTCACCGGGAATGGTCCGGGCGCTGGAAGTCGCTCGAAAGGTCGCCCGGCATACTTCACCGGTGCTTCTGACCGGCGCGAGTGGTACAGGAAAAGAGCTGGTCGCGCGCCTGGTCCACCGAGAGAGCCCGCGGGCGGATGGGCCTTTCATTCCCGTCAATTGTGGCGCCATTCCCGAGAACCTTCTTGAGAGTGAGTTCTTTGGACACCTGAAGGGTGCGTTCACCGGGGCAGACCGCGAACGAACCGGTCTGTTCGAGGCGGCCGAAGGCGGGACGCTCTTTCTTGATGAAGTCGCCGAACTCCCGGCTGCGCTCCAGGTAAAACTGCTCCGTGTTCTGCAGGAAGGTGAGGTACGCCCCGTCGGCTCCAACGAGAGCCGCAAAGTGGATGTCCGAGTCGTCTCGGCTACAAATCGGGACATGGAGGAGGCCGTCGCCGCAGGGGATTTCCGCGAGGACCTCTACTACCGAATCGCGGTCATCCCCATCCACCTCCCCGCTCTGGCTGCCCGGCGCGAAGAGGTGCCCGAGCTGGCCCGACATCTGCTTGAGCGTCATGAAGCACGGTTGGGAATCCAGGTCAATGGCATCACGCCCGAGGCCATGGAGCTGCTCCTCGACTATGACTGGCCCGGCAACGTCAGGGAACTCGAGAACGTGTTGGAGCGTGCGCTCGCGCTGGCCGAGGGACCGTCGATCGGGGTAGACGATCTGCCCGAGAACGTTCGGGTGCCGGGACCGTCGCTGGGTCTGGAGGACGGCGATGCCTCGCTGTCGGTCAAGGTCAGAACCGCCGAGCTGGAACGGCACCTGATTCAGGTGGCACTGGACCGGACCGGCGGGAACAAGACGCGGGCGGCCGAGCTGCTAGAACTCAGCACGCGTGCGCTCCGCTACAAGCTGCAGGACTACGGCCTGAGCTGATCGGGCGGCCTTTTCCGCCCTGCGATCGCCCCGCCTGCGACCCGATCGTAGGTCATGACGAAATCCGGCTTCACCCTGATTGAATTGACCTTCACGGTTATGATCGCGGCCGTCGCACTCGGGCTTGCCGCCCCCTTTGGCACGCGGGCTCTCGATCGTCTGGCGGCCCGGGCCGCCCGCGACACCGTAATGGGGTTCATCCACCAGACGCGGATCCACGCGCGACTCCACGGCGGTGCGCGGCTTCGGATCCTGCCGGACTCGGTGGTCGAGGTCTGGGCGGGCGACTCGCTACGCGCTCGCTGGATCGGGAAAGAACTCCATGTCACCATCGACCCCGGCCGTCCGGATTCGGTCAACCTGGAGTGGGATGCTCTCGGGGTGGGGCGGATCGCCAGCCGCACGCTGAAGTTTCGTCGGGGCAATGCTGAAACCCGACTCGTCATTTCAAGCTTGGGCCGGGCCAGGCGTCAGTGACGCGGGGCTTCTCCCTGATCGAAGTCGTGGTCGCCCTGGTCATTCTCTCGACCGGCGGGGCCGCCGCCCTTTCGCTGGTCGTGACGGCAAATCGACGCATCCAGCAGGCCTGGATCCTGGAGCTGGCCCTGTTTCGAGCCACCGAAGTGGCGGATTCGCTGGAGGCGGAAGGGGGTGCCGCTTACCCGGGTCAAAGCCTTGAGCCATGGGGCCGGGTCGACTGGACCAGCGTTGGCACCGGCCTGATTGTTATGGTCCGGCTTGGCTCGGACTCCACCCGCTCGCCGTCCATCCAGCTCGCCGTCACGAAGGGCTCGTGAACCGCCTGGGCACCTCGTTGCTCGAGATGATCATCGCTCTGACCCTCACACTGATCATTCTCACGGGGGTTGGGGTCATCCTGGGCCGAGTCGAGCAGACCTTCAGACGGCAGGCCCTGCGTCTTGAGCAGATCGAAGTGCTCCGAATCGCGCGGGACCGCGTGAGCCGTTCCGTCCACACCGGGGGAGCTCGGTCCGATGCGCCCGCGTCTGACGGCCTGAGCCTTCGTGCCTTCCGTGGAAGCGCCGCCTGGTGTGGCGACGGATGGGTCGAGACCGGCGTCCGGGCACCTGACCCGGCACGAGATTCAGTCTGGTGGATCTCGCCTTTCGGGGAAGAACGCGTCCTGGCTCTTAAGGATCGAGAGGCAGGCGGCTGCGCCGGGGCCGGGTATCGATGGACCGGTCAGACAGAAGGGGCATCGGGCGATGGAGACGGCGCGGACGTTTCGATCGCCTGGGGCGTGGTCCGCTATTTCGAGAGCGGACGGCTGCGAGTGGACGATGCGGTTCGTTACGGTCGCCTCGGTCTTCCCGCCCAGCCCCTCACTCCCGCCGTCCTTACCTCGGGGAGCCGCCTCCAGCGTCTTGAGAATGGCGTCATTGAGTTTCAAGCCTGGTTCGGCGACGGACCGCCTGTGGTCCGCCGCTGGCCCGGAGGATGAGAGGGCTCGTGGCCGTGAATTTCGGTCCCCGGAGTGAGCCATCAGGCTGATGAGCGATCCCTGCGGCACCGGTAATGAGCCATGCGGCCTCCGGGGTGACCGGCGCGAGGGCGGAGTGGCATTGCCGCTGGCCCTTCTCCTCTTGATCGCCGTCACCCTGCTGGCGCATGCCCTGTGGGTTCTGGGGGAGCTTGAGGTCCGGATCACCCAAGCCGAGGTCGAACGGGTTACGGCCAACTACCAGGCCAGGGCCGAGGTCGCGGCCCGGTCGGACTCGATTCGGGCGTCCGGTCCGGACTCACTTTCTCACGCCGGTGGGCGGCCCGTGCTCCGCCGAATTGAGGTGGGGGGCGGGATCGGTGAGCCAGGGTGGGCCAGCCTGGCCCTTGTGCCCACTCCCCGGTCGGTCGTAGAGGAGGCCGGCGCCGGTGTCGTGGTCGGCCAGATCCCGGATGCCTCAACCGCCGCCCGGATTGGTGTGTCGTCCGGGAGTTGTCTCTTTCCCCTCGGGGGGCTCTGGCGGGACTGGAGTGCTGAGCCCGGACGTCCGCCGACGGTCTCGGGCCTGCCGATAGCGGCGGCGATCGGACTTCTGCCCAAACTCGCCGGACCATGGCATTCCGTCGCGCCCGACTCCCTGGGGTTGAGCCTGATCGGTGGTCGGGCCGGCCCTGTGCACCTCGATGGCGTGGGCACCGTGCTGATCGGTGCAAACGGGATTCTGATCAAGTCGGGCGCGGTCCTTTCTGGTGTCCTGATCTCGACCGCCGGGGTGGAAATTGAGGCTGGCGCCCACTTCGAGGGCCTCGCAATCACCTTTGAGGGGCTGCGAATTCAGGCCGGCGCCACCCTGCGAGCCTCGTCCTGCGCTGCGGAATCGGCGCTCGCCGGGACCCCACTGCTCGACCCACGACGGATCGGGCCCGCCGGCTGGCCTGTCCGTTGAGACAGAGCGGCGGTGAAAAGCCCGGAAAAAATTGCCACTCCTGGGAAACATTTGACTGCCAATCTCCTTTCCTTCCCGGAAAACCCGCGTAATACTGAGGAATTCCGCTTGGCACGATCCTGGTACTGATGTAGGGCGTCCAGTGGTTTTTCCCCGCATCGTGCGGTCCTAATGAAGAGATCCAACTCCGGTTTCACCATTCTTGAACTCTTGGTAGTTCTCATGGTGGGAGGGGTTCTCACCTCAATTTCGGTGAGCTCCTTCAGCGCCGTGCGCGACCGCCTGATTCAGCGCCAGTCCCAGCGAGCCTTTCAGGCCATGAATGCACGCGCTCGGGCGATGGCGATTGAGAGCGGGACCTACGTGAAGTTCATGCTCGATACAGCTGGAGACTCCATCTGGATTGAACGGAACGACACTACGCTTGAACTGGTCAACATGATGACTGAGTACGGCACCGACATCGTGGCAACCTCTACCGTTATGACGAACTGTTTCAACTCCCGGGGCTATGCCGATGCCAGCTGCACCAGCTACAGCTCGATGAGTCTGGCAGGATTTCGCAGCGCGGGCGTCACCCGATACATATTCATGCTTCCGATGGGCGGCATGGTGGAGCAGATCGGCTCATGAACCCGACAGCTGGCAGAGAGAATATGAGCACTTCCCACCGCGGCGGATTCACGATCGTCGAAGTCGTTGTGGCGATGATCATTCTGACCGTCGGCGTTCTTGGCCTGGCGGGGACCACCATGTATGTCGTCCGTGCCACCACATACGGCGACATCACGACCGAGAGGTCGGCCGCCCTTCAGTCGGTTGTAGAGCGTTTGCGGTCCGTCGACTACGACTCGGTTGTGGCGAGTTCGGATTCGATCGGCCAGTTCGCGGTCTCCTGGACGGTCACCATGGCGAGCCGCTCCAAACTGGTACGTATCATCACAACCGGCCCGGGGCTCAAGACCTCTGTGTCCGGTCCGCCGCTCATCCGCCCGACGGTGGCGGACACCTTCGACTACAGGATCATGCGATGAGCCAGCGCAAGATTCAGGGTAGGAAAGACGCCGGTTTCACGCTTATCGAGCTTCTGGTCGTCTCGGTCCTTGGCGCCCTCATCCTGGCGGCCAGTTACAACATCCTGATCACCAACCAGCGCACCTACCTGGTCCAGAACGTCCAGGTCGTCAGCCAGCAGTCCATGCGGGCCGGACTTGAGGTTCTGGGGGGCGAGTTGCGCGAGGTTTCGGCTCGTGACGGTGACCTGCTTTCGGTAAAGCGCGACAGTATCAGCCTTCGGGTCATGCGCGACTTCGGTGTGGCTTGTCAGGTGAACACGGCCATCGCCACCCCCACCATTCTGGTAAAGAAGCTGACCGGGTGGTTCGCTGCGCAGGACTCTGTCTATGTCTTCGCCGACAATGATGGCAGATCGGCGAATGACGACAATTGGCTGATGGCCAGGGTTACCGCCATCGACACCACAGGCACGTGTTCCGGGACCGACAAAGCCCAGCTACTCTCCTTCAGCGGCCAGAGCGCCATGTTCCTTGCCGATTCCGTCCTTGTGGGCGCGCCGGTTCGCACTTTTACCCGGTACCAGTACCGCACTCAGGTGTGGAACAGCCGGCTCTATCTGGGTCGCAGCACACCCGGGGGGTCGTTCGAGCCGATGATCGGTCCGCTCCGCGACTACACTGCCGGCTACAACACCACCAAGAAGGGCGTCGAGTTCGTCTACTACGACAATAACGGCATCACCACGGCCACGGCCGCGGATGTGCGCCGGATCGACATCATCATCCGCACCTGGTCTCCGGTCACCAATCAGGATGGGACCAACGTTGAAGATTCTATCCAACTGTC
>JBDNHE010000200.1:0-4755 GCA_041688945.1 Gemmatimonadota bacterium | reverse complement strand
CGGGATAACCACAAACGTGGCTGATCCCTGTTGCCCAAGATCTTGGCCGGGAAGCATTCGATCCACCCCACCGAAAGTTCGGCCCCTTGCCAGTCGGATAGGACCGACTCCGAGTGAGCTGCACCGAGGTGGTAATCACTCGTGCGTTTTGGTAGATGGGTGGCGTCGGACTTTGGAAGACCTGCGTGAGTTCTACGCAGGGTCCCGGCCCCTCCCTCGGCGGATCTGTTCGCGAAACCGATGATACGCTCGATCATCAGAGGCTTCGGCTCTCCGCCACCCCTCAAGCCCTAGGCCCAAACCCATTGCCAGGATGAATCCAGCCATGCCGGCGAACGCGACTCTGCGGGTGACCCCCCGGCCATCTGGAAAGACCGCCAGCATCGGAGGGTCCACGACGGTGATGACGGGTGTATCTCGAACCCTGCCGATGTTGGCCTGCTCAAGGCCCTGGACCAATTGAGTCCGGACCGCTCGAGCTTGACTCAGTTCTTCCTGAAGTCGCTGGTGTTCGAAGGTAAGCGATGGAGAACTCTCGAATTGACGATTGTTTTCCAGCCACCGTTGCAGTCGCGTCTCGGCACTGTCGACTGCTGAATCCACCACGACAAGGCGCTCCCGGATAAATCGCGCCTCTTCCGCCGCGCTCGACTGGCGGATCTGAAGATTGAACTCGGCGACCCGTTCAAGCATCAGGGTCGCGATCCGCTGGGAGAGGGTCGGGTCCGGCGTCGCGATCGCCATCCGAACCGTTCCCGTATTCCGTTGAATCGAAGTGGTCAGCCGACCCCGAAGCGCTCTGAGAGTCAGTTCTTCGCGCTGTATTGGTGAGTCCAGCTCAATCTCAAAAACATCGGTGAGGGACGGACCGAGATCGAGGCCGGCCGTGAGGGAACTGTCTCGGACGACTCGCAGCAGGAGACGCCGAGATCCTAGGAGTTCCTCATAGAACTGAGGAGACCTCGTAGGCTCATCGACCGGAACCGAAACTCCAAACTGACCCGCAAGCGAGGCGAGACCCGAGGAGTTCGGCGCCGACCCAGAGCCCTGCGGCTGAAAGGTGGCCACGGAACTCCAGCTTCGATCTTGCAGGAGCGTGGTCATCCCGGCGATGAAGGCGAAGGCCAACGGAATGGACGTCAATTTCCACCAGCGAACTCCGGCGCCGAGGACGGTGAAGATCGAAATGGAAACTTCCTCTTCCCTGTTGGTTTCGCCTGGGGTTGATTCCTCTACTTGCATTTTCACTGTCCCTCAATTGCGTTGGACGGGATAGGCCCTCTCCCGTAAGCATGTAAGTACCGCGCACTCATGCCGATCTGCCCCCCGCCACACGGCCGACCGCGGCCACCTCCTCCGGCGTGGGATAGGTGATCAGAACGGCATCCAGCTTGCCCTGGAAGACGAACATCGCTCCCGCCGCAACCGCACTTGCTCCGGCTTCGACTGCCCGGTGAAGGTCTGAAAGGTCATTCGCCCCACCCTGCGCGATCAGAGGTACGTCCACCGCTCCAGCGACCTGAGAGATCAACTCTTCATCGAATCCGGACCGCGTGCCCTCCCGATCAACCGAGGTGAGGAGAATCTCACCCGCACCATTCTCTACTGCGATTCGGGCTGCCTCAAGTACACCCAGACGAGTGTTCTTCCGCCCTCCCCGGACAACCACCCTGGGGCCGAACAGCCCCTTTCGAACGTCAATGGATGCGACCACGCTCTGGCCCCCGATAGCGTCCGCCGCCTCCTTCAATAGGGATGGGCGCTCAGCCCAGGCAGTGTTGATAATCACCTTCTCTACACCGAGCCGGACCAGGCGCTGGCAGTCCCTGGCACTCGTAACGCCACCACCATACCCGATCGGCATAAAGGCTTCACTCGCGATCTCCGCGATTCGGTCAAAGGCGGGAGAGGTCCGGGCACGCGCAGCAGAGATATCGAGAATAACAAGCTCATCGACCTCTTTCTCGTTGAAGATCTTCACAGCGTTGATCGGATCCCCAACATATCGCGCCGTCTTGAATTGTCGGGTCTTTACCAGTCCACCGTCCTGAATTAACAGGCTCGGAATCACCCGAGGTCGGAACACCTAGAATGCTCCGAATCGGCGAAGGACACTCATCCCGAAACGATGACTCTTTTCCGGGTGAAACTGAACGCCAAAGACGTTCCCGCGTTCCACCGCAGCCACAAACGGCTTTCCGTAACTACAGATTCCGGCGATATCGGCCTTATCCTCAGGGACGAAATGAAAGGAGTGGGCGAAGTAGAATCGGGGGGATTCCTCATCAGGAGGAAGCACGGTCGCGCCCTCGACGGGCATGACTTGGTTCCATCCCATGTGAGGAATCCTCATCCGCTCCCCTTCAGGAAACCTGAATCGACGAACCGTCCCCCTGATCAGGCCGAGCCCCGGCTCTTCGCCCTCCTCACTTCCATCCGCCAGCATCTGCATGCCCATGCAGATGCCGAGAAGAGGAGCACCGCCCTCAACCCGTTCCAGTACATCCGGCATCAGGCCCGATGCTCGCAGGGCCGCGATACCACCGTCGAACGCTCCGACGCCGGGCAGGACGAATCGGTCGTACTGCCCGACATCTCCGGCTTCTGAGAAGGGCCCCGCCTCAAGATCCAGATACCTAAACATGTTCTGAATCGACGCGACATTGCCGACCCCGTAGTCGAGAATCCCGATCATCACCGGCGCCCCGTAACGAGAGCACGTACCCGCCGCAGGAGAGCGACCCTGCCCGCGTTGTTCGGATAGTCCGAGTAGTGCCGATTCGGCTGGTTGATCAGCGTGTCAATTTCTTCTTCCGAAAGACCAAGTTTCTTGGCGACAAAACGCTTCTCTGACCGCGCATCCGTCTCCGAAACGGGCGGCTGGACCAATGCCTCGAGGGCCTCTTCCCTAGTCGCGTTTCCGGACATGATGGAACTGGCCCAATGTGCCCGGCGCTTGTCGTAACCGAACTTCTGCGGCAAATAGACCGATTGGAAAAAGCTCGTGAAGCGTGACTCGCGATGCTTCCCTCCGTAGTCCTTCCAGCCATACTCGGACTTCAGGAGTTCGACCGCCTCCCCCTTGTCGTACTCCATGAAGTTGAGGGGCGACACTCGCTTCATCCGATTGATGAACGGCCACCAGATGTAGTACCGCAACAGGCTCATGGTGGGATAAGCGTTCAGCTTTCCCGAACCGAACCGCTGGTGAATCGCGCGGACATGTCGCCCGTCGGTCGCGTCATAGCCCCAACTCGATGGCAGGATCGACTCGGTCGCCAGGTTGTTGCCCGTCAGCACCCAACGGATTCCGTGGCGGGTCGACAGCCTGTACAACTCCGAAAAGAAAACGTGATCCTGGGGGGTGTCCTGATTCGCGACGCCGGCCTTGAGAAACGCCACTTGGAGGTCCCGCACTTCCTGCCAGTTTACCACGCAGGTGTGAAGATCTACGCCCAGCTTCCGAACCAACAGCTCAATATTCCGAACCGCGATCTCTGAGTTCCAACCGGCATCGACATGGACGGCGAGAGGCCTCAAACCGAGTTCACGAACCGCAACGTGCATTAGATAGGAGCTGTCGATTCCCCCACTGAGGCCAAGGATGCAGTCATAGTCCCGTCCTTCACCCTCTCGGCGAATCTGGTCCGCCACGGCCCTGAGCTCCGTCACTCCCTCAGGGCCGCGCTTCCAGTCGCGAGCGATCTCTGCCTCCGCCGCGATGCAGTGATTGCACCGCCCGGCGCTATCGAACTCAATGTCGGGATCGGACGTGTCCATCACGCAACGCATGCAAATTCGGTAATTCATTCAATCACTGTCCAAGGCAGACAACCGACCCGAGACCATCGGTGAGGGTCGACGCGGGACGAAGACGAGCCGGGCACCGACCAATGCGAAGATCAGAACACCCCAGAAATGATAATCGATGAGGAAGCTCACAAGCCCCGATCGAGACAGGCGCGACAGGTGGATACAGGAGAAGACCAGCAGTGCACAGTAGGTCAGATCGCCACGGACCGAAACGACAATTCTGTCGATCCAGGCGACTCCCTGAAAAGCCACAAATGACCAAGCCACAACTCCCCAGTCGAGGAAGTTAGCATAGCCCTCGGCCACAAAGGAACTGGGTGCCGTATAGAATAGCTCTTCGCTACCACCCATCAGGCCACGCCACGCGAAGATATCCAGCAGAAACTGCTTGTGAAGTCCAAAGCTCATCCATTCCGGAATCGTCGTGCCCATCAGTGCATTCTCCCCATTGAACCAGGCGACGACGTAATACTGGGGGATCAGATTCCCCAAGAGAATTCGTTCCAGCGGGAAGAGAATCGATACTTCGACCTGTCCCAACGCCCAGGCCGCGAACACCGCCACTCCAAAGGCCGCCGCGGCGAGGAAGGGTAGCATCCGAGCGGTTAGCAGCCGTCCATTCTCGTGGATCAACGCCCACGCCAGCCAGACCGAGAGGATCGGTATCAGGACGAAGCCCTTCGAAAGCGCCGAGAAGGAGTCGAGCGAAAAAATGAAGACGGCACCGGCCCAGAGTCCCAGCCACCTACGCTGTTTCTTGATCAGGGCGATAGCAAGGAAGTAGACGCTGCCATACTGCAGGACAGTGAACGGGATCTCGAGATACTGGGGCTTGATTCCCAGGAAGGAGGATCCCGACGAGACGCCCTCGACTCGGGCCAGGTTGGCGGCGATCGGGTCGCCCCCCAGAAGGAGCATCAGCGGCGAGTCGGACAGCGCTTT
>JBDNHE010000199.1:0-16973 GCA_041688945.1 Gemmatimonadota bacterium | reverse complement strand
GGTCCAACGATGAAGATGGCCCCATGCCGCCCGTGGGCACCGCCGCGTGAGCGGTGGTCCAAAGGGCGAAGGGGGGTTCGGTGGTCCATGCTGCGTCTCTCCTCCTCCCCGTAGCTTTCGCTACGCCTCGTCGTCGTTCCTGCCCTGAACACACCGAAGACCCCTTCGCGCGGCCGCACCCCACTTCTTCAACAGACTTCTAGTGCTTGGGCGCCTTCTTGGGCTGTGTCTCCCACGGACGACGCTCGAAGTACGACGTCGTCATCTCCCTGACCTGCCCGGACAGCAGCAGGAGTGCGATCAGGTTGGGAACGATCACGATGGCCAGGGCCACATCACCGAGCGCCCATACCACCGCAAGCGAAAGGTTCGCGCCCAGGAAGTGCATCAGCACGAAGACCAGCTTGAAGGGCAGGATCGCCTTGGTTCCAAACAGGTAGTTCGCACAGCGGTCACCGTAGTAGCTCCACGAGATCGCCGTCGAAATTCCGAAGAGCAGCACGGAGATCAGGACGATGTACTCCCCCGTCTTGCCCGGCAGGCCCTGCTGGAATCCCAGCATGGTCAGCGGGGCCCCGCTCTCGACTGCATCACCAAACAACGACTGGTAAGTCGTTCCGTTGGTCGCGGTTGCAACACCGTTCCCCGGATCAATGACGCCGGTAAACGGCTGCGTCTGGGCCGCGTCGACGTAGAGGTGCTCGACCGCCACCTCGTGCCAGGCAAGCATTGCCGTGCCGACTGTGCCCATGTCCTGCATGCCGTTGGAGATCGGCAGTTCGGCCGGCGTATCGGCGCCCATGAAGGCGCCCGACTCTCTGAGCTGGATGTAGGACAGATCGCCGCCGATGAGCTGGATCTCGGTCGCGACCCGAGCATCGGCCACACCCGTCATGATGATGACGAGCGCGGTCATGGTGCAGATCACGATGGTGTCGATGAACGGCTCAAGCAGAGCCACCACACCTTCGGAAACCGGCTCGTCCGTCTTGGCCGCCGCGTGTGCGATCGGTGCTGAGCCCTGCCCCGCCTCGTTGGAGAAGAGTCCGCGACGCACACCCCACATGAGGGTGACCACGAAGATTCCCGCACCCGTACCGGCAATCCCGGCGGACGGGTTGAAGGCTTCGGCGAAGATCGACATGAAGGCCGGAATGATGGCCTCGGCGTTCATCATGATGATCACGCCAGCGCCGAGCACGTAAACACCGGCCATGAGCGGAGCCAGAATCGAGGTCACCTTCCCGATCCGTGAGATGCCACCAACAATGACGATACCAACCACGATCGAGGTGAAGAGCCCCGTTGCCCAGACCGGAATGCCGAACTGGGTGCTGACCGTGTCCGCCACCGTGTTGGCCTGGACGGCGTTACCGGTCAGGAACGCGGTGAAGCCCAGCATCATCGCAAAGAAGGCTGCCATCGGCTTCCACTTCGGGCCGAGCCCCTTCTCGATGTAGTACATGGGCCCGCCCGAAACCGTACCCTGCTTGCGGTTCGGGTCGTCGCTGGGAACCACCTCGCGGTACCTCTGGGCGAGTGTGACCTCGGAATACTTCGTGGCCATGCCCACGGCCGCGGTGACCCACATCCAGAAGAGGGCCCCGGGTCCGCCGTAGTGAATCGCGATCGCCACACCCGCGATATTTCCGATTCCGACCGTAGCCGACAGGGCCGTGGTCAGAGCCTGGAAGTGGGTTACGTCACCGGGCTCGTCGTCGTCGTCGTAGCGGCCGGTCGCAACCGCGACACCGTGACCGAAATGCCGGATCTGGACGAAACCCGTCCGGATCGTCAGCAGAATTCCGGTGCCGATCAGGAGGATCACCATGAAGGGGATGTTTTCTTCCCCCACCGGGATTCCGATCTGGATGATGTTGGTGTCGAGCCAGTCGACGATGGTCTGCAGCAGTTCCATGCAGTGGTTCCCTCAAGTGGCGCAAACCAGCCCAAGGGCCGATCTGTCACCGATCCACGTTGTTAAGGACCCGCTACAATGCCGGCATGCACGGGACGGTGCAAGCGGGTTGTGGGGTCCTCAAGCCGTCGAATCTCATACGCCGGCCGGTACGTGTCGTGTCGCATGGGGCGCCACCGCCCCCTGGGCGACCCGGCGTTGCTGCGTGGCCGAGTGCCTTAGTGGGCGCCCTCGGGCATCGGCAGCAGGTGAGCGGAGATCGCTTCCAGTGCGATCTGACGGGCGCGCTCCACCACTTCGTCCAGGGACGGGTTTTCGGCAAACATCTCTCGCGCCCGGTTGGCAAGTTCCTCGGCGCTCGGGAACTCGGGCAGCTGGATCTGTTCCAGGTAGGCCTCGATCCGGGCTTCGGCCTCGTCACGCTTCTGCCGAGCCATCTGCTGCAGCTCTTCCATGGTCGGGGTCGCCTGCCACCGGGCCATAAGCTCGTTGGCGAGCCGGGTGACCGGGACCGTGGCGGCCAGCTGAAGTGCCACATTCTCAAGCACTTTGGTGCCGAGTTCGCGCTGGTTGGCAACCACCTCTGGCGGCGGTTTTCGCAGATCCCAGACCAGCCCCGTCCATGACAGCATCTTCAGGACGTAGTAGGTCGGATCGAACTCGTACCACCTCCACCCCTGGGCCGTGGCACTCTGGTAGTGATGGTGATTGTTGTGCCATCCCTCACCCAGCGTCACGATCGAAAGCAGGAAGTTGTTCCTGGAATCATCCCCCGTGACGTATCGCTGTGATCCCATCACGTGGGCGAGCGAATTGATCAGGAAGGTGCCGTGATACAGGGCGACCGTGCTCCAGAAGAAGCCCACGATCAGCATTCCCCAACCGCCCCACATGAAGATGCCCACTGCAAGAATCGTCGGAGGAACCAGGAAGTGCTTGTTGAGCCAGACCAACTCGGGGTACCTGGTCAGGTCCTTTACCGTGGAATAGTTCGCCGTGTAGCGCTTGGGACGGAAAACCCAGCCGATGTGGGACCCGAAGAATCCCATGTGTTCCGGAGAATGGATGTCCTCAGGCGTGTCCGAGTGCAGGTGGTGATGACGGTGAATTGCCGCCCACCAGACCGCGCCACGCTGAGCCGTCGTTTCGGCAAGAAAGGCCAGCACGAACTGGAAGGCCCGTGACGTCTTGTAGGTGCGGTGCGAGAAATAGCGGTGGTAGCCCGCCGTGACACCCCACATGCGGATGACGTAAAGCGCAAACGCCACCCAGAGAGCCTGGGCTGAAACCCCGGTCCAGATCGCCGCAAAACAGGCGGCATGAACCACCAAAAAGGGGATGGTGGCGGGGTAGATGATGTCGTCGTGCGGCTCACCCGATCCGGGGCCCGCAAGAGGATGTTCTGGATGCACGATCAGAGGGTCCTGGGTTGATGGAGACCGTTGTGGAAATCAATGTGGTTTGGCGGGGCGAGTCAATTGAGGTGGCGTCACGGGGAGAGTATCGGCGGAGCCCCGGAGGGTGCTGAGACGGCGGTTTCCATAGGACTCGCGGAGTGGTAGGTTAGCCGCGACAATTGTTCCACGAACCCCGATCATCGGGAGATGACTCGTGACGGGTTTCCGCACACGTGAGTGGCTAATCGCATTCCTGGTGGTTTTGATCGCACAGGTGTCCGAGCCTGTCAGTGTGCATGCCCAACCGCTCGTCTCCTTTGGATTAAGGGGGTTCGGCACAAGCGCCGGACGAACCTTGGCAGACCCCTTTCCATCACACCGTGGAGCCGGTCTTACCGGAGCGGTTCATTTTTCCCGGTTTATCGGGATTTACGCTGCGGCAGACCGCTACTCCGGCGACTGCGAGGCCGAGAACTGCCTCGATGTGCGTGCCTCCACACAGCTTGCAAGCGGTGGACTTCACTTCGAGTACCCCACCCGCCGCTGGCGAGGGTGGAGCGAGTTCGGCGTCCTCAACGGATCGACGACGATTGAAGGGACGGTAAATGACCTGACGGAGGTCCGAATCGAGACCCAAACATCAACCGGGTTGCGGGTCGCCTTCGGAGTAGACGCGGCCTTGGGCGGTGGGCTGGTTCTAGGTCCCTACCTTGCCTTCTACCACCAGCCGATCAAAGTGGTCCGGTTCGAGGATGATCGATTCACACTGGATTTCTACAATTGGAGGCCAGTTTTTGGTACGCCACTCGAACGCAAAGACGTGTTCAATAACACGCTGTTTGGCATCCAGCTCACATGGCACCCCTCGATGGGACTTGACCGCCCGGAACCCGTGACGCTGGGTGGCTGATGCTCTTTCGACGAGTGGCGTTTCTCCTGATCGCGGCGTCGCCGCTTGCCTGCGGCGACAGGCCCACCGAGCCCGATCTGGAGCCGGCGCCCTCGGTGCCACTCTCGGATGATCCGGTGGGGCCGGCCGTAGCGATCGAGCCGGGTGCGTCGCACGACTGGAAATTCTCGACCGATCAGCCAATCGAAGCTCGCTTTGTTCTGGACGTCGAAAGCTCCGCACCGGGTGGGCTCAAGGTCGAACTGCTCACAGGCCGAGCGATCCTCCAGGACACCACCTTCCTGTTACTCAGACGGACATTCAATCTGTTGCCTCATCTGGCACTCGAGGCGGGGCGAGAATACCGACTCAGAGTGACCGCGGCCCCGGCCAACGGCGCGCCCTTCCCCGTCCGTCCCAGAGTGGTCGCGGACCTTCCCAGCCCGCCGGAAGTCGAATCGGAGAAGTTGCTGATTCTCGACGGGTCGAAGGCCTCCGCGTTCATTGATGTCCCACCCACCGACGGAGCCGTCCTTCTCCGGCTTAGGCCAGTGACCGGGTCCGAGGCCAACGTCCGGGTCTGGGTCGGAGACCAGCCCGAGCCGGATAATGAGATTGAGACCCACATGTCCGGTCTGCCGAACGGTGATCGGATACTTCGAATCGAAGAGGCGGGGAGGTTTCGGAGGATTCGCGTCGGGCTCGAGCCGCGCGAGATCCCGTTTACCATCAATCGGTTCTCTCTCTGGCCATACTCAACGCTACCAGAGGCTCTGGGCGGCGATCTGCTCCCCTCCGCAGAGTCACAGATCGAACTGATCGACTCTTACGCCGACGTGGATGATTTCTCAGTTCCCGGAGAAGGTTTTCGAATCTACCTGCGACGTTCGGGCAGCGGAGACAGCGTCCGGGTTGTGCGAAGCCCGACGGAGTGGCCGATCGCGGTGGTCGACCAACGCTTGATGTACGGCGGGTCCCGCCTAACCCGGGACTCCGACTCCATTCGTGTTGAAGGGGTCGCCGGAGCCGGCGTGGAAATCAGGATCGTTGAGGTCAGTCCGGGACTCGAGTGGAGCAGCGTGTCCACCCTCACCCCTGGTGACTCGATTGTAGAGGGATGGGACGTCGGCGAATCCGACCGCTTTCAGATCTCCAGCCCGGGATCTCGGCTGGTCCTGCGGCTCGATGAAGGCGGCGCCCGCCTGCGTCTGACGCCGCTGGGAAATGGAGACTGGGATGTCTTTCAGGAAGGGGGGGCTATTCGATCCGGTCCTTACGTCGCCTTTCCCATGGCGACCTCACCCATGTCGGAGGGCGATACCAGCGTCGTGCCCTTCGGCGTCGAACGCGGAGACCCGCTGCCCTATTGGGACATCGACGAATTCCGTATCCGCCTGACGAGCGAAAGCCAGATGGTGGAAGCGCTCGGAGGGTATGGAGAGGTCAGGGACGAGGCCGGTACCCTGGTGGTTTCCGGACACACGAATGTCTTTACCCGAGGTCCGGGCATCTTCCATATCCGCATCTACGGATCGGGCATCATTGGTGATCCACCCGGGATCGCCCTGGTTCGGAGTTTTGCCAAGAACTAGCGGCCCACTCGGACACCCCTGCCGACGGTCCCCTTGACCTCCGGCGCGGTTACTCCATCTTTGTATTCGCATATATGAATACAACAGTCCTCGACCGGCTCGCCACTCTCGGCGATGAAACCCGTGTTCGCCTGCTACTCCTGCTGGAGTCAGGCGAGTTCACGGTCACTGAGCTGTGCCAGATACTCCAGCTGACCCAACCCACGGCATCGCGCCACCTGAAGGTCCTGGCCGACGACGGCTGGGCGGTTTCGCGCAACGATGGCACCCGGCGACCCTACTGTATGGCGTCGGATCTGGATCCTCAGGCGGAGGCCCTCTGGGCCGTTGTTCGCGAAGGGATTGAGGGGACGGACAGAGCGACGGCGGATCGGGAACGGGCGCGCAGCGTTCTGGCGGGCCGAATCGATCGCAGCCGTTCTTTCTTTTCTGAATCAGCCGGAAACTGGGACCAGCTGCGCTCCGGCCTGTTCGGGGCGCGCGCCGAGGTTCTGCCACTCTTCGGACTGCTTGGCCCGGAATCGCGGGTGGCAGATCTGGGGTCGGGCACCGGCCTGCTTTCGGTGTCTCTGGCCCCCTTTGTTCGCGAGGTAGTCGGGATCGACCGCTCGGACGAGATGCTGGAGGCTGCCACACGGCGGGCCGCAGGACATGAGAACGTCACCTTTCAGAAAGGAGAGCTGACCGAGCTGCCGATGAAGACCGGTTCGTTCGATGTCGCGCTCCTTTCTCTGGTGCTGCACTACCTGCCCGAGCCGCTTCCGGCCCTGCGTGAAGCCGCGCGGATCCTGAAGCCCGGTGGGCGACTCGTCCTGGTCGACATGCGCGAGCATGGACGGGACGAGTATCAACGAACGATGGGACACCAATGGGCGGGCTTTCCGGAGGTGAGGATGACCTCGTGGCTGGAGTCCGCGGGCTTTGAGAGCGGGCCGATGATTCCGCTCCCACCCGATCCCGAGGCCGATGGGCCCGGGCTCTTTTTGCAAACCGGAGTCGTACGACGACACCGACCTCGAGGGCGGGACTGACCCGCCTCTTCTGATCGGTCGAAACGGCCGACACTGAATCGAATACATCCACACACCAAACACGGTAGACGACATGGAATCCGCAGTTCTCAACGAGATGATGAGCGTGACTGAAGTGGGCGGCCTGAAGTTCCGGGTTGCCGATCTTTCCCTGGCCGAATGGGGCCGCAAAGAGCTCCGCCTGGCCGAGCAGGAAATGCCCGGTCTGATAGCCGCGCGTGTCGAGTACGGGCCGTCCCAGCCGCTTGCGGGCCTGAAGATCATGGGTTCGTTGCACATGACGATCCAGACCGGCGTCCTGATCGAGACGCTCGTGGACCTCGGCGCCGACGTGCGTTGGGTTTCGTGTAACATCTTCTCGACCCAGGACCACGCCGCAGCGGCGATCGTCGTCGGACGCAACGGCACCGTTGACGCGCCGAGCGGCACGCCCGTCTTTGCCTGGAAGGGTGAGACGCTGGAGGAGTACTGGTGGTGCACCGAGCAGTCGCTCACCTGGCCGGACGGATCGGGTCCTGATCTGATCGTTGACGACGGTGGCGACGCCACGCTGCTCATCCACAAGGGTGTGGAGTACGAAGCGGCCGGCGCCGTGCCCGCCTTCGACGCCGACAACGAGCCCGACGAGTGGGGCGAGATCCTCAAGGTTCTCCGCCGCAATTTGGACTCTGACAGCAGCAAGTGGACCCAGATGGCCAAGAGCATCCAGGGTGTTTCCGAAGAGACCACCACCGGCGTCCACCGCCTGTACGAGATGCAGAAGGCCGGGACGCTTCTCTTCCCCGCCATCAACGTGAACGACTCCGTCACCAAGTCGAAGTTCGACAACCTGTACGGCTGCCGTCACTCGGTCGTCGACGGCCTCAACCGCGCCACCGACGTCATGATTGCCGGTAAGCAGGTCTGCGTTCTTGGCTACGGCGATGTTGGTAAGGGCTGCGCCCAGGCCATGAAGGCCGCCGGTGCCCGTGTTGTGGTCACCGAGATCGATCCGATCTGCGCGCTGCAGGCGACGATGGAGGGCTTCAGTGTCCTGCGGCTTGAGGACGTGGTGTCGAGCGCCGACATCTTCATCACCACGACCGGCAACAAGGACCTGATCCGGGCCAGCGACATGGCTCAGATGAAGGACAAGGCGATCGTGGCCAACATCGGTCACTTCGACAACGAGATCGACATGGCGGGCCTGTACAAGACGCCCGGCATGGTGAAGATCAACATCAAGCCGCAGTACGACGAGTTCGTCTTCCCCGACGGTCACTCCGTGCTGATTCTGGCCGAAGGCCGCCTGATGAACCTGGGCTGCGCCACCGGTCACCCGTCGTTCGTGATGAGCGCCTCGTTCACCAACCAAGTGATCGCACAGATCGAACTGGCTCAGAATACGGACAAGTACAAGAACGAAGTCTACGTTCTGCCAAAGCACCTGGATGAGAAGGTGGCCCGTCTGCACCTGGACCAGCTGGGCGCCAAGCTGACCGTGCTACGGAAGGATCAGGCGGATTACATCGGGGTGGATGTGGGTGGACCGTATAAGCCTTTCCATTACCGCTATTAAAGTCCGCGGTGGGTGGGGGTGGTGGGGATGCGAGCAGGTAGACCGAAGCTGACCGGCGGGCGTTGCCCGACCGGTTGGCGGTGAGGTAGGCAGGATGGCGGGTCCGATCACTTGGTGGTCGGGCCCGCTTTTTTTGTTGGGGCTGCTGGTCAGGAGCAGCCAGGGCCTTCGCAGAAGAGGGTGACGAACAATTCGGAACGGATCACCCAGCTGCGGTCGTTCCGCCTCCACGACGCCGCGTAGCGGCCGCCGGTGCGGAGTTGGCCATTCGGCGTGGTCCAGGTGCCGACCCAGGTGCCGATTTCCGCAGCGAGTGGAGCCGCCGTGCTGATCTCTACCATTTCGACACTCCGGACGTAGCGCACATCATCGAACTCTTCGAACTGTGCCGCGAACGCCGCGCCCATTGCAGCAACACCTTGAAGCATCGCCCCACTTCCCGCGGTGATCTGAAATTCATCGTCGAGGAACGACAGAATCCCGGCCATGTCGTGACGTCCGATCGCTTCGTTGGACTGGCTCCGAAGAGCTCGGATCAGCGCAGCGTCATCCGGGATCTGCGCACCGATCGGCACGGCGATCAGGAAGAGGACCAGGGCTGACAGGGATGCACGTTGGACCATTGTCGTCTCGGCTCGGGTTGAATCGCAGTGCCTGTTGCATCCCACACGCCTGCCGCTACCAGGGGGCGGGCGCACCTCAACGTATCAGCAGGCCTTGGGCGCGGAAAACGGCGGGAGCCCCGCTGGCCCGCCGCCCCGCCTCCACCAAAGGTATCCGGCTTCCTGGGCACGTCGATGTGGTTTCAGGCCGGATTGCCACCCGTCCCCCTCCGCCAAAAGGGCGGCTCAAACGGGAGGCAGTGCAAGGCGGACCGCATCCCGCGCCGGGCAAGCGGCTCCAAACCGACCGCCGTCCACGGCGGACTGGCAGTCCGACCGTCCGCTCGGCGGGCGGGGGAGCACGGTCGACCGAAGGTAGCAGCGCTACCTCGCAGGGAGCCGCGCGGAGCCCAACGCAGGTATGCGCCCGTTTCAGCCGCCCGCCCGGAGCGACTCAATCGGATCCACCGCCGACGCCCTTCTCGCCGGCAGATAGCTCGCCAGCATCCCCACTCCGATCATCACGACAGCCGTCCCGGCGAAGGTCGGCACATCAAACGCGGCCACCCCGAACAGCAGGCTGGCGAGCACGCGGGTCGCCAGGAAAGCGACGCCGAGGCCGAGGATCACGCCGACTCCTACAACGCGGGCGCCCTGGACCACAACCATGCGGCGTACCCGGCTGGCTTGGGCGCCAAGCGCCATGCGGACGCCGATCTCGCGGGTGCGTTCGGCGACGATGTAGGAGAGGATGCCGTAGAGGCCGATCGCTCCGAGAAGCAGCGCCATGGCGGCGGCGATTCCGAGGGTGAACATGGTGAAGGAGAGGCCGGCCAGTGACCGGGTGGCCAGGCCTTCCATGGTGTAGGTGCGGTACATGGGAGCTTCGGGCGCGACCTCGCGGACAAGGGCCCTGATCTCTGGCGCGATCTCGGCGGCTCGGCTCGACTTCACGACGTATCCGGGCGATGTCAGGGCCCAGTCGTTCGGATTTATCGGGGCCAGCGGCCAGTAGAACAGGGGCTCGGCCTCGGTACGGAAGTCGGACTGCATCACGTCTTCGACCACGCCGATGACCGTGTGCCATACTTCGGCCCCCTGTTGAGTGAACTGGCGTCCAATCGGGTCCTCATCTCCCCAGAGGAGCCGAGCCATCTTCTGACTGATGACGGCGTTCCCGGGGTTCGCGACGTCCGCATCCTCAAAGCCACGGCCAGCCAAAACGCTGATCCCCATGGTCGAGAAGTAGTCCCCACCCGCAAGGGTGCCGTTGACGAGCGGGGTCGCCTCGGGGTCGGTCATCTCACGCGTCATTACGCGGACGCCCCGGGTCCCTTCGTCGAGCGGAACGTTCTCCACTATCCCCACGGATTCGACCCCGGGGAGCGCACGGATCCGATTCATGAAGTCGACGTGGAACTGGGCCCAAGTCGGACCGTCTGCGAGGTGCTCCTGCTGAGGGGCGAACTGGAAGGTGAATATGTCCTCCACCTCGTATCCAGGGTCGACGGCCTGCAGGGCACCGAAGCTCCGGAACAGGAGACCTGAACCGATGAGGAGCACGAGTGCGAGGGCGGTCTGGCCGACGACAAGACTGTCACGTCCCCAGCGACGGCGTCCGGTGGCGCCGCGACCGCCATCACGAAGACGCGACAACGCGGGTGCCGATGCCCGGAGCGCGGGGACGAGCCCGCAGGCGAGCATGGTGAAGACTGTGGCCCCGAGAGCGAACATGAGGATCCCGCCTGACATTCCGACCCCGGCGACACGGGGTAGTGACCCGGGCACGGCAGCCAGGAAACCCCTTAGCGTCAGCGCCGCCAATCCGAGGGCGGCAGCTCCAGCCAGGCCGGAGATGATGATGGCCTCCGCCATTTGAGAGCGTACGAGCTGGCCCCGTCCGGCCCCAAGTGCCCGACGCACGGCTAGATCGCGCCCACGGCTCTCCGCTCTGACCGAAAAGAGATTCGCGACATTCGCGCAGGCGATCGGCAGCACCACGAGGACGGCGCCAAGGAGCACCCAGAGCGGACGCGCCACATCACCCATGAGTTGAGAATCAAGCGAGCGCACGATCGGGATGTGTTGGTTGATGATCTCCGCGTAGCGGCTGCTCCCCCCGAACCGCTCGATAGTCCGCGGTGCGAGAGTGGAGAGCTCACGGGCCACGGATTCACGATCTGCGTCGGCTGACATGCGGCCCACGACCTGCATCCCGAAGCGCCCGGGGCTGACATCGGCGGTCTGAATCACCTGGGGGTAGAACAGCGTGATGCCGTCATTGGGAAACTGGAAGTCGGCGGGCATGACACCGATGATCTCCGCCGGGCCATTCGACACGAAGGGGGTCTTCCCGAGGACATTCGGATCCGAACCGTACCAGTTCACCCAGGTCGAATGCGTAATCAGGACGACGCCTTCCTCGTTCTCCGTCGGGAGCCGACCCATCAACGGATCCACTCCCATCACCTCGAAGAAGTTCCACGACACATAGGCCATGGGCGGCCGCTCGACGCGGTCATCCACGCGCAGGGTGGATGTACCCGTGCCGTAGTTCGCCAGCGATTCGAGCTGGGTCGACTCCTCCAGATATTGAACGAAGAGTGCGCCGTCGAGTCCGAACTCATCGGGCAGGTCCGACCCGGGGGCGGAGGCCGCGATGTAGACCAGCCGGTCGGGGTCTTCGAAAGGCAGTGGCTGCAGCAGGACAGCGTTTACCACGCTGAAGATCCCGGCGCTCACGCCGATGGCCAGGGCGAGAGTCCCCGCCGACGCCGCGGTGAATCCGGGTGCCCGCACCAGCGTACGGGCAGCTCTGTTCAGATCGATGATCCAGTCGCGCATAATCTCACTCCTCTCCCCTCTTCTTCCATGATTGTCCGGCACCCAACTGGGGTGCAGGCGTTCAGCCGCAGTGGTGCCCAACAGGTCGATTACGGTCGCGATCCAGCAGTACAGTCCGACGAACAGTCCTCGATCCCGAGCCAGTCGGAGATCGTAGGCGGCCTGAGCTTGCATCTCCTCACCGAACCGCTCGCGGAACGGTTGCGGGATGAGCCAGATCAAAGCGGTGAGGATTGCTCGCATTTGAATCAGCCCGGTGTCAGGCGGCGATCGGCGAGCGCGGCAATGGACTTCAGGCGCTCCGACTCGGCAGCGAGCGTCTGGCGCCCTTCCGTCGACAGGGCGTACCAGCGGCGGGGACGACCGGGATGGCTTTCGGCATCGGCCGGCGGCTCAAGCTCCTCGACCAGCCGCCAGGTTATGAGCCGCGCCAGGATCCGATAGAGTGTCCCGGCCCGGGGCGTCAGGGTCCCGCCCGACTCCTCCCCGACGGCCGCGGCGATGGCGTAGCCGTACTGGGGCTCACCCGCGAGGGCCAGGAGCACGTGGAACTCCAGGTTGCTCAGTCCGCCTTCAATGGGATCCGACATCGCCGTCCTCAGGTTAATTACTCGGTTCGCATATATACGACGAGAGTAATTACCAAAAGGTTGCAACGGGCGCCAATCCCGTCCGCTGAACGGGACGTTGCGGGCGAGCCCGGAGGGGCCTGCTGGAGGAAGAAAGGGTTTCGTCCCGGGCGGGGCGGTGGGCGGCCAGACATCGATCCTGGGGCGCCGACTCACGACCCCGGCTGAATCTCACGCCGCCCGTCATGCCGGATCGCCGTCCGTCCCAACTGCGGCAATACGTCCGTCAGGAAGCGTAGATATGGCCAGCAACACCTGATTCGCCCGCACAGTCCTTGTGGAGTCCATATGAACATCCGCGCGCTCAAGCGTTACGTCGGCCTCGTCGTTCTCGGCCTGCTCACCATGGCCTGCGGCATCGGCTCAACCGGCCCCGAGCTGGGTCAGGCGGATCTGCGAATCGTCTTTATTGGCAATTCGCTCACGTACACGAACGACCTGCCCGGACTGGTCGAGACGATAGCCGAAGCTGCCGGCAAGTCCGTCGAGACGGCCATGATCGCTCAGCCGAACTATTCGATCGAGGATCACTGGCACTCCGGTATCGCAAACGATATTCGCCGGCTCAAGCCTGACCTGGTCATCATGCAGCAGGGTCCCTCATCGCTCCCTGAGAACCAGGAATACCTGCGAGAGTGGACGGTGATCATCAGTGAAGTCATTCGGGACGAGGGTGCCACGCCGGCGCTCCTGATGGTCTGGCCTGAGCTGGCCCGGGTTCATGCCTATGACGCCGTTCGAGATGCGTACAACAACGCGGCGATCGCGGTGGATGGCGACTTCATCCCTGCGGGAGAGGCCTTTCGAGCGATCCTCGCCATTCCCGGGATGGCCCCCTACTCACCCGACCGGTTTCATCCCTCGCACCTGGGATCTGTGACGGCCGCCGCGATGGTCGTCCGGGTCTACTTCCCCGACGCGCTTGAGGGTCTGGGGGCCTCGATCATCCCCACCGACAGCGACAATCCGAGGGTCAACCTGACCGCGTCCGAAGCCGGAGTGGTGTGGTCGGTCGTTGACCGCGTCGCCGCGGAGTGGGGCTACTGAGACCACCTGCATGACGGTGTGGGGATGATGTGGGGGGGCGAGGAGGTCGGGGCCGCCGGGCTGGCTGTCCCGGCCTCCCGCGAGCAGGTTCAGGTATGGATGACGGAACCAAGGAGTCAGCCCCCGTGCTGACCACGGGCGACACAACCGGAGGGCCATCCGGCAATCAAACAGCACCGGGTGCGACCTCCGCGGATTCGCCGCCGCCACCCTTGGTGCGTGCCCGGCGAGTCGCCTGGCTCATGGATGACTCAATCCCGCTGCCCGGTACGCGCTTCCGGTTCGGGCTGGACCCCCTTCTGGGCCTCGGCCCGGGCGTCGGGGACGTCATCTCGTGGGTGGTTTCCCTGCACCTGCTCTGGGCGGGGTGGAAGCTCCGTGCGGGGCCGTCGACGCTGATCCGCATGGCGGGACACGTGCTGCTTGATACGGTCCTGGGTGCGCTTCCCGCCGTGGGCGACCTCTTCGACTTCGTCTACAAGGCGAACGACAAGAACCTGCAGATCCTCGAGGTGCTCTTCACCGACCCCGAAAGCATTCGTCGAAGCAGCGTGGGCTGGCTCACCCTGATTCTCGCGACCTCACTTGCCGCCATGGGCGTGACTGCTTGGGTGATGATCTCGGTCTTGAAATTCCTGGGAGCGCTTCTGGGCTTCTGATCAGGCCCAGAAAATGAGGCGGATGGCGAAGGCAATGACCATGACGGTCACCACCTTCCGGATCCACTCCTGACCCTTGAATACGGCCAGTCGCACACCGATCATGGCGCCGAGCACGTTGCCCACGGCCAGCACCAGGCCGTAGCCCCAGTCGACCATCCCGCTCCAGGCGAACAGCCCCAGCGCGATGGGAGTGAAACCCAGGGCGATGGTGACCTTGAGCGCGTTGGCGCGAACCAGATCGAGGCCCACGGTGGCACAGAGCGCCAGAATGACGAACCCGAGTCCGGCCTGAATGAATCCGCCATAAACGCCGATCAGAAAGAAGGCGACAACCAGTCCCCATCGTGCCGCGCCCGAGGTCGGTACGTCGGGCACCTTGTCGAGTTCGGAGGCCGGTTTGAGCGGCCGCCAGATCATCCAGAGCGCGGCAGTGACCATCATGACGGCGAGGATGCGCTGGAAGGCGACATCTCCGATTCGCAGCGCCAGAAGCGTCCCGACCAACCCGCCGATGATCGCAGGTGGGAGGCTGAAGCGGATCCACTGACCGCTGTGCTTCTTGTGCTTCCGGAATCCGTTCACGGCGCTGACGTTCTGCAGCAGTATCGCGACGCGATTGGTGCCGTTGGCCACGGTGGGTGGGAGACCCAGAAAGATCATCACCGGCAGGGTGAGTAGCGATCCGCCCCCGCCCAGAACGTTCAGCGTGCCCGCGACCAGACCTGCCAGAAGCAGGATCGCGTAAATGGCGGGAAGAGGAAGATCCACCGGTGACCGGGCGAAGAGGAGAGGGGCGCGAACTGGGAAGGTCGCCAGCTGCCGAACAGACGCAAGGTGTCCGGGTCAGCCGCTCAGATTCTGCTCCATCCAGCCGTCCATGACTTCCAGTCCCTCGGGGAAAGCTGCCCGCCCGAACCCGATCCGGATCGCCTCGCACTTGGTATCAAAGAGCCCGCTCGGAACCACCAGGACGCCCGCCTCTTCTCTGAGCCGGGCGGAGAGGTCGGCGGCCGAGCCCGTCATGAGCTGCGGGAAGGTGATCGGCCCGGCCTGCGGGCGAACCCAGTCAAAGACATCCGAGTACTTGTCCATGAAGATCTCGAGCAACGCCAGGTTCGTGCGGAGCCGCTCACGGGTGCGAGCCAGCAGCACGTCCGAGTGGCGCAGGGCCAGCGCCCCCAGGTACTCCGAAGGTCCCGGACTGCAGATGGTGGTGTAGTCCTTGAAGATCGAGACGGCCTGCCGGACCTTTGGGTTCCGGGTGGCCAGCCAGGCCACGCGCAGCCCTGGCAGCCCGTAGCCTTTTGAGAGCAGGCCAAGGGAGCAGGCGGATTCGGACAGTTCTGCCGCCGCCGGCAGGCGATCGGCGGGATCATACTCTGCGCCGCGATACGCCTCGTCCACCAAGATCAGGATCCCCCGCTCCTCCCCCATCTGGAGCAGCCATTCCAGATCTTCCCGATCGAACTGATGGCCGGTCGGGTTGTGGGGGGTGTTGATGATGATCAGCCGGGTCTCCGGGCGGATCAGTCGAGCCAGTTCGCGAGGATCCGGTGCCCAGTTGTCCTCCGGCTGGCCGGCCCATAGCGACACCTCGGCCCCGGTCATGGCGGGGGCAGAGCGCAGGATCTGATAGCAGGGCGTCTGTACGATGGCGTGATCGCCCTTTCCCAAAACAGCATGCGCCAGCGCATAGATGACCTCGACCCCTGCGGCATGGACCAGAATGTTCTCCGGCCCGAGCCCCTGATAGGTGGCCGCGATCGCCTTTCGCAGTTCGATGCCCCCCTCGCTCTCGGTATACCCCAGCCGGAGAGCGTTCAAGCCGTCGGCCGCGCCAGATTCGAGTGCAAGGAGATCGCCCACCGCCATCGACTCGCAGTCCGAGACCCCCAGCAGGTGTGGCGTCGAGAACTCGTGCCGTGCAAAGAAGCGTTCGATTCCAAAGGGTTCGATCGGCATGGCTGAGGCGTGCGTAAGAGACGATAAGAATATCTGGAGAGCGGCAGGTGACCGCGCCCGAGGATAGACTTCTGCCACACTACACTACATTCGGGCGTCGGTAAATTGCACGCGAGCGGCCCGTCCGGCCGCGCCTTCAAAGCACTCTGAAATCAGCAGGAGCCTCCATGTCTGTCCGCCTTTTCGTAACCGGTGGCACCTTTGACAAGGGATACGACGAGATCCGGGGCGAGTTGTACTTCGCGGACTCGCATCTGAACGACATGCTCGAAATGGGCCGATGCCGCGTGGATGTGAAGGTGCGGACGCTGATGCTGGTCGACTCTCTCGATATGAGCGCCGCCGACCGCGACACCATCGCCAACAACTGCATGGACGTTCCCGAAAGTCAGATCATCATCACCCACGGCACCGACACCATGGTCGAGACTGCGCGGGTTCTGGCGGAGCGCGTCACCGACAAGACCATCGTGCTGACCGGCGCCATGATCCCGATCGCCTTTGGTTCGTCGGACGGGCTCTTCAACCTGGGTGGGGCGCTGACCGCGGTGCAGGTACTTCCGGCAGGCATCTACGTATCAATGAACGGACTCGTGTTCGAATGGGACAACGTTCGGAAGAACCGCGATACCGGGGTGTTTGAGGCGCTGAAGTAGGCCAGCCCCGCCGCGGCTAGCCCCAATACCGTTGCTTTAAGTAAATAGAAGTGCCAAGTTCGCTGGGAGTGCATAGGCTGTATTTCCAAAGGAGGGGGCTATGGCACGGACGGTGGCAGAGATCTCGGGGGGTGTGCGGGTCACGGACTTCATCAGCCTGGGGGTGATCAGTCGGACGATCACGTC
>JBDNHE010000198.1:0-1879 GCA_041688945.1 Gemmatimonadota bacterium | reverse complement strand
TTCGACGATCCAGATCACGCCAAGACATTCTGTCGCTCGTTCTTCCGTTGGTACAACGCCGAGCATCGCCATGGCGGTATCTCCATGCTCACCCCCGAGCAGGTCCACTTCGGCATGGCCGACGACGTCATCGCCCGAAGGCGTGCCGTGCTCAACAAGGCATGGACCGCCAATCCCGAGCGCTTCGTCTCAGGTGAGCCGAAGCCCAAACCGCTCCCGGAGGCCGTCTGGATCAACCCTCCTCTCCCATCCACCTCCACACAGAAAATCGCTCTCTAATTAATCCCCCACTGTGTCCCATTGTCGTTGACAGGTTCCGTTCGGCCCAGACGGAGAGGACTGCCCGAGGCGCTCTGGACGGTGTGATGTTATCTCTCCGTTCGGCCCTTCAACGGGACTCAACGATTGTGTTGCCGTTGATGGTGATTGCCGCCGGCAACCGCGGGGTCGATGCCAAGTACAACCATTGGGCCCTATTAGCGGACAGTTTGCCTGACGAGACCTTGGTTGTCGGAGCGACTAGCAGAGTGACCCCAACGGCCGGGGGAATTCCTCTGTGGTCTTTTTCAAACCACGGGACTTTGGTCTCGATCGCGGCTCCAGGCGAGGACGTATATGGTCTTTTTTCAGGAACCACGCCGGTCCCCTCTAGTGGGACCTCCTGGGCCGCTCCCCTAGTCACAGGTGTAGCGGGCCTCCTTCTCTCGGCTGATCCGAACTTGAGCACTTTGCAGGTCAGGGACCTTCTGGTTCAGGGCGCTATCCGGGGAGGCATCCTGGGTACTCGTGGAGGCTCGGGACATCCGTTCCTTGACGCGCATCGCTCGCTCGAGATCCTTGCCGAGCGGGCCGGCGGTCCACTCTGCGGCAATCCGGTTGCGCTTGCCGGAAGCGATTTGAGAGCCTTTCGAGCTGGCATAGGATGGGAGACGCTGGGCACGGTAGGCTTCGCCGTTGACAGCATCAGAATGCGGTATGGCGGGACGGTGGGCCTCTATTCTGGGGGCCAGCGGGCTGACGTGATTCGAACGTCCGGAACGTGGGCGATCGGGCCGCTGACTACTCAACCGACAGACACTCTGATCTCCGGGGCTGCCGCCTCCTCTAGGGGACTCTCTCATGATGGCAGCGTGAGTGTCAAACAAGGAGTTTATGCCGCCGACAGCTTCTCAGTGGTTGTGACTATGAACGGGTCGCCCCAAACGGTTTGGTCTGCGAATCCCGGAGGGGCTTTCGTGTTTCCGGCTGGGATCGCGACAGCTCCTGCCGGCGACTATGCGATAGTGGGTGTTACAGACTTCGGGACCGCGACCCATCTATTCAAGCTGGATCTAGGCTCGGGTTCATTCAGCCCCTTCGCGGTAGTAGCCGAATTCGTACCTGGGCTGACTTTCGCTGAGGACGGTGAATCGGTCATCTTGGTGATCTTTGACCCTCTCGGGGTTCAGTGCCGACTCGAGGTTCGGCGGACGGTGGACGCTGTCATCTTGGGTAGCCTGCCCTTTCAGGCGTGCGGTCCGAACTTTTTCGTAACCCACTAGTGTCGCGTCACTCAGCGAATGTCGGGTAGAGGCGAGCGAGCTTGATGCGTGCGTCCGGGGTGGTGAACTGCCAATTGACGCGAGCGTTCTTGTTGTCTCGAAATACCTTCCAGGCCTCGACCTCGCGTCGGACGACGTTGATGTCATCGATTCTCCGATCCGAGCACTGCGTGCCTAGCACGCTCAGCTTGATCTCGGCCACCTTCAGCCAGCTTCCATGTTTCGGGGTGTAGACGAAGTCGAAACGGTCCCATAGCGCCTTGGCCTTTCCCGGAGGAAATGCCTCGTACAGCGATCCCGGCACATGGGTGTTCAGGTTGTCCATGACCAGTGTGATT
>JBDNHE010000197.1:0-19833 GCA_041688945.1 Gemmatimonadota bacterium | reverse complement strand
TCCCGTTTCGAGCTGCCTTGCGCCACGCCGTCAGATTCGACGAATACAGGCCTTCGCGCCGCAGGAGTCGGCCGACCTCGCCCGGATCCGTGCACCTGTCCGCTTCTTCGAGAATCCGCACTTTGTACGCCGCACTGAATCGGCGACGGCTCGGTTTGTCGACTACCTCCGGATCCGGAGGACCCGGGGATGCCTCGCTGCGCTCGCCCTCCACGGGCGGACGGGCTTTACCATTTTCTTTCATTCGTTCTCGGAGTCCCAGCATTGTAAATTTCGCTGCCTTCGCCCTACTCTAATTCTTTACGTGCTCCGTGTCTCACGTACGTTGGCAGAGAGGGCGCAGCTGCGGTGGGCTGCGCCCATCCTCGCTTGAATCGGCCCGATGGGCCGATTCTCGACTCCCTTTTGGCGGGGCGACCGTTTGTGGCCTGGGGGCGGTGGCTGCCGGGTCGTTTGTGTTTCTACCTGCTGGGCCGCCGTTCGTAAAAGATGGCGGCGGCGGGAGTCTGGCGCGCTAGCGGCAGTGTGCATGTCGTTATGCACGTTCGCGTCCACAAGGGCGGTCGCGTCTACTAGCCGCGTTTAGTCCCCGAATGTCCTCGCGTTCGGACCGCCCGCTTGTCGAGGCCGTTCTTGCATGTGGACTTTCCTGTCGGCGCACCGTAGGCGTATGGTTCGCGCGAGTGACCGGGACGTTGGGATATCGTTTTCACAGCCTTCCATTTTTGTTTTCCGACCGATCGGCGACGAAGAACGTCGAGGAGAGAACGCCGAGTGCCGATTGGCAGAGACCACGCTAGGGGCGAAGCGCCCATGCAGCCTTTCGCCGCGGTATTGCGTCCTGTTGCCGTGGTATGGATGGCGACTGTGGCCATCGCCGCCACGTTTCGAGCGTTTGGACCACCGCCGCCCGGGGTTGGATGGACCGCGGTTTCAATCTTACAGCAACTTCTCGGTCCGGCGGCCCTCTTGTTGGCATGGAGTGCGTTCTTTGGAGGCGCCGCAATCGACCATCGACAGGGATGGTCATGGAGAAGGTCCGTTCTCGTCTTCGGTGTCATTGCTGTGATCGGTCATCTCGTGGGCGCGTGGTTGTTGCCGATGCTCGACCAAGCCGTGGCCGTGATGCGTGGAACGACTCGCCCATTGGGGGTCCGGACCCCGGTCTCCCTGCTGCATTTGTGGCGAGAGGTCAGCTCTCGGCCTGACGGACTGGCGACCCGGTTCAGCGTGACTGATCCGAGCCTGTTGCCCCAGAACTGGGTGGCGTATCTGCTTGCTTCCACCGTCACGATTCCGGCTTCTGCGATTCTGTTTGGACTCCTTGGGCAACAGTGTGGTCGATACGCGCGCCCTCTGCTGCCGCGCAGACAGGTTCTGTCCCTGTGGGGGGGATGGCTGGCGGCGGGGAGTCTCTACGTGCTTGCGCTCGTACTTTCGAATGTGATCGTCCGAGCGGACCCATCTGTTCCGGGCTGGCTATCGGCACTCATGCCATTGATGGTTCTCGGTGCCATTGTGCCCGCCGTTCGTCGTGTGACGTCCTCTGAAGCAAACCCGTCTGCCGACTAGCATGGATCTTCAGCGTTTTCGGGATGGGGACCCGCGGTACTTCGAGGAGATCATCCGAGAGATGGGGCCCCTCGTGATAGGAGCGATCGGTCAGTTCACCAACTGCCAAGACGTGGCTGACGACATGTTCCAAGAAGTCTGGTTGCGCGTCTACGAAAAGCGAACGCAGTTTAAGGGATCGGGGTCTTTCGGAGGCTGGCTCCACCGGCTCACGAGGCGGACGTGCCTCACGAGAATTCGTCGTGACGCTGCTCGTGAACGGGCAGGCAGGCTATTCTGGGGGAGACGAGCCGAGGAGCATCGTGAAGTGGCGCCGCGGGCACTTGGGAAGCTCTTTCAGTCTCGGCGAGAAGAAGTACTGGCTCTCGTGGGCCGGCTCCCTGATCGACAATATCAGATTGTCTGGCTGCGGTACTTCGAGGATTACTCAACGGCTGAGGTCGCAGAACGACTCGGCCTGAAGGAAGCGACAGTGCGGTCGAATCTTCGCCACGCACTGGAAAGTCTCCGCCAGCTCCTTCCGCGGGAGGAAATCGAATGAACTGTTCGGAAGGTGATGGTATCCTTGCCAGCGATACGGAGGGGAGGAAGATGCACGTCGAGACATGTGGCATTTGTCGGGATTTGCAGGCGGTGGCGGCGGAGCTGCGCGCAGTGGTTCGAGTGTCGCCAGATGCATTCGTATCTGATGAGGTGGTGCGCAGGACCATCGAGCTCGTTAGTGATCGACCCAGCCGGATAGTGGGTGCGCGGACTGTTGAGCAGCTCCTATTCGCATGCTTCGGGGGTTGGACCGTTCTTCTGATCGCTTTCGCGACAGGCGCTACGGCTGGTTCACTTGATCTTCGGCTTCTCGTGCTGCCGCTCATCGCATCCTTCCTGGCGGGCCGCCAAGGTCTTCGCCTGGTGGAACGATAGCCGGAAAGATCCGTCCCCCAGCTTCTCAGTCATCCGGCGCCGTTCTTTGCACGTTCTCCGGTCTTCGTGCGTCAGTAACATGATGGGAGCCATGGGATTGTTTCCGAGAACGGCAGATAGGAGCAGAGCTTGGTAGAGCCGGTCAGGAGTATCGATTCGAGGGGGAGGAGAAGTGGCGGCGGCACTCGAGGACTGTCCAGGGCGACGTACATCTCGCGGGCGGCGTGTCTGTTGCTGAAGGACACCTGCGGTGGACGACGGTGATCCGTTACCTCTTCAGGCCCAGATCATCGGCCGTATTAGCCCGTTTTCTCCTGCTACTACTCGCTTTCCCAGCGACCCTCGCCGCTCAGAGCAGAAGCACTTCTGCCATCCGCGGAGAGGTCAGCCTGCCGGGCGGTGCCCCAGCGGTTGGCGCGGAAGCGAGCCTTTCTGACTCTACGAACGGGTTCACGCGCACGATCCTGGTCGACTCCAGGGGCGGCTTCTTGTTCCTGGCGGTGCCTCCAGGCGGCCCCTACACGATCGACGTCCGGCTGATCGGATTCGCGCCCGGTAGGATCCGGGACCTCGACCTCTCAGTTGGGGAGATTCGGATGGTCAGTCTCGAATTGGCCCAGACCGCGATTGAGTTGGAGGGGATCACGGTCCAATCGGATCGCGCCGACGTTTTTGATCGGGGACGGGTTGGACCCGCGACCCTTCTGTCGGCGCGGGAGATCGAATCGCTCCCACTCCTGTCTCGGAACCTTTCCGATCTGGCCGCCCTCTCGCCGCTCGTGACCAGAACCGAGTCTGGAGGGCTTTCAGTTGCTGGGCAGAACGAGCGCTACAACTCGATCCTGATCGACGGGCAGTGGGCCAAGGATCCCTTTGGCCTGACACCTGGGGGAGTACCCGGTGGGCAGGCTGGGGCCAAGCTTCTTCCGATTGATGCCGTCGCACAGTACGAAGTCCTGGTCGCTCCCTACGACGTGCGCCTTTCTGGTTTCACCGGCGGAGTCATGAACGCGGTGACGCGCAGGGGGGGGAACAGTGTCGAGGGCGCTGGCTCGTTCGCGCATCGCAATCCTGGCCTCGGAGGACCGTTGAAGTTGGCGACTGGCGACGTTGCGGAGGGGTCCGAGGTCGAGCGATCGGTTTTCTCATTCCGCCTGGGTGGTCCGATCGTAAGGGATCGAGTCCACTATTTTCTGGCTGCCGAGATTGAGTCGCAAAGGCGTCCTCCTCAGGGGTTCTCGCTTGGACGCGAGCCCGCGGCTCTGATTGGTCTCGCTGAGGCCGACGCGCGACGGGCGGGTGAGGCGATTGGTGATTTCATCGGCGAGCAGCCAGGGGAGCTGGGCGTCGTGGACTTGGATCGCACCCTGACGAATGTCTTCGCTCGTATCGATTGGCGTTTGTCCGAGACCAGCCTGTTGGTGGCCCGAAACATCTTCGCCTCCGCCCAGGACGAGGACGGCCCTAACAGATTGGGATTTGATCCATATGGGTTCTCCTCAAACAGCGTGGGCCGGCAAGGCAGAACCAACGCCGTCTCACTTGAACTCACGTCTGCTATTGGAGCCCGGGCCAGCAACGAATTGGCGCTTCTCTTTCAGACGAACTCGGATCAGACGACCCCGAGGTCGGCTCAACCACAGGTAGACGTGAACGTTCTCAGCTCCGTCGATGGCGTGGCCGTTTCCAGGGATGTTCGCGCGGGGGCCCGCCTGACTGCGCAGGACAGCCGGCTTTCACAGTACCAACTCAGATTGACGGATAACGTCAGCCTGGTGAAGGATCGCACAACCTTCACCTTGGGTGTCAGCGGTGCCTTGTACGGCTTCGATCAACGCTTCCTCCCGGGCGCCCTCGGTGAGTTCCGGTTCCGGAGTGTTGCGGCGGTGGAGGCCGGTACTCCAGATCTGTTCAGCTGGACGTCATTGCAGGAGGGCGAGCCCGAGAGCGTGGACTTCTCAGTCGCCGAGTTGGGCATTCTCGCCCAGAGCGAGCTAGACGCGGGGAAGGGCCTCACGCTCCGATTCGGTGTGCGGATGGACGTGCCATATGTCCTCGCCGATCCTGTCCGCAATTGGGACGTTCTCAATTTCTTCGGATGGGATACCGGTCGACTCCCCTCCGGAAACGCACTGTTTTCTCCCCGCTGGTCGTTCAACTGGCAAGGAGACGGCGAACGTCGCACCCAGGTCCGGGGTGGAGCGGGTCTCTTTTCCGGACAGATTCCATTCGTCTGGCTCGCGGATGCACTGCAGCAGAATGGACGTCGGTCGGTCGTCAACGTGTGCAGAGGTGCTGACGCGCCAACGTGGACTGGGCAGACCCCAACGTCCTGTCGCTTCGGCGCGCCCGAAGAGATTCGAAACGTCACTGTTTTCTCGTCTGACTTTCGGTATCCCCAGGACTTCCGCATTTCGTTGGGGTTCGACAGGGAGATCTCTGACGACGCTTCGTTTTCGCTCGGCTTGCTCTACAATCGGGCTCTGAATCAGCTGGTCCTTTCTGAATTGAACCTTGGGACTCCCGATGCTGTCGGGCCGGTGCGCGAGTTCGGAGGTACGGATCGGACCTACCACGGGAGGGCAATCCCCTCGGGATTCACTCCGGTTCGGGAGAACGCCGACTTCGGGCAGGTGATTCTGGCATCCAACGAGAGTGAGGACTGGGCGGCCGCCGTCACAGCTGAGGCCCAAGGTCGGGTGGGGAGAGTGAGTTTGCGGGCTGGTTATACGTGGTCGACTTCCAAGGACCGGATGAGCCTCGTATCTACGGACATGATCTCGAACTTTGGATTCACGCCGGTTGAGACTCACCCGAATCGACAACCGCTGACATCCTCAAACTTCGAACGACCCCACAAGGTCGTGATTTCTGCCGTGACTAAACTCTTCGGGGCCAACGGCCCCACCGTCTCGCTTCTCTACCTGGGACAGTCGGGAGCGCCCTTCTCATACGTCTACGGTGGGGACCTCAATGGAGACGGATACCCCGGGTTCGGTCCCGCCTTTGAGCGTACGAACGACCTTTTCTTCGTCCCTGATCCCTCTTCGCAGCTTCAATCGGGATTCGCCACACAGGCGCTCTTGACCGGTGCAGTGGCGGACTTCGACTGTCTCGCTTCTCAGGTCGGTCAGATTCTCAAAAGGAACAGCTGTCGGTCTCCTTGGCAGAGCAGTCTCGACCTGCGGGTTGCACAGGAGGTCCAGACGGGGGTCGGCACTCTGAGGTTGGAGTTGGATGCCGTGAACGTCCTGAACCTTCTGAACTCCAATTGGGGACGGGTCGAGACGGTGCGGGCCGTTGTGCCGATCGTTGACTTCGCGGGCCGGGCGGAGAGCCTTAATGAAATCCGCCCGCTGGCGGTCAGGTGGGCTGGCGGCTCGGTCCGGGGGGCGGAAGGCCAACTACGACCAGTCGAACCCTGGACTCCGGCGCCAGCCCGGTCACAATGGCAGATTCAGCTGGGAGCGCGCTTCTCTTTCGGGGGTGGATGATGATTCGGCCCAGATTCTTGGCGATCGGTCTCTTGACGCTGGCTGCCGGTTGCTCGGATTCAGTCCGGCCACTTTTCGTGGACGGGGTCCGAATATCGGCGGACTCCGCCCACCTGACGATTGGCCAGAGTGTCACCCTTGAAGCTTTGGCCCTGGACTCCCGGGGCAATCCTCTGCCAGAAAGAGGTGCCTTTATTGAATGGCGCTCAACGCAGCCTGGTATCCTGTCGCTCTCTGATTCGGCCGGGAGCGCGGTCACGGCGTTGGCGGATGCCCTGGGGTCGTCGATGGTCGAGACTGAGATCGGGCGGGGAAGCGCTCGAGTGCCCGTCTATGTTTTCCCAGCCGGGCTTGTCGAACTCGCGATAGAGCCGATTGGGATCCGCCTCGCGGTTGGCGAGGCGCTGGACATTCAGGGTCGCTTGCTGGACTCCGCGGGGGCCTCGATAGAGCCAGCGGGGTTCCGGCTTTCTTGGGGATTCAGTGACGATACTGTTGCGCTGCTAACTGGGCAGAGTACCCAGGCTCGGCTCTTCGGGCGCTCCGCGGGGACGGGGCGGCTGACCTTCGTCGTGAACAATCGGCGGGTGACAGTCGATGTCATGGTGACCAATTGATGTCCCGGTCCATGGGGTGTGGCGAATGGGCTTGTTTTACTTCCATGGACGCCCCTATCCCTCCAAACGTCGCCGACGATACGCCACGGCCCGGGCGAGTTTCTTGTTGACCGCCGGATCGAAGGGGAGATCGCTGAGCTGATCGGCCCAGGTATCGACGCGCGCGCACAACTCGTCGAGGGAGCGGGTAACGGCCCGCTCTCGAAGCCGCACTGCACGACCTAGCTGAATGAAATCGTCACGCCCCACATCCTCCTTATTCCGCCCGTTGAGGGTAAGCGCCATCGTGGTGTCTCCATACGGGTATGAGGACGGGAGGTCGTAGGCCGGAGTGACACGCCACTCCCCAGTTTGGAGCCGGTACACCGAAAAGTTCTTGGCGTGGGCATCGCCGTTACAGCTCAGGTAGGCGAAGGCCAGTTGGCGCAGCAGCGTGAGTGCGGCGACCGGTTGCGACTGACACACCTCCGAGAGGCTGGCAACGACCTCTTCAGCAGTCACCCGATACTTATCCGCCGGGTACAGGCCCAAGACCTGGCAAGCGTCCTCCTGTGCCAGGGACTGCGACTGGCCCTCGGTGCCTTTGATCCGATCGAACCGACGGACCAGGAGCCCGGGGGTCCCCTCTCCGTCCCATACCAGTTCCGCGTCGGGAACTTGGAGACCGGACGACAGGGCTGCCTTCAGAAAGAACGCCTCGTTCTCGACCAGGTGCGGGAACTCGGGCGGATTCAGCTTGAGTAGATGCCGTTCGTGCTGACGGGGGACAGGAAGGCTGATCATGCGCGCGGACACCTTGTCCTGCACTCCGGGAATAGCGATTCGATCCGGCGGACCACCACCCCCCGTTTCTCGAGCGAGGAGCTCATTGAACCGAACTGTGTCCCACGCATCAACACAGAGGAGGGGCTCGGCATCATCGACATTCTGGCCCTCCGGAATAATCCGCACGTCTCCGATCGTGTCGGCGCCGACGGCAAGCAGCAGCGTGAAATCGTCGTCGGCGGAAGTTTTCACGGCCGAACGCAACGCCGTTAGCCGTCGGCCTTCCGGGAGCAGACCCGAGAAGAATGGAGGCAGTGCGCCGGCGGCGTGCGTAACAACAGGGACGTCGCCGAGGGGAAGACTGGTAGCGACCTGCGGTCCGCCGCTCTCCAGATACTGCTTTAAGTACGCAAAGACGACGGCGCCCCGCTGGCGCTCTAGCGTGGCAGCTGGCACGCCGGCCTTGACCACAGTGGCGCGCTCAACGTCCCGCAGTTCAGTGAGCGGTCTCATCGGATCCGCCCGCGACCCGGCGTGACGACGAGATCCAGGCCCAGCGCCTCGAGCACATCTAGCAGTTTGTCCAGACGAACGCTGGGTTTGCCATGTTCGAGTGCATGCACAAAGCGACGCGACGCCCCTGCAAGGTCGGATAGGTCGGTCTGGCTCAACCCCAACTCAGCGCGGCGCTGCCGAACCATCTGGGCCAGCACGTTGTCATCGGTGTTCGCAGTCACGTTCGTCTCCATGGAAATGTGCATGATCGTGCACAGACGCTGGAATATCGGGCTACCGAGGGAGCTAGGCAAGTGTAATGCGCACGAACGCACCCATTCCGGCTAGGATTCGACTCAAAGTGTCCATTTAGAGGCCGCATGTGCACGTTCGTGCGCATATCGCATCGCCGCTGCTGCCCGGGATGCTGGCGGTTTGGATCGTAGTCGGGAGTCAGGCGGGGCGACTAGTCGGACAAGAAGCTGATACTGGCATAATCGTATCGTCCGATGTACGTTGTTAGCATGCAGGTTGCATTCGGGGCAGCGTTGGAGGCGTAATTGGCAAGAAAACGGGAGTATCCGCCCGTGTTTCTCAGCACGGAGGAGATCAAGGTCCAGGTATCGAGGGATGTGAAGGCGGGGCAGCTTCGCAAGATCGGGCCTCGGTTGTACACGCCGAACGTGACGGATGACCCTGCGACGGTGGTGCGGCGAAACTTGTGGGAGGTGGTGGGTCTGCTGTTTCCTGAAACGGTGATTGGGTATCGGACGGCTATTGAGGGCAAGCCTTCGCCTGAGGGGACCGTGAATCTGGTCGGGAGCTATGACCGGATGGTGAAGTTGGCAGGGCTCACGGTTAGACAGATCAAGGGCCCGGGCCCGCTGGAAGGGGACAGCCGTTTCGTGAAGAACCTATGGCTGGCGTCACGGGCCCGCGCATTTTTGGAGTGTCTGCGGCCGTCGCGGGTGATGACAGCGGGATCGAAGGGTCTGCCCCGCGCGGAAATCGAGAGGCAGATTGAACGGCTGGCACGGGTGTCGGGCGAGGAGGCCGTGAATCGGCTGCGGGACGAGGCTTGCTCCTTAGCGGGGGAGCTCCAGGCCCAGGCGGAGTTTGATCAACTAAGCGACATCATCGGCTCGATTCTGGGGAGCCAGGCGGGGACGCTGACAGCGTCCGTCGCACTCGCTCGCGCTGCCGGGGAACCGTATGACCCGCAACGTTTGGAACGGTTTCAGGAACTGCATGCGGCGTTACTCGGTTGGCCGTCTACACCTCGACCGATGCCACATCAGTCGGCCGCGGCATTCGAGAACGCGGCCTTCGTTGATGCCTATTTCTCGAACTACATCGAGGGCACGGAGTTCGGCGTCGAGGAAGCCATCGAGATCGTGTTCGATGGACGGATTCCGGAACGGCGGCCGGAGGATGCCCACGATGTGATCGGCACGTTCCGGCTTGTCTCAAGCCGGGAAGAGATGGGTGTCAGCCTGGCGGGCGCGCGCTATGACGCCGAGGATCTATTCTCCACCCTGCGTCGTCGGCACGAGATCATCATGGCGGCACGCCCTGACAAAAGGCCGGGCGAGTTCAAGACGCATGGGAATTTCGCTGGAGCTACGGATTTCGTCGAGCCGGACCTGGTAGTGGGGACGTTGCGCCGCGGTTTCGAGTTGTTCCGTTCGTTGCGAGAACCGTTTCCGCGCGCCGCTTTCATGATGTTCCTGATTTCCGAGGTGCACCCGTTCCTGGACGGAAACGGGAGAATCGCGCGGATCATGACGAATGCCGAGTTGCTTGCGGAGGGCCAGCATCGGATCATCATTCCGACGGTGTACCGGGAGGATTACCTGCTTGCGCTGAGGTCGTTGACGCGGCGGGGGCGGACGGATCCGTTTGTCCGGATGCTGGACCGTGCTCAGGAGTTCGTGTCACGGATTGACTTTCAGGACATGGACGCGGCATTGGCCACCCTCCGGACGGCGAATGCGTTTTCAGAGCCGTCGGAGGCTCGGCTGATCATGCCGCCCCAATGACCCGTCAGGCAGGTGGACCGCTCGCGTACGAGGAACGGACCCCGCTTGAGCCTCCTCTGAGGTTGGCGGATGTGGCGGGCTCGTCGAGCGGCGGTGGGGTCTGGCGCCTTTGACAGAGCGACCGGATTCAGTGGCACGACCTACACGACAGGCCCAAACATGACCACTCTTCTTGGCCCCAAATGGGCCTTCACTGAAGTGTCCGCTCTATCGGGGTCCCGTTGCCCAGCTGAGCCGAGGCTGGTGGGCGTCTATGCGCTCCCCGAAAAAGGTCTGAGGGTTCGCCACATCGCCGGTTCATTTGTCTACACTACCAATCGCGACCAAGGGGGGCCATAACGGTCCGGCGTTACTCGGCTCTGGATCTGAGGGGGTGCGAATGAGCATCGAGGGGACGAGTTGGTGCAGTCGGCCGCCATGGTGGCGTGGACGTTGGACCCCTCGACGCGCTGAACGGATCGGCCCACTGAAGACCGCGTCTTTCACACGAGAGGCGTCAAGCAGTACCATGGGACCTGCAATCCTATCTGGAATCGCCTCGTGACCTTGGCGGCATGTACCGAAGTGAGGACGCCGGAGAGAACTTCGTGCGCGTTCAGACCGACCCACGAGTCTGGGGGCGAGACGGTGACTTCAACGAGGTGAAGGTCGATCCTACGGACGAGGACATCGTCTATTCGGCCAACGTAGTGACGTGGAAGTCGACAGATGGTGGCGCCTCCTTTGAGGCCTGGCGCGGAGCTCCGGGCGGCGACGACTACCAGCGCATCTGGATCGATCCAGCCAATCCACGGGTGATCGCCCTGGCGGCCGATCAGGGCGTGGTCATCACGGTCAACGGCGGCGAATCGTTCAGCTCTTGGTACAATCAGCCGACGGCCCAGTTCTACCATGTGAGCACCGACAACGCCTTCCCCTATCGCGTATGCGGTGGGCAGCAGGAGAGCGGGTCCGCCTGTGTTTCGAGTCGGGGCAACGACGGACAGATCACCTTCCAGGACTGGCATCCGGTCGGGGTCGAGGAATACGGGTACGTGGCTCCCGATCCGCTCGATCCCGACATCGTCTACGGCGGCAAAGTGAGTCGTTTCGATCGGAGGACGGGAGACGTGCAGGCCGTGGGTCCAAAGCCGCTGCGTGGCGATGGCTACTTCACGGTCCGGACCGCGCCCGTGCTGTTCGCGCCGACGGACCCCCGCACCCTCTACTTCGCCTCGAACACCCTTTGGCAGACGCGGAACGGCGGACAGAGCTGGGACGAGATCTCTCCAGATCTGACCCGCACCGATTCCGTGGTTCCACCGAGTGTGGGCGGTTACGCGAATACGCCGGAGGCTCGTCGTCATCACCCGGGCGTCATCTACACCATCGCCCCGAGCCACGTGAAGACGGAGTGGATCTGGGTGGGGACCGACGATGGCCTGATCCACGTCACCCGGAACGGGGGCGCCACTTGGTCCGATGTGACCCCGGCGCAGATTCGCGACCGGCCGTGGAGCAAGATCTCGGTGATGGAGTCGTCACACACCGACACGCTTACTGCGTATGCGGCGGTCAACACGCTTCGACTGGATGACATGCGACCCCACCTCTATGTGACACACGATGGCGGGGGAAGCTGGACCGAGATCGTCAACGGGATCCCGGATGGGGGTCCCACGAACACCATCAAGGAGGATCCGGTCCGCCCGGGGCTCCTTTTCGCCGGTACGGAGCAGACCGTCTACTTCTCTCTGGACGACGGCGCCAACTGGCAGTCGCTTCGAAACAACCTGCCGGCCACATCCATCCGTGACCTGGTGATCAAGGACGACGACCTGGTGATCGGCACGCACGGCCGGGGGTTCTGGATTCTGGACGGGATCAACCCACTGCGGCAGATGGACTCCGCCGCTTTGAGCGCGCCAAGCCGACTCTACGCACCGGGCGAGGCCTGGCGGGTCCGCTGGAACCGTTGGACCGACACCCCGCTTCCCGCGGACGAGCCTGCCGGTGAGAATCCGCCGGAGGGCGCCCTGATCTACTACTCGCTGGGCCAGGCCGCGCGCGGGCCCGTTGTGCTGGAAATTCTCGATGACGCCGGGCGCCTGGTCCGCCGGTTTTCATCTGACGATGTGCCCGAACCGATGCTTGAGGGACAAAATGTGCCCCCGCTCTGGGTCCGACCGCCGGAGGCGCTGTCGACGACTACGGGACTGCACCGGTTTGCCTGGGATCTCACGTATGAACGCCCGGTTGGGGTCCGGCTCAGCTATCCGATCTCGGCGATTGCGGGATACACGCCAGCCGAGCCACGCGGCCCCATTGCGATGCCGGGTCGCTACACGGTGCGGCTCACGGTTGATGGACGCACGGAATCACAGCCGCTGATCGTGAAAATGGATCCGCGGGTTACCACGACAACGATCGGATTGCGACGCCAGTTCGAACTCTCTATGCGGATCAAGCGAGTGCTGGATGCCCGGACATCGGACGACTCCGCCGAGCTTCAACAGCTCGCCGGGGAGTTGGAGAGCCTGTATCGGATCCTGCAGCGGAGCGATGCCGCGCCTACGGTGAGCACGGTGGATCTGGTGACGGAGCGGCTGAGGGCGGCGGAGGCGTTGATCGGCGGGTGAGACCAGAGGGCCCCCGAGGCACAGCCTGAGTTTGGGCCTGCAGCCTGAAGTATGTGCCCGGCAGCTGGCAGCCTGGGCCTGCGCCCGATGTCCGGCCTGCCACCTCAGGCCTGACCCTACAGAATGATGCGCACGCCTCCCAGGTCCTCAACCCGGTGCGGAAAGTGGTCCCCGGGAGTGCCAATGAACATGGCGTTCTTCGGGATGCCGAATCGCAGGGACAGCTGATCGATCACCTCGGGGCCAAAAGTACCCTGCACGGCGACAAAGTCGATCTTCAGCTGGGGGTAGAGATGGTCGACCGTGGAGAGCTGCTCTGCGAGCCCCTGCGGGATGTCGGACTCGTTCTTGTAGACGTTGACCACCTTGAGTCCGGTCGTCTGCTCGTTCTTGAGCACGTAGATCGCCGCGCGGTTCAGGGTCGATATATCGTCTCCACGCGTGAAGTAGATCACTTCTCGCGAGTTGATCTCGTCGATCTTCATGTAGAGCGTCTTCCCGATCCACTCGTTGGTCGCCGTCACGCGATCCACAATCGACCGTGAGATCGAGAGCACCAGCCTGAGCAGCTCAATGCGCAGGAACATCACGGCCACGGCACTCAGGCCGACCAGGTAGTAGATCGCGAAGACTTTGACGTTCAGGGGGTCCAGGAGGACGTTTCCAACCAGCCCGATCAGGACGGCGATCAGCGCGACGATCACCGCCGGCCAAGAGGCCTTTTCGGAGCGGGGCAGGCGACCGCGGCTCTTCTTGAGCAGCATGTTGCCAATGGCGTAGAGGGCCATGACGCTCAGAAAGGAGAGGGTGTAAACGCCAGCCAGCGTTTCGATATCGCCCTTGGTGACAAAGAGGATCGAGGTGCACAGGCCGAAGAAGCCCAGGATGATCCAGTGGTTGGTTTCCCTCCATCGGTTTTCTGCCAGAAGGAATTGAGGCAGGCAGCGATCCAGCGACATGCGCCGGACCAGCCCGTTGACACCCACGTAGCTCGTGAGGACCGCACCAGAGAGGACCAGCACCGCATCCAGGCTGACCCACCAGCCCAGCGAGGGGCCCCACGAAAGCGTTCCCATCTGGGCCAGAAGGTCCCGCGGGACGCTCTGGATCGCGGCCAGGGGCAGGAGCCCCAGGGCCAGGAAGGCGATCAGCGGGTTAAAGATGGAGACCGCCGCCCACATGTTGCGCAGTGTCTTGGGGAAGACGCCCTCCTTTTGCTCTTCGATGAAGTTGGCCGAGCTTTCGAAGCCGCTGATCCCCAGCATGGCGGCGGCAAAACCGAAGAAGAAGGCGCTCAGGAGTCCGCGCGGAGTGGGGAGGGCCAGATTTTCCATCAGGAGCCCGGGGCTCCGGATCAGGGCGATGCTGCCCACCACTGCAAGCACGGTCAGGGTGACCATGTGGAAGATGAAGATTCCCAACGCCACCACGGCGGATTCCGTGATTCCGACGATGTTCAGAAGGGCGAAAATGCCGAGAACCACCACGGTCGCCGCCATGACATCGATCCCGCCCCAGAGGTTGTGGGCGTAGTGCATGGCCTCGTTGGCGCTGATCACCGCCGTGGCGATGTAGGAGAGCAGGGTCAGGACGGCGGCCCCAGCCGCGACACGCTTGCTCGTCGTGTTCAGCAGGACGGTGTAGCTGCCACCGTTCAGGGGGAGGGCGCTGCCGACCTCTGCGTAGATCCGGCGAAAGAGGTAGAGGACACCCGCCACCACCAGGAGCACCAGGGGGGCGAGCACCCCCGCCTGAGCCGCGCACAGTGCCGAGACATACAGCACGCTGGAAGTGATGTCGTTGCCGCAGATCGCAGTGGCCCGCCAGGTGCCGAGCGTGTGGCGGTCCGACTGATCCAGACGGGAGACTGCGGCAGACGAGGTGCTCAGGTCCGTGATGCGGAGGGATTTACCCCATCCTGCGAACTCCCAGGGCTCGGGGGCTTCGGGCCGCGGTTGGTCCTCGGGCTGCATGTCGCTACGGACTCCTTTGAAGATGCCACGAACTCTAGGCAGAAGTGCTCAGTTGCGCATCTGAGGCCAATCAGACAGAGGGCGGGGCTTCAGCCTTCTCGGGCCTCAACCCCGGCACGAGCGTCTCGAAAAGTGGTGTCAAATCTATTAAAGGAAGTAAATCATTGACAAAGTGATGAAACTTTGCGATTCTCTCTGTGACACGCTGTGACACGCTGTGCCACGCTGTCGCAGTTCGGTTGCGCGGCCCTCACTCAACCTGGAAAACACATCATGAATCGTTCACTGAAAGCCCTGCTCGTACTCGCCGCACCGGTCCTTACCACCCCGCTGTTTCCCGCGGACCTGACGGCCCAGACGCTGGACGACGCCTCGATCGCCCACATTGCGGTGACGGCCAACCAGCTCGACATCACCGGCGCGAAACAGGCGCTCGCGAAGACATCCAACCCCGAGATCCGTTCGTTCGCGGAGACCATGGTTCGGGATCACGAGGGCGTGATCGCCCAGGCTGCCGCTCTGGCGGGACGTCTGGGTGTGACCCCGACGGACAACGACGTCAGCCGCGGTCTTGCATCTCAGGCACAATCGGTGCGCGAGCGCCTGGCCGGGCTGACGGGCGCGGCCTTCGATCGGGCCTACATGGAAAACGAGGTGGCCTACCACGAGGCAGTGATCAGCGCCGTGGAAGAGACGCTCGTGCCCAACACGTCAAATGCCGAGCTTAAGACCCTGCTGCAGAACGTGGTCCCAGCGCTCCGGGCCCACCTGGAGCACGCACGGCGGGTGCACGCCGAGCTTGGCGTGCAGTGAACCCGGTCCGGCAGGCCCTCCTCCTGATGCTGTACACCGCGCCTTGGATACTGGCCTGCAGCGGGGGTGAGCCGGTAAGCACGGCACCCGTGACGCACGTGGTGGAGATCCGGGAGATGGGATTCCACCCGGCCGAGGTCGCGGCCCGTGCGGGAGACACAATCGTCTGGATCAACCGGGATTTCGTGACCCACACGGCGACCGATCCAGATTCCACCTGGACCACTCCGCCACTGGCACAAGGAGAGCGTTGGCGCTCGGTCGTCACCGCATCGATGGGTGGCACCTACATCTGCGCCTACCACCCCGTGATGGAGGCGCGCGTAACCATTGAATCAGCGAGCTCCGAGGAAAAACAGCCATGAAGCACCGTCTGATCCTGGCGGGCGCCCTCCTGTTCTGCGCCCTGGGTATAAGCGCCTGCCACGATTCGCCGACCGTTGGCGACGATCCCGAACCGCCTCCCACCCCTCAGGAGGTCTTCAGATTCAGCACCTTCGGCAATGAGACATGGTGGACCGACACTCTGGCCATGAATCAGGTCATTCAGGCGGCAGTCGACCCGATAACGGCGCTGTCGGTGGGCCTGAAAGTGGATGCGGATGCTCTACCCGCCGGCATTCTGGCCAGTGCGGACCTGACGGACCCCGCCACCACGGTGGAGCTGATTCGGCTCAACGCCGTGGTGGGAGTTCAGGGAGAGGTTGATGCCGCCGGGAACCTGACCCGCATGGGAATCACCTGTGCACTCTGTCACTCAACGGTGGACAACTCGGTGATGGAGGGGATTGGCAGCCGTCTGGATGGGTGGCCCAATCTGGACCTGAATCCGGGTCTGATCGTCTCGCTGTCACCCTTCTTCCAGACTCCGGCCGCCCAGGAGGTGCTGACGTCGTGGGGACCGGGCATGTTCGATCCGAGATTCAATGTGGACGGCATCAGTGACCCGGTGACGATCCCTCCGGCTTACGGACTGGATGGGGTCGCGCTGGAGACCTTCACCGGCGATGGTCCGGTCTCGTACTGGAACGCCTACGTGGCGATCACCCAGATGCACGGTCACGGGGACTTCGCCGATCCCCGCATCGGTGTGGCGGTGGACTGGGATGAGGATCTGGTCACGCCGCTGCTGGCACCGCTCCTTGAGTACCAGCTCAGCCTGAAAGCCCCGCGACCGCCGATCGGCTCTTTCCACGCGGCCGCTGCCGCGCAGGGTCGGGCGGTGTTCGAATCCGCCGGGTGTGCTGACTGCCATACCGGTCCGCTGCTGACCGACGCGTCGGAGCGTCTGCATGCTCCCGCGGAAACCTGCATGGATCCCCTTCTGGCAGAACGCGCGGGGACGGGGATGTATCGGACCACGCCACTCCGGTCACTCTGGCAACACGCGCCCTATTTCCACGACGGGAGTGCTCAGACCCCGGCGGACGTCGTGGACCACTACGAGTCGTGCCTGAATCTGGGGCTGACGGCGGAGCAGCGGACCGACCTGATCGAGTACCTGAAGAGCCTCTGATGTGCGGCTGGGCCGAGGCACGGTTCTCGGCTCAACCGCAAGGTGTTGCTTCGATCGGCTTTCACCTGCGGCATGTTCCTGGGAGTCTGGAGCGGCTGCTGACCTATGCTGATGGGCAGGCGCTGACCAAGGGCCAGATTGCGGCCATCCCCTCCGAAGGGATCGACGACGGCATTCCGCTTTCCCAACTCCTGACCGAATTGAGAGAGGCAAAGGACCGGACGCTGGAACGCGACAGCTCCACGGATCCTGACTCTCTTCCCGAGCCTCGGAGCGTGGGGCGGGCGGGTTTGCCGAGCACTCGACTGGGCCTGCTCTTTCATACGGCAGAACATGCTCGACGGCACGCGGGGCAGGTGGTGGCCACGGCCGCGATCATTCGAGGGTTGGGGCTCGCCGACGAGTAGTCGGGGTCGAATCTGGCCAACCGGATGCTGGCCATGGACCACCCGGTCAGCTCTCGCTGTCGTCCTGGAATGCAATCTCGAAAGCGCATCGCGGACGCGGGCCCCGGTCGCAGACTTCAACGACTGAGCCGCCCGACGCCTTCTGGACCAGGGCGGTCGCCAGACCGCACATCCGGGGGTCAGTGGCCGTGAGCGCCGAGAGGGGACAGGAGAACCCCTGGATCTTCCAGTGATCACCGTCTCGAAGCACCTCGACGGTGGCTCCGAGTGACCTCAAGAGGTCGGCGGCGGCCTCGACCCGCTTGCTGGGGGGCCCCTCGGCGGGCGTGGCCGCCCCGTTACCAATGCCCGTCAGCAGGGCTTCCACGCGGTCACTCCCGTCCTCTGCGTCCAGCCTGGAGAGGAGTTCATCGAGCACGAAGGAGTAGGCCCGCGGAAAGAGTTCGTGAGCGTCATTCGAGAGCGCGTACACGGCCGCTGGCTTGCCCCCGGTGTCGCGTTTGACCCCCAGTTGCTCCACCAGACCATCTCGCTCGAGCGCAGAAAGGTGGCCTCGAATGGCATTGGTGCTGACCCCGATCTTGTCAGCAATCTCCTGGACCGTGCTGTCGGACTTGAGGAGGAACTCGACGACGTGCTGTCGGGTTCCGCCGATCAGGCGTTCGAGCCAGCGCAGTTGAGTCATCAGACCATCGGAAGAAGGCATGTTACCAATTGATTTACTTGCGTTATACCCGCTTCGTTCCGCCACCGCAAAAGTCGGCGTTCAATTCGCTGGGCCAGGAGAGTGCTATTCGCTCCTGAGGCAGGACGCCGGAGGGATCCGGGTCGCTTGTCTGGCCGGGATCAGACAGGCGGGCCGGCATGTCTTTCACCCCCCGCCGCGGTCGAACCACGATCGCCGTTCCACCGAATCCGCTGGTCGGGCCGTACGGAGATAGAACTACATCGAGGGTGGCTCGCGATAGGCGGCGCGGAAGGAGCACCCATCAAGAAACCGGTCAGCAGGTTGGACCCGGCGGTTGGTCCTCGGGCTGCATGTTGCTGCGGGCTCCATTTTAAGATGCGACGAACTCTATCCAGAAATGCTCAGTTGCGGGAGAGCCTTTCCAGGCGACCCTCAAGATGACTGCGCACATCCGGCCACTCGTCGCGGAGAATCGAATACATGACGGTGTCCCGGCGGCTGCCGTCATTTCTGACTGCTGCAGAGCGGATGATTCCGTCCTTCCGGGCGCCGATCGCCTCGATAGCGCGCTGGGATCGGTCGTTGAGAATGTCTGTTCTGAGCCCTACCACCCGGCAACCCAGCGTGTCGAAGCCGTGCTCCAGCAGGAGCATTTTGGTGGCCGTATTGATCTGTGTCCGCTGGGCCCGGCGGGCGTACCAGGTGTAGCCGATCTCCACGCGAGGGACTGCCGCAACGATGCCGTGATACCGGCTGGAGCCGACGATCTTGCCGTTCGTGAGATCGCGGACCACCCAGGGAAGCATCTCGCCAGCTGCGTGGCCCTGGCAGGCAACCGTGATATACGCCTCCACATCCCCGGGTTCGGGGATCCAGGTTAAGATCAGCCGCCAGAGCTCGTCCGCCTCCGATATGGCACGGAGTCCCGCGGCGTGATCCATCGAAAGTGGCTCCAGGCGTACACCATTCCCTTCGAGTGTGACCGGATCAAGGTTGAACATCAGGCGCGTCCTTTTACGGTTGCCTGGCGGTTCCGAATTTCGATCTGAATAGACCATCATTTGCTGCGATCTCCCAGTGCCGGAATCGGGCGAACCGGGCGGTCCACTTTGCACCCTGATCGGGCCTGGCCGGCACGGTGCGTGAACAACGTCGAAGTCCGAGCTATGTTGCCGCAATCGGCGGCGGCGGGCCCCGGATTCCATCACGATGAGGTGAAAAATGGCTGGTCGCCCCTGGGTACTTTCGGAAGTGACACTCGGCGTGTCCCGAGGGATCGACTACCAAGTCGCGCTTCTCCCGTGGGGAGCGACCGAGCCACACAATCTACATCTCCCTTTCGGCACCGATTCGATCGAGGCTCAGGCCGTCGCGATCGAGGCCGCGCGGATCGCCTGGGAGAGTGGAGTGCGAGCTGTCGTCCTGCCGACGATCCCCCTGGGCTCCAACGTGCAGCAGATGGGCACGCCCATGACACTCAATCTGAGCCCGAGTTCACAGGCGATCGTGCTACGGGACGTCGTCGACGGCCTTGAGCAGCACGGCGTCTCGAAGCTGTTGGTGTTGAACGGTCACGGCGGAAACGACTTCAAGGCCATGATTCGAGAGTTGCAGCCCGAGACCGACGTGTTCCTTTGTGCCTCGAACTGGTACCAGGTGCTGGACCCGACCGGGTACTTCGACGACCCGGGCGACCATGCCGGCGAGTTGGAGACCAGCGTCATGCAGCATATTGCCCCTGAGCTGGTGGCGGACCTCGATACCGCCGGCCCCGGCCGAGCTCGGGTCTTCGGGATCTCAGGCCTGCGGGATGGGACGGCCTGGGCGCCTCGGGACTGGAGCGAGGTGACTGAAGACACCGGGGTGGGCGATCCCAAAGCGGCTACTCCAGGAAAGGGGGAGCGCTTCTTTCAGGACG
>JBDNHE010000196.1:0-1625 GCA_041688945.1 Gemmatimonadota bacterium | reverse complement strand
TACGCGCTCTATAACTTTTGTGGAACGCAGCGGGCAAATGGAACTGTTAACTCGCTGCCCCCTCGTCTCGACGCCCGAGAGGCAGATGGATCCGAAGATCGCCGAGATCGGACAGGTGCTCCGTGCTGCGGGGCTCCCGAGTCCACGCAGAAATGAACCGGATCAACGCGGCGGAGGCAGAATACGGAACTTGGATTCACTCAAATCTTGGTGGATACACAACGCTAGCCAACTCCTTGTTCTCGCTGTCGGTGCACTGTCTATCCATGCGGATAGTCTATTTGCACGGATCTCGACCCGGCAACCCGCGTGCGGTGCATACTGGGACGCCTCTTCGGGTATCGCTCTGGTGACGAGGGCGGCGCGGTCGTTGTACAGCGCTACCGCCCAAATTCGGTGGACAAGAAGGCGTAGAGTGGCTTAGAATGGGCTTAAGTACACAAAGAACGAGAAAGGGGCGGCCGATGCAATTCGGAAGGGTACTCGCGGGGTTCGTGCTTGTCGCGGCCTTGGCATGTTCGGATGATGACGGGCCCACCAAGCCCGAGAGTGTCTCGATCACCGGCACGTGGGTATCTGAGCAACAGTTTTCGCCACCCGATGCCACAGCGGGTGCCCCCGTCCGGTTCACGGTTTTCCCCTCCGCTTCTCCGTTAGACCTTGAGGGTCGAATCACCCTAGGAACTTACTCGGCGGCATTCACCGATGCTGCAATCGCCGGGCGTGACGTGAGCATCTCCGCGTGGAACGGAAACACGTTTACGCTAACTCTGACGCTCTCTGCGGATGGGGATGCGATGGCAGGGTTCGCGACCGGAATAGCATCGCCGTACCGCTTTGATGATGCACCGATCACCTTCGCTCGAACCGGCGGGTGATGGGGTCGTCCGCGCGGGCAGGGGCTATCGTGCTGCCTCGGAAGGGCATGTTATCTGAGAATTCTTTAGTTGAGACAGCGCCTTGGTAACCGGACAACTGGGGGACTTTGCCTTTCGAAGACCTTCACGGAGTGATTGAAGATGAAACTGATCGAATTGCTGGCATCGCCGTTAACCGAATCGCAGTGGCAGATCCTGAAAGAATGGGTGGACAAGTTGGACCCCCCCTCCGCGCAGGACTCGACGAGCGAGGCAAGCTCCACGTCCAGCAACAGCTCATCAACGACGAAGTTCGGGCCGGTATCGGATCCAATGGTGGCGGCGCTGATGGGTTCGCATCCGGGCCTTTCACGCGAAGAAGCGGAGGAGTACGCCGCTCGGATGTAGGCGGCGAGTCAGCCACCCACTACTAGTGAGTATTCCACTGATCTTACGAAGTCGAGCAGGGTCTGCCCTCCAACGTTGGTGTCGGGGTGCCGCGCGGCGGAATCGTACAGTTCGGAGACACCTCTGCATGTATCATCAGGCCCAGGGCCAGCGCCGTCTAAGAGCTCGACGGCGTAGGACGCGTTGAGCTCCTCCAAGACGGCCAAGACCTGCTTTGCACCATCCAACGTTAGTTCGCTAAACGGCACAGGCGGAGTCCAGGAGGTTGCGCCACCAGACCAACGAGCAAGTGCGGCCACGTTTATGGGCCCCGAGGCTGCGTAGTATTCGCGAAGTGCCGGCGATAGAGACGTGTCGTCG
>JBDNHE010000195.1:0-35090 GCA_041688945.1 Gemmatimonadota bacterium | reverse complement strand
GGGGTGGATCCAGTAGCCGATGGCCAGGCTGGCGAGTACCAACGACCCGGCGATGAGTCGGATCTTGTAGTGCATGTTCATGATGCTTCTCCAGGAACTGAGGGCTGAGATCCACGGCGCATCAGGAAGTAGATGCCGGGGACCACAACCAGGGTGAGAACGGTTGAAGCCAGGGCTCCGGCGATCAGCGAAACCGCCAAGCCCTGGAAGATCGGGTCGAAGAGGATCACGATGGCTCCGATCACGACCGTCCCGGCCGTCAGAGCGATGGGCCGTGTCCGAACCGCACCGGCTTCGATGATGGCCTGTTCAAGGGGCAGTCCTTCGCCGATACGAACCTCGAGGTAGTCGATGAGCAGGATGCCGTTGCGAACCATGATCCCGGCCAATGCAATCATTCCGATCATGCTGGTTGCCGTGAAGAAGGCGCCGGTAACCAGATGTCCGGGAGCAATTCCGATCAGCGTCAGGGGAATCGCGGCCATCATGACCAGAGGGGTACTGAACGAGCCGAACCAGGCGACAATCAGCACGTAGATCAGGAGCAGCGCCCCGCCGAAGGCGATCCCGAGGTCTCGGAATACCTCATAGGTGATCTGCCACTCCCCATCCCACTTCAGAATCGGGCTCTCGACCGATTCGGGCCGCCGGGTGAAGAGCTGAGGAAGCACGCCTCCTGCCTCCGGCAACTCCCCGATCTCTTCTTTCACGTCCAGAATCGCATAAACGGGGGATTCCTGGTCCCCGGCCACGTCGGCTGTGACGTAGACGACGCGCTGACCATTCTTGCGATCGATGCTCTGGTGCACACTGGACTCGATCAGGTCCGTCACGTCTCCCAAAGGGACGACCCCTCCCCGATCGGAAACGATGTGCAGGCCCGCCAGGCGGTCAGCTCCTGACCGGTCGGCCTCATTGAGTCGGAGGTGTACCGGCACCGGGCTGCGAGATGTCGGGTTGTCCAGCCACGCCACATCCCGACCGCCCAGGGCCAACGACAGGTTTTCGACGATCCGGCCCGGGGCAACGCCGGCGAGCGCCGCTCGCTCGGGATCGACCTCATAGCGCATCTCGATCTGAGCGTCTCGTAGCGACGTGTCGACGTCCACGATTCCCGGATGAGACTGGAACAGGGTGGCCACAGCTCGGGCCACGGCTTCACGAGTCGCCTGGTCGGGACCGTATATCTCCGCGACAAGGGTGGACAGAACCGGGGGCCCGGGCGGGACCTCGGCGATCTTGATCGAGACCCCGACATCCCATCTCGCAGCAGCGCCGAGGGCCAGTTCACGGATGGCCAGCGCGACCTCATGGCTCTGGACCTTGCGATCGCCCTTGTCGACCAGATTCACCTGAAGATCAGCCACTCCCGGCCCGCTGCGGAGATAGTAGTGGCGGATCATTCCGTTGAAGTTGAACGGAGCCGCGATCCCGGCGTAGAGCTGGGCATCCACGACCTCTGGACGCTCCTGGACCGCCCGGCCAACATCCTGCGTGACCGCAAGCGTGGTCTCCAGTGGCGTGCCCTCCGGAAAGTCCAGGATGACCTGAATCTCGTTCTTGTCGTCGAAGGGGAGCATCTTCATGGGCACCACGCGCGTCACGAACAGCGCGGCCGAGGCGAGCAGGAGCCCCCCGACTGCAAGCAGACTGAACCACATGCGGGACGGCCGGCGAAGAAGCGGCAGCATCAGCCGGGAATACGCTCTGTAGATGCCCGTCTCCTCCAGCACCCAGTCGTGACCCTCCGATCCGGCATGGGCGTTGGCACTGCCCAGGAGCTTGAAGGCCAGCCACGGGGTGATGATGAGGGCCACGCCGAGTGAGAAGAGCATGGCGACCGTGGCGCCTACCGGCATGGGGCTCATGTACGGCCCCATCAGGCCGCCGACGAAGAGCATCGGCAGGACCGCAGCAATCACGGTAAGGGTGGCGAGAATGGTGGGGTTTCCGACCTCGTTAACGGCAGCAAGAGCGGCCTCACGCAGGTTTCGTCCACCCATGCGGAAGTGTCGCTCCATGTTTTCGGCAACGATGATCGAGTCATCGATGACGATGCCGGTCACAAAGATCAGGGCGAAGAGGGTGACGCGATTCAGCGTGTACCCGAAGACCTGATAGACGAACAGCGTCAATGCGAAGGTCACGGGCACGGCCGTCATGACCACGATCGCCGCCCGCCAGCCCATGGTCAGTGCCACGACCAGACCGACCGCCAGAATGGCCATGCCAAGGTGTTCCTGCAGCGTAACCACCTTGTCCCGTGCGGTCTCACCATAGTTCCGGATCACGCGCACGCCGATGTCGGATGTCAGAATGGAGCCCTGAACCGATTCGAGGCGAGCTTCCACAGCTCGGCCAATCTCGGTGGCATCGGCACCGGGACGCTTCGCCACGGCGACGGTGATCATGGGCATCCATGCGCCGTTGGGTCCCGACTGCAGCGTATAGCTGCTCACCTCTCCGGGTCCATCAATCACACGGGCGACATCGGCGATCTGGATCAGCCCGCCGTCTCGAACGTCGAGGACCACCCTGCCAACCTCTTCCGCGCTTCTCAGGAAGGGCCCGGCCGCCACCCTGACGACCTCTCCATCACGCACCCATGACCCGGCGTCTGCCCGGTTTCCTGCTTCGGCCAGCTTGGCCGCCAGCCAGGCGGCATCCAGCCCCATCTCGGTCAGGCGGGTCAGGTCCGGCTCAACCCGGACCTCTCGTGCTTCTCCACCCAATATGGTGATATCACGGACGTCCGGAACGGCCGAGATCTCTACCCGTAGCTCTTCTGCCACTGCCCGCAAACGAGCGGGAGCCAAGCCGGTTCCAGTCAGCGTAGCGCTGAAGAAGGGGACGTCATCGATGGTGACGGTCTTGACCAGGGGAAGCATGAAGCCCGGAGGCATCCGGTCCATGTTCGTCATGAGTGTCGAGTAGAGCCGGACCAGACTCTCTTCCATGTGAGATCCGACCTCGTACCGAACGGTGACCAGCCCAAAGCCGGTCTCCGCATGGCTGTAGACATACTCGACGCCCTCGATACCCTGCAGCACGTGCTCCAATGGGATCAGCAGGCGGTTCTCGACCTCGGCCGGGGTCGCCCCCGGCAGGGGCAGATAGAGATCTGCCAGAGGCACGATGATCTGCGGCTCCTCTTCGGAGGGCATGGTCATGAGACTCCATGCACCGATAGCCAGCGCACTGATTACGAGAAGTGGCGTCAGCTTGGATTCCAGGAACGCCCCAGCGAGACGTCCCGCCAGATTGGTCTTCATCTGTCGCCCCCGGCGTCGATCGCGAAGGCCCACGACGAAACGGTGCCTGCTGGACGACCGTCGACCACTCCGGTGCCCGGTTCACGAACGACCTGCGTCAGCCCGGCCGGACCGGCGAGGAGCTCCACGGCCGCCCCACGAACCCGACCGAGCCGCACCCACCTCAGCCGCAACGTGTCGGACTCGACGGTAAAGACACCGGTCAGCTGCCCCCGGCGAACGATGGCGTCGTCCGGAAGCCAGCTCACCCTCTGCTCTGCATCCACCTGACCTGCTTCAGCAGTCGGAAAGGCGACATCGACCAGAGTGCCGGCCCCAAGGGATGCGGGTGCCGACGTCTCGACGGCAAAGCGACGAGAGGCCGCATCCAGCGAAGAGCCCACCCTCAGTACCGTGATCTCGGACCCATCCTGGAGTCTGCCACGTGTCCCCGCCCGGACCAGGTCGCGCATCTCGGCGGGCAGATCCAGTCGCAGTTCCTGCCCTTCACCCGAGAGCCGCAACACCTCCTGACCCGGAGTGACCAGAGCACCCTTCTGCGCGAGCCGCCGGCTGACGGTTCCGGAGAAGGGAGCCGTCACGCTCGTGTACGCCAGCTGGGCGCGAGCGCCTTCCAGCCCCGCGAGCGCCTGTGCCAGTCGACTCTCCGCCTCATCGAGTTCCTGCATGGACGCGGCCCCGTCAGCGTTCAGCGCCCGGATCCGATCGGTGGTGGCGGTCGCGAGTTCCCAGGCCGCCTCAGCCTGATCAACCCCGGCCTGGAGATCCGCATCCTCGATCCGAACCAGCACCTGGCCGGCCCGAACTCGGGTCCCCAGTTCGGCGATGGTCGAAATGCGACCCGACGCGCGAGTCGCGATGGCCGCCTCGTCCCCCGCCACGACGCGGGCAGGAAACACTCGGTCAGCGGCCCCGCGAACGAGTTCGCTCACGGTCACGTTCACCGGCTCCTGCTGGTCAGCTTCCGATGAGGGCTGCTCGCCCCCACAACCTGCTACGGCAAGGAGGGCCGCCCCGATAACGAAATGCTTCATCTGTCTTTCCTCGAAGAATCCTGATTGGGTGCTTCGGTGGACTTGCCAACCACGAACAGCAGTTCCGCGCGAGACATGGCCACCTCGGCCATTCGGCCGGCGGTTGCTCGCCGCGCGTTCACCAGCGCAGCCTCTGCCTGAAGGAGTTCGGCCAGGGTCGTCATTCCGACCCCATAACGGGCGCTGATCAGTCGCGCGGCCTCCCGGGCGGCCGCTTCGGACAGCTGCACCGAGCGGTGGGCGGCGATCGCTGCATCGCGCTGGATGCGGGCGCGCAGCACTTCAGACTCGGCGTCACGCACCCGCTGGGTCAGCTCGATCCGCCCGGCCCGCGTCCGTGCCGACGCCGACTCGACCTGTCTGGACACTGCACCGCCCGTGAATACCGGAACGCTCAGGCGAATCCCGCCCGTCCACGAGGCGCCCAGATTGCTCGACCATGAATGAGCCGATACTCCCGCGAACGCCTCCACAACCGGGAGTCGCTGCCCCCTGACGCCATCCGTCCTCGCGTCGGCGGCCTCGAGCGTAGCCCGAGCGGCCTCCAGATCGGCCCTGCCCTCGATCCCGGAATCCTCCAGCCCCATGTCGATCAGCGAGAGCGCCTGGTCGACCGCTTCGATCGGGTCGGAGAGTTCGAGTTCGGTACCGGAAGGCACTCCCAGGAAGGCCCGCAGAGACTCCTTCGCGATCTCGTGGGCTGCATTCGCTTGATGCCGGGCGGCCTCAAGGCTGGCGAGCTCCGACTGCACTCGGAGTCGATCCGCCTCAATGGCCATGCCTTGCTCAAGGCGGCTCTCCACCTGCCCCAACAGCCTGGACGCCGCCTCGACGCCGGCCTCGGCCGCAAGAAGAGCTGCCGAGGCATGATTCACTCCGATGTAGAGAAGACGTGCCCTGAAAACGGTCAGTTCCTGCACTCGAGCCCGGGTCGCGACGGCGCCATCGAGAAGGGCCGAGGACACGGCGATCTCGGAACCGATGCTCCGGTCGAACAGCGTCCAGCGAACACCGGCCGAGCCAGCGAGGTCGCCGATCGGCGACGGGCTGTTCAGCGCGGACAACTCGAAATCGGACTGTGTGAAGCGCTCCTGCCTGAGCCGCGTGCCGAACGCCCCGACAGGATCGCTGGTTCCAATTGCACTGAGGTCCAGACCGGCTGTGGGCAGTCGGCGTGCCGAAACCGCCTGACGATCGAAGCCCGCCGCCATGACGCGCTCCTCAGCCGCCCGGCTCTGCGATCCCTGCAGAGCCAACTGGATGGTCTGAGAAAGCGACAGCCTTACCGACTCTGATACGGCCGGTACGGCCTGTTGGGCCGCCGCCGGTCGACTGCCGGTTCCGACTCCAATTCCACTCAAAAGGAGGATGACGAGCCGCCCGTTCTGGAAGGATCTCATGCGGAGCGCTCCTCACTCTCTTTCGAGAGCTCCATGGATGTGGCCCGCAGACAGCTCAACACCTTCAATGCGCGCGGGTCTGCGAGGCGATAGAAAACGTTCACGCCATCCTTTCGGCGAGCGAGGATCCCCTTGTCGCGCATGAGCAGGAGATGCTGCGAGGTGACCGCCTGCTCCAGATCAAGCGCCTCGTATATCTCGCTCACGGTCGCCTCCCCTCGGCGCTCCAAAAGGTCCAGAACCTGAAGACGCACGGGATGGCCAAGGCAGCGAAGCATTCTCGCCGTCGTCTCCAGGAGGTCGGCCGAAAGTTCCACGCTTCTGTTCATGATCACCGCTCTTGCGAATGTTGTACATAAAATATAGTAATATCTATATATTCTAATGTCAACGATGCATTACGGACGTCCCACGCAGGCACTACTTGGGCTGTCGGGGGGAGGACCTAGTTGGAACGGCGTCTCCGCGAGACCTCATCGAGCAGCGCGCGCTCGTCCGACGTCAGTGCAGCCATCCCCCGCGCCGAGATCTTGTCCAGAACCCGATCCACCTCGTCCAGCATTCGGCGCTCGTCGACGTGCTCCCAGCCACCCTCTGCTGGGGGACGTTGCGGCGTGCCGGTTGAGGAACGCTCCTCAGCTGGCACGATGGCCATCCGGCGGCGCGGCGGTTTGTGCGACGGTGTGTCGTCAGAGCGCAGCCCACGGAATGCGGCCCCGGGGCGCCAGTCGGCCTTCAGATAGATGAAGGCGGCGACCAGTCCTCCCAAGTGAGCGAGATGTGCGGTTCCGCTGGACCCGGCCTCGAAGGAACTCATCACGGTCATCAGGAACATGAAGCCGACCAGCCACTTGGCCTTGACCGGAAAAATGCCCCAGACGTAGATCGGCGCATTCGGCCAATTCATGGCAAAGGCAAGCATGATCCCGTAGATGGCGCCCGAGGCGCCCACGATCATCCCGCCCGGAAACAGGAAGGAAAGCGCTGCGCCGCCCAGCCCTGCGACGAAGTAGAAGCGCAGGAACTCCTTTTCGCCCCACTGACCCTCGAGCGGCGGCCCGAAGAAGAACAACACCAGCATGTTTATGGCCAGATGCATGAAGCCGCTGTGCACGAACATGTAGGTGACCAGCCCCCAGGGCCGAACCAGAATCCGGGACGGCTGGAGGGCGAACAGGTCGAACATGCGATCGGCGCCCACGACGACCGTGATCGCGAATACGACCGCATTCGCAATCAGCAGCCGCTTCACCATCGGAGTGACGGAGAAGTTCAGTGAGAACCCGTAGTTGCGCTGTCCGTACATCCTCATCTTCCTCGGATACCCGGGGGGCATCCCGGGCCTCGGTAAACCCCTTTGGCCTGTGGCGGGTTCCGGGCACCGCCCGTCACCCATGTGTACGTTCTACGACCAGCGATACAATCCGGTGACAGAGTTCAGGAAACTCCATCCCACCGGCTCTGGCCGCGCGGGGCAGAAGGCTGTTCGCCGTCATCCCCGGAAGCGTGTTGGCTTCAAGGCACCAGATCTGGCCACCCGCATCAAGCATGAAGTCTACTCTGGAATAGTCTCGGAGTCGCAGCGTCCGATGTGTAGCCAGAGCGAGTCGCTTCATCTCATCTGACACCGATACCGGCAGATCCGCTGGAAAAATCTCCTGCGCCATCCCCGGTTGGTACTTGCACTCGTAGTCAAAAAGCTCGTGCTCGGGAATGATTTCGCCGACCGGGAGCGCCTTGTCGCCCAAAATTCCGACCGTGAATTCCCGGCCATTAATGTACCGCTCGGCCACCACGTGGTCCTCGAATCCCTTCCCCTCCTCGAGCGCGGCAATCAGCTCAGCCCGGTCGTGTGCGAGCACCAGTCGGAGTGACGATCCGCCCCCCGCCGCCTTGACGACGGTGGGCAGGCCGACCTCACGTTCGACCTGGTCCGCAGAATCCGGGTTGGTCACCCACGGCGGTGTCGCCAGCCTGGCATCCCGCAGAAGGCGTTTGGTGAGATCCTTGTCCATGGCCAGGAGGCAGCCGATGCGATCGCTCCCAGTATAGGTGACTCCCTCCGCGTCAAGGAGTGACTGAAGCGTCCCGTCCTCCCCCGCCCCGCCATGCAGAGCCAGAAAATACACGTCTGCCTTGCCGGCCACCGGGTGGGCCAACAACTCCCTCAGTTCCCCGCCGGCAAGCCGGTCCCGGATTCCCGGCGGCAAGGGCTGCGGAGCGACACCCCCTGCACGCAGCTCGGCCTCCCGATCCTCCGAGAGAAGACCGCCCGCCGTGTCCCAGGCCGCTACCTCATGGCCCGCCTGGCGCAAAGCCTGAGCGACCTGCGCCCCGGAAGCCAGCGATACGGCGCGCTCGTCGGCGGCACCCCCAAGAAGGACCGTAATCCGCACGTCAGCCGCGGTTCTGGGTCAGAGCACGAACCACGTCGTAGCGTGTGATGATCCCCGTGATCTCACCACCGTTGCGGATCAGTACCGCCGCGGTCGAGTGAGTGAGAAGTCGGGTGACCTCATCCTCATCCACGGTGCCGTCAACGACCGGGAAGGGCGCGCCCATGGCGGTCTCGACCGCTCGGTCCAGCGCAGAAGCATCCGCGAGCACACTGGACATGAGGTCAGCTTCGGTGACGGATCCGACGCAATTCCCCTCCTGCAGGACCGGAAGCTGAGACACTCCATGAGTGCTCATGGTCGAAAGCGCCATCTGCACCGAGGTCGTCGGGGTCGACGCCATGACGCCGGCGTGCCCATCCTTGGACCCCATCATCTCTACGGCGCTCTGCTTGCGGGGGCGCTCCAGGAACCCGTTCTCCCGCATCCATTCGTCGTCGTACACCTTGGACAGGTAGCGCTCACCCCAGTCGCAAAGGTTGATGACGATAAAGGCATCCGGGTCATTGATCCGGTGCGCCTCCTGAATTGCGGCATGGGCGATCAGCCCGGCCGAGCCACCCACGAAAAGGCCTTCCTCGCGGGTCAGACGCCGCGCCATGCGGAACGAGTCCCCGTCCGACACGGTCACGTAGCTGTCCACCACATCAAGGTCCAGCGCGCCCGGAATCTTGTCGTTGCCCAACCCCTCGACCTTGTAGGGCTGCCCTTCGATCATCTCGCCGGTGTTGAAGAACGGTCCGATCAGTGAGCCCACGGGATCAACGCCACCAATGTGAACGTTCGCATTCTGCTCTTTCAGAAAGCGCCCCGTGCCAGTAATGGTGCCGCCCGTGCCTGCGCCGGAGAAGAAGTGGGTGATCTGGCCACCGCTCTGCTCCCACAACTCCGGCCCGGTGCTGGCGTAGTGAGCATCCGGGTTGGCCTGGTTGTAGAACTGATTGGCCAGGATCGCATTGGGCAGGGACTCGGCGATCGACTTGGCCTTCATCACGTAGTTCTCCGGATGATCGTGCGGGACCGCGGTCGGCGTAATGATCACCTCGGCGCCGAAAGCCCGGAGCAGCTTCACCTTCTCGTGGGACATCTTGTCCGGAAGGGTGAAGATGCAGCGATAGCCCTTGGTCGCGGCCGCGATCGCCAGCGCCAGTCCCGTGTTGCCGCTGGTGCCCTCGACAATCGTTCCACCGGGCTTGAGGCGGCCTTCCTTTTCGGCGGCCTCGATCATGGCCAGGCCGATCCGGTCCTTTACCGAGCCGCCCGGGTTCATGAACTCGCACTTGCCGTAGACGGGCGTGACGCAGTCATCTACCACGGAGTTCAGTCGGACAAGAGGCGTCCACCCGACCATCTCAAGGACGTTGGCGTAGGGCTGGCGGTGGCGTTCAGACATCGTGCTCATCGGTTCGGGCCGGGGCTGGTCCCCCGTTCAGAGGACCCATGACCCCGGAGAATCGCCCCCCTCAGCTACCGAAGCAACGACTGTGCCGCGCCGAAGCGCAGGGCGGGTCAGAAGACGCCACCTTCCGGTCTGGGGCGCTTGGAGAAGTTGACTGGGACTCGAGCCCAGACTTCAATCCTTTTTCCATTTCGGCGAGCAGGGCGAAAGCGAAGTTTTCGCGCGCCTGCGATCGCCGCCTCGTCAAAAGCCTCATGCCCACTCGACTCCACAACCTCCACGGAATCGACGCCACCGGTGTCTGTTACGCGGACGCGAAGTCGGGTCTCGCCCTCGATATCCTGATCCCAGAGCGAGACCGGATAATCAATCGGAACGTCGCCAAAAAGAGGTGTGGGACGCTCGATGTCCTGGTCTCCGGCGCAGCCGTTCAGGGCCAGCACAGCACTGGCCAGAGCTACTTCACGAATTCCGAAACTCACGTTTCACCTCCGCCCCGTGCGTCGCGTCGGAGCTGATCCAGCAGAGTCAGTGCCTCGATGGGGGTAATCTCCTCCACCGGAAGCTCTCGCAGACGCGCCACCAGTGGATGGTCCGTCTGAAAGAAGGAAAGCTGATCGGGTGCGGGTTCGGATGCTGGACGATGCCGTCCGTGCCGCCCGAGACCTTCTCCGCCCCCCGAGTGTGTTCCCTCCAACTCGTGCAGAAGTTCCCGAGCCCGGGCGATCACATCGCCGGGAACGCCCGCCAGACGCGCCACCTGAATGCCGTAGGAACGGTCAGCCCCGCCCTGCTCCAGCCGGCGAAGGAAGACGATGTCGTCGCCCACTTCCCGGACCGCCACGTTCAGATTCCCCACCCCGGGCAGCAGATCACCCAGCTGCGTCAGTTCGTGGTAGTGAGTGGCAAAGATGGTCTTGCAGCCGATCTCTTCGTGAAGGTGCTCGGTGACGGCCCAGGCAATCGAGACGCCATCGTAGGTCGAAGTGCCCCGGCCGATTTCATCCAGCAGCACCAGAGAGCTGCGTGTGGCGCCGTGCAGAATCGCCGCCGTCTCGTGCATTTCGACCATGAAGGTCGACTGGCCGCGGGCCAGATTGTCCGAGGCCCCCACGCGCGTGAAGATCCGATCGGCAATCGGAATGCGGGCGGCGTCAGCCGGCACGAATGCGCCCATCTGCGCCAACAGCTGAATCAGTCCGACCTGCCGAAGCACCGTGCTCTTACCAGCCATGTTGGGGCCGGTAAGGATGGAGATGAACCCCTCTTCGGTCAGATGCACATCGTTGGGGATGAATTCCTCGCGCGGCATCATGGTTTCGACGACCGGGTGGCGGCCGGCGGTCACGGCCATGTCGAAGCCGGTGTGGACCTCGGGACGCACGTACCCGCGCCGCTCAGCGACCTCGGCCAGACCGGCCAAGACGTCCAATATCGCCACCCGCCGCGCCGTCGCCTGCAGACGGGGCACGTGGCTGACCACCTGTTTGCGGAGCGCCAGGAACAACTCGGTCTCCAGCTGGCTGATCTTGTCTTCCGCCCCGAAAACCTTCTCTTCCCACTCCTTCAGCTCGGGCGTGAAGTAGCGCTCTCCGTTCGCCAGCGTCTGCTTGCGCACAAAGTCCCCGGGCACCTTGTCCAGGTTGGATCTGGTGACCTCCAGGTAGTAACCGAAGACCTTGTTGAACCCCACCTTGAGTGAGCTGATGCCGCTCCGCTGGCGCTCCCGGGTCTGCAGCTGCGCAATGAAGTCCACCGCCCCGTCGCGCACCGCGCGCAGGTCATCGAGCTCCTGATTGTAGCCGTCCCGGATGTAGCCGCCAGCCTGCAGGGTCGCGGGTGGATCGTCCGCGATGCCGCGCCCAAGCAGCTCGTCCAGATCTCCCAGAACATCGAGGTCGGCGCCGAGCTCCCTCAGATACGGATCGTCCGTGCCGACAACGGAATCGCGGACGTCGGGAAGTCGGGCCAGTGAGCGAGACATCCCCATCAACTCCCGGGGGTTCACCCGTGCCGTACCTACCTTTCCTGCCAGTCGCTCCAGGTCGGATACGCTGGAGAGCGCATCTCGGAGTTCCCGGCGCAGCGCGGAGTTCTCGACGAGCGTCGCAACCGCGGCCTGGCGCTTCCAGATCCCCTCCGCTTCAACCAGCGGATGCAGAATCCAGTTGCGGAGCAGCCGCCCTCCCATGGCAGTCATCGCCTCGTCGACCACCGACAGCAGCGTGGCCCCCTCGACGCCGGGGCGGATCGATTCCACCAGCTCCAGATTCCGACGTGTCATTTCGTCCAGCGCCATGGCACTGCCGGCCCGGATGATTCGCGGCGCCTGTATGTGCGAGACCCCGGCGGGGCGGATCTCCTGCACGTACCCGACCAACGCTCCCGCCGCCCGCACCATCAGCGTGTCTCCGGCCTCGAATCCAAAGCCATCCAGAGACCTTACCGCCAGGCGGCGCTCCAGCTCTTCACGCCCGAACTCCACGTCAAATGACCAGTCGTCCCGTACGGTCAGCGCCGGGCCGCCTGCCGACGGCGCGGGCAGTTCGGAAAGCAGGCCGGTTTCAGAGACCGATCGTGGAAGCAGCAGTTCGCTCGCCTCCAACCGTCCCAGTTCGGACAGCAGCTCGGCCTCCTCAACCTTCTGGACCTGGAATTCCCCGGTCGAAAGGTCGAGCGCCGCCAGCCCATGATGGCCGTCGTCGGCGGCGGGCGTCAGTGCCGCCAGGAAGTTGTTGCGGCGATCCCGGAGCAGAACGTCGTGAAGTGCGGTCCCCGCCGTGAACGTCTCGGTGACCTCTCGCCGGACCACGCCTTTGGCTTCGGCGGGATCTTCCACCTGCTCGCAGATCGCCACCTTCCGGCCGGCCTGCACCAACCGCGGCAGGTAGTCCTCCAGGGCCTTCACGGGGATGCCTGCCAACGGCGCTTTGGAGCCGCCGTTGTTCCGTGACGTCAGCGTCAAGCCGAGGATCTTCGCGCCTTCCTCGGCATCCTGATTGAAGAGCTCGTAGAAGTCACCGACGCGAAAGAAAATCAGGGCGTCCCGATGCTTGGCCTTGGCTTCATGCCACTGCTGCATCATGGGTGTGTCTTTGGACGCCATCGCGGGTCGGATGCCTGGGGTGTGGGTCGATCCATCTGCTGCAACTGGGCGGTCCGCTCAGCGACTTCTCAGAGAACACCCTGGGTCAGCGCGAACGCAATAAGAGCCCCCAGGACCACGATCACCATGAGCCATGGCAAGACCTTCTGGAAGGCCAGGCGATCCGGGCCGGTATGGCTCCGTGCCGTCGCGTCGATTCCATGACTGCCTCGCCGAATCGTGTTCAGCTCCTCGATGTTTTTCAGGAGTGCCCTGAGACGCTTCTCCAACTCAGCCGGGTTGTCGGGCTTGGTCAGGAAATGGTTGCCGCCCAGTCCATAGCTCTGCGAGACGTCGTCGTCTCGATCCGAACTGGTCAGGACGGTGATGGGAATCTGCCGCAGTTCCTCGTTTCCCTTGATGGCCTGCAGCACTTCGTGCCCGTCGCGTCCAGGCATGCGCAGATCCAGCAGCACCAGGTCAGGTCGCTCTCGATCGATAATCTCAATGGCTTCCTCACCATTGTGCGCCCGGATGACCTCGACCGGTACCGTGCTGGCCCGTTCGAGAGCCATCGTGATGAGCAGCGCGTGGTCGTCGTTGTCTTCCGCGACGACGATACGCCACCGATCCCGTTCTTTCCCTCTAGCCACCAATCACCTCGCGCGCGACATCCTGGACGATTCTTGCCTCGAATCCGGCTCGGACAATTCGATCATACACTGTTTCGGCGATTTCGGCACTGTCGAAATACCCGACACGCACTCGAACCAGTTCGCTGTCACCAACTTTGACAACTCGAGGCTCGAAGCCCGCGTCCTGAGCCCGCACCGCCAGTTCCTCGGCTCGCTGGGTTGAAGAGAACGCACCAAGCTGCACCGCCCAGTCGCCCCGCGCTACGGGTTGCTCGTCCTCATCATCCGACCCCGCAGCCGTCACGACAGGAGGATCCGGATCAACATCGCGGGCGTCGCCTACTGGGACCGGAACCACAGCCCCTCTCGCGCTGACGAGGCGAGCCTGCTCAATGGCCAACTCATTGGCGTCAAGCCATTCAGCCGCCTCCAGGCGGGCGCCGGAAGCGGGATAGTCCCTTACCAGATCCCCGAAGTATCGGGCGGCTCCCAGGACATCGCCTGCAAGCAACTCCATCTGACCCAGCCGCAGGAGGGCCGCGGCGCTCCAGCTGCCGCCAGGGTACTCGGCTGCGAGACGACGAAACTGTGAGGCCGCCTGCCCCGGGTCGAGGGTGAGAACGCCACGGAACCAGAGGCCCTTCTGACGTGCGTCTCGTCCGGCATCGTCCCACGACGCATCCCACCAGGCGGTGAGTTCCGCCCGGGCATCCGCGACTCGACCGTCGCGAGTCAGCAGGTCGACCTGTTCGAGAGTCTGGGCCGCCGCCTGGCCGGCCCAGAACAGAAGTCCCGCCATCGCCATCGCGAAGAATCGGGATGTCGGGGTTGCCGACCGTGGTCTGCGCATCAGGCTGCTGCCCTTGAAAGAAGTCCCAGAAGCCACTCTTCGATGAGGGCCTGATCAGAAAGTTTGGCTGATTTGAGCATCCGGTCCAGCCGCCGCAGACCATCGATCGCAGCACCAACCTCCGATGAGGACCAGCCCCTGGCCTGTTTGGCGATCCCCTTTGCCAGCCATTGCTGGTGTCTCATGAGCACTCGACCCAGAGCCGCCTCGCCACCCTCCACGGCCAGCCCCACGCGGAGCAGGTGTGAGGAAAGCCCGATCGTCAGTCCCACGCCGGTCTCGCCGCTCTGCCCCAGGAGCACGCCCAGATTGTTCAACGCCCGATCAAAACGTCGTTCCCCCACATCTTCAAACCACCCCCAGCGGTCGACCACCGGTAGTCGGGTTCCCGCGGCTTCGACGTCGGCTCGGGTGATCGGCGCCCCTTCTCGGACAAAACCGGCCAGCTTTTCCACTTCCTGCGCAAGCACACCGAGGTCCGTCCCGACGGCCTGTCCCAACGCCCGGGCGGCGTCCAATTCCATTTCGGTACCGAGTTCAGTCCGCGCTCGCTCCATGAGCCACCCCGGTACGTCATCCGGTGAGAGCGGCCTGAACTCCAGAGAGCGCGAGGCCTTCTCGATCTGACCGTAGAACTTGGCCTTGGAGCCGGAGGGGCGGGTCCCCGTCATGATCAGCACCATCCCGGGCGGAGGACTCGCAGCGGTCTCCAGCAAAAGGGCCCGTGCCTTGGGGCTGCCCGCGAAGGCCTCGGTCTCGGAAATCTGAATCACCCGCCACTCCGCCATCATGGGAGGAGTGGCAATGATCGAAGCCAGAGTGTCGACGTCGGTGTCGGGGCCGCGCAGCCGATCGTGGTTGAAGTCGGCGGTCGCAGGATCCAGGTGGGCATCGACCAGTCCCCGGGCAGCCATTCCTTTTCTGAATTCGTCCTCACCATGCAGATAGAAGACACCGCCCGAAGGGGTGTCGCCTCCCATCAGCTTTCGGAGCACGTCAGACATTCAGGCGATGGCGGAGGGGGACAAATCTTTCGCGGAAGGCGCCGTGGGATCGCGTGAATATCCCACCTGCTCAAAGTCGAGACTGTTTCAGCCCCGATCAAGTAGCGATCTGCTACTGAACCGTCCGGGAAAGCCCAATCCGACTCCGGTAACGCTGGAGCGAGGGCGAATACTGGAGCAGGAGGGCGTTGGGCTGCTCCCACAGGTCCACGTTCAGGTCGAGTGCAGCCGGGGACATGGACGCGGGCCGGATCGAGACCGCAGGCAGGCGAATCCCCAGGGGGCGCGGACCCGGACTGCTGACCAGAATCGGCGCCAGTTCTACATCATAGGGCCGAAACAGCAGCAGGGGAGACCACGCGATGACCAGAAGCACCGCCGCAATCGACAGAACCGTGGCAGTCGAGCCTCCGGAACCCATCGTCCTGGCCACTGCAGCCTCGTTCTGAAGCTGGCGTATCCGGGTCTCAAGGCGGGGCTGAAATTCCTCGTCCAGATCGACCGAGGAGAAGGCCTGCAGCAGCATCATGCCGCGACGGTAGACCTCGTCGTAGCGGCCACACGAGTCGCAGGACGCCCGATGGGCATCAAACTCATCATGATGATCGGAGGGCAGGACTTCATCAACGAAGTCCGAGTAGTCCTCCATGAATTCCGAACAGGTCATTCGCGTCCCGAGGAGTTGATTCAAATGCACGCCCGGAGGCGTGATCCTCGTTGTAGTACAGGCACCTCGCGGGTGGGTTCCCGCGAGGTGCCGCGAAGCACTACTCGATCATCGGGGCGATGACCTGGGCGAAGTTGTTCCGAGCCCGGTTGAGCCGGCTCTTTACGGTTCCCAGGTTGCACCCGGTTATATCCGCGATCTCTTCGTAGGTCTTGCCTTCCAGCTCGCGCAGGACGAAGACGATCCGGTGATGCTCCGGCAGCTCCTTGACCGCCGCCTCGACCTTCTCGCGCAGGAAGCGCTTCCGGTAGAGGTCGTCCGGCTTGTAGTGGGTGTCCTCCCACTCGAGCGGACGATGATCAGCATCCCAGTTCTGCTTGATCGACTGGAACAGGACCAGCGGATTGCGTGACCGGTTCCTGAGCTCATTCTTGGCCAAGTTGCTGGCGATGGTGTAGACCCAGGTCGAAAACTTCTTGGTCTGGTCAAAGCGAGCCGCGTGACGGTAGACCCGCACAAACGTCTCCTGGACCAAGTCCTGAGCGCGCTCGCGATCGCCTATCGTGCGGTAGACGAAATTGACCAGCCGATTGTCGTATCGCTTGACCAGATCGCCGAAGGCGCGTTCATCGCCCTCGAGGAAGGCGTGCACGATCTGACTGTCGGACAACTCCGAAAGGTGTTTGCGGTGACGCGCAGCGTCTCCGAGATCGACCTGCGCCGCCTGCGAATTCTTTCTGACAGAAATGGCAGCCATCGTTCCCTCCCTCACTCCGAGCACGGCCAGGGCAGTTCCCCGACCGATGTTCCCACTGACCATATGAGCAGCTTCCGTGCCACTCCGTTAAAGCCGGGAAATCAGGCTCTCAACCCGCCCGATGTCCCCGAATCAGGACAGGGGAACGGTCGGATCGGACACACAGCTGTCGATCTGTCAGTCGCCCTGCCCTTCCGCCCTGCCAATCAGGAACTGCGCGGCATATAGGATCGTTGCCATGCTCTTGCAGTCCACAATCGTCCCGTCTCGAACCCACTCGACCGCCTGAGAAAACGGCACCCGCACGACTTCGAGATACTCATCCTGGTCCAGATTAGACGTGCCTGGCTCCAGTTCGCTGGCCACAAAGAGGTGGATCACCTCGTCCGTGAAGCCCGGCGTAGTGAAAATCCGAGTCATTGGACTCAGATTCTTCGAACGCCAACCCGTCTCTTCTTCCAGTTCGCGGGAAGCCACAACCTCCCACGGCTCCCCTTCGTAGTCCGGACACCCCGCCGGCACTTCGACAATGAAGCCGCCCGCCGCGTACCGGTACTGCTTGAGCAACAGAACTTCCGGATCGCTCTCGGACACCTGCCCGATCACCGGAAGAATGGCCGACGCGCCCGGGTGCCGAATGAAGTCGAGGTCGCCCTCGGACCCATCCGGAAACCTGACCCGGTCCACACTGATCTGGATGCGCCTTCCGTCGTGGATGGGCGTTCGCCCGATCCGGCCTGGCCCATCGCCAACCGCTTGGTGTCCCATAGGTTCTGTGGTTAGCGTGGTGTAGTAGAAGTCCCGTGTCCGTACCGAGAGCGTCACTGGGCGGCTCCAGGGAGGCGCGACGCCGAGTCATAGCGGCGCTATGGCGAGAAGGAGTAACGACGCTGGTGCCGATGCAGTAACGCTCGAATGCAACGGGACTTCTACTACACCACGTTAGATACGAGAGGTGGGGGTTGTGGTTGCATGCCCCCTTTGGACTCAGTCCGACCCGATCACCTGGATGGGTCCGATCTGGAGCTCTTCGAGACCCGCGACAAGGCCCTCCGCGTTCCCGGCAATGACCACCACCAGTTCGTCCGGCCGGATGGTTTCTCGCAAAGCTGAGAGGGCCGCATCGGGGGTGACGGCACGGATCCGGTCCCGGTAGCCGGTCCATTCATCCTGCGGCAGCCCGAAGGTCCGGACCTCTGCAACCCTTGAGGCCACCTGCCCGGTGCTTTCCAGTCTCAATGGAAAAATCCCTGCGAGATAGTCGCGGGTGGCTTCGATCTCTTCGGTGCCCGGGCCGTCGTCGAGCAGGCGGCGGACTTCGAAGAAAGCCTCGCGAATGGCTGCTGCCGTGTTCTCGGTATCCACGGCGGTCGAAATGCTGAATGGGCCGGGGCCCCGCCGGGCAGCGAAGCGCGAACGAACGCCGTACGTGAACCCGTTCTTCTCACGCAGGTTGAGGTTGAGGCGCGAAGAGAAGGTGCCCCCCAGGATCGCATTTCCGACCTGAAGAGCCGCGAAGTTTGGATAGCTGCGGGCCACGCCAACATGTGCGATCCGGATCTCGGACTGCACGGCGGCGGGCATGTCCACGATCACGATCCGTGGACCGCCAGGCTTCGAGCGTCCCGCCGGACTGACATCTTCTACCGGACGCCCCGCCCAGTCGCCAAAGACTCCCTCGGCGGACTCGCGCACCTCGTCGGCGTCCACATCTCCGGCCACGACCAGCGCCGATCCGGTCGCCTGATAGAAGCCCTCCGCGTATCCGCGCAGCGTGTCGACCTGAAACTGCTCAACGACATCCTCTCGCCCGATCGCGGGACGCGCGTAGGCCTCACCCTCCGCATAGATCTCCGCGGACATCCGCTGACTCGCGAGGGTTCCCGGGTCCTTGGTGCCCTGCCGGATCCCCGCCATCTGCTGCTGCCGGGCGCGCGCGACTTCATCGTCGGGAAAGCTGGGTTCGCGGACCATCTCGCCCAGAAGTGCGAGCCCGTCGGGGAGGCGGTCGGCCAGGCAGGAAAGTGAAACCGTGGTCCCGCTCCAGCCTGTGTGCACATCTACGTCTGCGCCCAGTACTTCAAGCGCTTCGGCCAGGGCGGCGCCGCTGCGCCGGCGGGTGCCGCCTTCAAGTGCGTCACCCGTCAGGATCGAGAGGCCGCCCCGCTCGGCGGGGAGTCCTTCTTCACCGGCACGCAGATTGAGCAGCGCGGTGACGACAGGGAGTCGGGGCAACGACACCACCTCCAGCGGTACGCCGTTCGACAGCTTCGCCACAGAGACACCGGGAAAGTCGAAGGGCCGAAGAGGGCCGGGAGCTGGCTGCACATTTCTGTCGAGGGGCGTCATGCTGCACCTCCGGGGCGGTAGGTGAGCACGGCCCGGTTGGGGGTCGCGAGGTAGCGCTTGCCGACCTCTCTGATCTGATCCAGGGTCACGGCACGAAGCTCTTCAAGCTCTTCAGTGATCCGCTCGGGGCGGTCAAAGATTTGGGTGTTGGCCGAAATCCGATCGGCCCGGGTTCCCATGTGCTCCATCGACTGTGCCACACGGGCCTCCTCCAGAGCCAGCGCCCGATCGAGTTCGGGCTGACTGATGTCGGCGAGCCCAGAGAGCTGCTCGACCAGAAGTCGCTCCAACTCCGCCGGATCGCTGTCCGGAAAGCCGGTCCCCCCGGCCATCAGCATCGAGCCGCCAGCTGTGAGCGGGAAGGCATAGGAAAAGGCATCCCGCATTTTTCCGGTCCTGACCAGATTCCGATACAGGCGGGAAGCGCGACCACTTCCCAGTGCCTGAGAAGCCAGATCGATGGCGGGTGCCTCGGGCGCGGTAGCGGGCGGAATCCGGTAGCCCATCATCACCCGGGGGAGCGGGACATCGGCCGTCACGTCGGCGCGGGTCGGTGCGTCCATCGGCAACGGCACATCGACTCGGCCGGGGATCGCGGGGATATCTGCACCGCGGGGGATCTCACCGAACCAGTGTTCGGCCCGCTCAAAGGCGTGCTCAACTTCAACGTCTCCGGCGATCGTCAGGACCGCATTGTTGGGCACGTAGAAGGTGGCGAAGAAGTCCGACACATCCTCAAGCGTAGCCGCATCAATGTCCTCCATCGAGCCGATTACGGTATGGCCGTAGGGATGATCTTCGGGCCAGACCAGCCCCAGCATCCGCTCAATCCAGTCCCCATAGGGCTGATTGTCGTAGCGCTGCCGCTTCTCGTTTTTCACAACGTCGCGCTGGTTGTCCAGCTTCTCCTGGGTCATGGCCGGGAGCATGAAGCCCATCCGGTCCGACTCAAGCCAGAGTGCCAGGTCCAGGTTGTGAGACGGGAGCGTCTCGAAGTAGTTGGTCCGGTCGAACGAGGTGGACGCGTTCAGAGATCCGCCAGCGCGCTCAATCAGGTCGAAGTGTCCGTTCTTGGGCACGTGCGCGGAGCCCTGGAACATCATGTGCTCGAACAGGTGCGCGAATCCGGTCTTGCCCTCGCGCTCGTTTCGAGAGCCGACCCCGTACCAGAGATTCACGCCCACGATCGGGAGCGCAGCGTCGGGCGCCACCACCACATCCAGCCCGTTCGAGAGCTGCCGGCGTACCAGCTCGAAGTACAAACGTCGGTCCGTCATCCCCACCTCTTCACGATCAGATTTTTCCGAAGGCCCCTTCGCGCGGCCGCACCCCACTTCTTCAACAGCCTTCTCGACTGCGAACCATCTACTACGACAGCGGAGTTGTGAACCCCTCAGCTCAATTCAGGGGCGAACCGCCAGCCGTTCGCGCAGGGTGGACGGTCCCACTGTCGTGCGAAGGAAATGCCCGGCCTCTTCGGGTCCGGCGTGGATGCGCTCGTCGGCCTCATCCACCAGCTGTACGTCAATGCCCGAAGCCCGGAATCGAGCGCGTTCCAGGTACTCCCACGCGCTGTCGGGCTCCCCCTCGGCCGCTCGGGCGAGGGCTGCAAGCACCTGCAGTTCCGGGTCCTCGGGTCGGGCGCGGGCAGCAAGATCCAACTCAATCACGGCCTCGTCGGGTCGGTCTACCTCGACCATCAGCAGGCCCAGGATGGCCCGCACCCAGCCTTCGTCCGCCATCTCCATGCCAACGGCGCGATCCATGGCATCGATCGCGGCTCCGATCGATCCCCTGAGCGCGTATCCGACCCCGAGTTCGTAGGCGATCGTCCCGTCTTCCGGATTGAGCAGCGCGGCCGCAACCAGCTCGGCGATTCCGTCGTCGACAAATCCCTCGCGAGTCAGCCACGCCCCATAACGCCAGCGCGTCTCGGGGATTTCTTTTCCGAGCAGAGCGCCCGTGCGCAGCGCCACTTCAGCCTCAGGATCGTCGAAGTCGGCCAGGCCGGTTCCGGCAATGGAAAGAAGGACGGGATCCTGGGGATCCTGCGCCAACGCCTGTTTGAAGCGCTCGTAGGCGATGCCTTCCATTCCGCGCTCACGCTCCGCCACACCCAGCCAGCACAGCAGGTACGGATCCTCAGGATCGTCGGTCAGCGCCTCCAGGAGGATCTCGGCCATGTCGTGGTACTCGCCGTCCTCGCCCATGCGCTGAGCACGGCGAAGGATGTCTTCGATGCGAGGGTCGATGCTCATGCGCCGAACTTCACAAGGCGCCCGGCATGCGCCAGCGCCAGGGGCATCAGGTCAGTCCCATGGAAGCGCCCGAGGTCGCCGGCCCGGCAGCTGGACTCGCCAAAGGCGGCCTCCGTCGAGCGTCCAAACTTCGATGCAAGGAGCGTCGGGACGGCGTGCCAGGAATGCTCACCCAGAATCGCCGGCGTCGAGTGGTCGCCGGTAAAGATCAGGACCTCCGGGTCGAGAGCCGTAATCCTCGGCACCAGGGCGTCGATCGCTTCGATCGCTCCGACCTTTCCAGCGAAGTCACCGTCGTGTCCGCGCGTATCCGTGTCCTTGAAGTGGACAAAGTAGAGGTCGTATCGACCCCAGACCTTCTCCAGGACCGAGATGGTTTCCTCGGTACTCTCGGGCACGTCTTCGACCGCCATGCCGACCATCTTCGCCGCGCCGCGATACATCGGATACTTGGCGACCGCCACTCCCCGGAGCCCAAAACGGCGATTCATTGAAGGGATCGGATCGAAACAGGCGAAGCCGCGGGCCAGGAAGCCTTTCATGGCGGACTCGCCGGCCAGGATCTTGCTGGACTGGGTCAGGAAGTCCCGGACGATTTCGGCAGTCCGTTCCGAGTGGGGATCAGTCGCCGTGCACTCGTGAGCGGGGACCCCGGTCTCAAGTGGATCGGTATCGGTCAGACCATCGGTCAGGTCGGGGCCTGAGATCCAGAGGACCACGCGGTGCTCCTTCTCATGCACCAACTTCAGGTCGACGCCTTCAGGCCGGACCAGCTTTTCGTTGAGGAGCGCGACAGCCCGTGCTCCTTCGGCATCCGAAGGCCGACCTGCACGCCGATCCGTCACCCGGCCATCGCCATCGAAACTGGCCAGGTTGAGGCGGGCAGCAACGTCCCCGGGCTTCAAGTCGATTCCGACGCCCAGCGCGCTGAAAGCTCCCCGACCAATCACGTACTCGAGCGGGTGGTATCCGAAGATCGAGAGATGTCCGGGACCGCTGCCGGGGGTGATGCCCCGCGCGACCGGATCCAGAACGCCGAGGGATCCACGACCCGCCAGGGCGTCCAGGTTGGGCGTGTGTGCCGTCTCAAGCTCGGTCAGACCGGTCTCGGGGTGAGGCAGTCCGCCGAGTCCGTCCATGACGACAAGGACGATGGAACCCCGACCGGGAGTGCGGTCGATCTGATCTTCGGGAAGTACTGGACGAGACATTGGACGGCGCGGGGCTTCGGTTCGTGCTCCGCAGGAGGCGGAGCCAGACCCGAAATATGGAAGCATCCGCGATCAGCGTCGACCGTCAGTGATCCCTCAGCCAATGCTCCAGTCGATCCATCGCGTCCACATAGGTCTCGACCCAGGGTGCCAGATGGTCGGGGGCCGATTCTGCGATCTCCCGGACTTCCTTTACGATGCCGCCGATCGTCTCGTCCGTCGCGGAGATCCAGAGCGTGTGCAATTGCAATAGAACCGCGTGATCCGGCGGCGGAATCCCAAAGACCGGGCCCGGCGGCTCCGTGGCCGAATCCGGCTCCTCGGCACGGCGCCGCCCCAAGAGGTGGCCCCGACCGGGACTCTGCGCCGAGATATCCTGTTCCGACTTGCCCATGCGAGCTCCAAACCGCCAATTGACCGCAGATTTCACCCATTCAGGCATCCACAAATGTGTATCCCTCGAGTTCCGATCTTCCGAGCCGCCATCCTGACCCTGGGCATGAGCCTGATGCCCCTGCAGGTGTCGGCGCAAGCGGCGCACTTCGATGTCCTGATTCGCAATGGACGCGTGTTGGACGGCACGGGCAACCCGTGGTTTGCCGCCGATGTCGGGGTTCGAGACGGGCTGATCGTCTCGGTGGGGCGCCTTCAGGGCGCTACGGCGGACCGGGTGATTGAGGCCGAGGGCAAGTATGTGACACCGGGCTTCATCGACATCCACTCGCACGCGGATGACGGCAGTGCCCGGATCGGCGGCGCGACCATTCGTACCGACGAGATCCGCCGAAAGGGGATGCCCAACATTGTGGCGCAGGGAATCACCACCGTGGTCGTGAATCAGGACGGTCGTTCACCCTGGCCGATTTCGGAGCAACGCGGGCTGCTGGAGTCTCAGGGCACTGGCACCAACGTGATGCTGATGGTCGGGCACGGAACGATTCGGCGTGAGGTGATGGGAGACGATGTCGAGCGCCCGGCCACCCCCGCCGAAGTTGGACGAATGCGGGCGCTGGTCCGACAGGGGATCGCCGATGGCGCGGTCGGCGTATCTGCAGGGCTGGAGTACAACCCAGGCCGCTGGAGCACGACGGACGAGGTCGCTTTAGTGGTGGGTGAACTGGCCGGGATCGACGGTGTTTATATTTCACACGAACGCAGCGAAGGCGCCGATCCGATGTGGTACTGGCCGAGCCAGGACGAACCGGGGGCACCTACCCTGATCGACGCCGTCCTTGAAACCATCGAAATTGGGCGGCAGTCGGGCGTTCGGGTGGTCGCATCGCACATCAAGGCCAAGGGCGCACACTGGTGGGGAGCGAGCTCGACCATCATTCAGCTGATCGAAGCCGCTCGGCAGGAGGGGGTCCGCATGTGGGCGGACCAGTACCCCTACCCCACCAGCGGTACCGACGGAAACACGGTCCTCATCCCGAGTTGGGCGCTGCAGGACGAGGATGCCCGCAGTCGCGAGGATGCCCGCCCGCCCGCCGAGATGCTGCGGGCCAACCTTGCCGATCCAGCCGCAGCCGCGCGCGTCCGACAGGATGTCACGCACGAAATTCGTCGCCGGGGAGGTGCAGAGCGGGTGGTTGTCTTCGAGTATCCGGACGAGTCGATCGTCGGTCTGTCCCTCCAGGATGTGGCCGACCTTTGGGAGATGGGTGCCGTGGACGCCACCTTTGAGCTGCAGTCCCGAGGCGATCCCGATCGCCGCGGCGGCGGTCGACTGCGAGGCTTTTCGATGTCCGAGGCAGACGTCGAGGCCTATGCCGCTCGCCCGTGGGTGGCCACGACCACGGATGGCGGGCTGGCGCATCCCGATGACGAAGGCTCCGTCCACCCGCGCTTCTACGGCACTTTCCCTCGCAAGCTGGCCTGGTACGCGCGGGACCGCGGGGCGCTGTCAATTGAATCGGCCGTGCGGTCCATGACCTCGCTTCCGGCATTGATCATGGGGCTCCGCGACCGCGGTCAGATTCGGGAAGGCTTCCGCGCAGATCTGGTCGTGCTGGATCTGGATGAGCTCGAGGACCGCACCACCTTCTTTGAGCCCCACGCCTACCCGTCGGGAATTGAGCAGGTGATGGTCAACGGCGAGTTTGTGGTACAGGACGGAGGTCTGACCTGGGCGCTTCCTGGTCGACTCCTCACGGCAGCCGACCGCGGCGGCGCTTAGGGGCGCTGACCCATCGGAGGCTGCCCCAGACCGGCCTGAATGACCTCACCGCCAGGCACCGGATCAGCGATCTGAGGGACATCGTTGCGCGGCGAATTTACCGCCCGCGAGACCTCGAAGGCCTCGAAGAAGGACTCCGGGGCCGGTCCCAGCATCCCCTTTAGTGCGCCCTGTGAGGTCTCTGGTGATAGCCAGGCGGCCCACTGTTCGGGCTGAAGGACGGCGGGCATGCGATCATGCAGCTGGGCCATCCACCGCGAGGGCTGTGTCGTCATGACCGTGAAAGTGTAGAGGGCCTCACCTTCCGGCGAGCGCCAGCGTTCCCAGAGGCCGGCCACTCCGAACGGCTGCCGGGAGACCGGGCGAATCAGGAACGGTATCTTCAATCCCTTTGGATTCTCGGGCTCGTCCTTGCGCCACTCGTAGAAGTAGTCGATCGGTACGATGCACCGCCGCAACCGGAAGGCAGGCTTGGAATCGACCGTCTCCGAGCGGGCATTGATCATTCGGGACCCGACGGCGACCTCCTTCGCCCAGGATGGGATCAGCCCCCAGCGGAGCGTCCCAAGTCTACGCTCCCCACTACCGCCGCGGAGAACCACCGGGGCCTGCTGCGTGGGCGCGACGTTGTAGCGTTTTGGCCAGTTGTCGAAGGTCGGAACGTCAATCCCGAAAACCTCGATCAGCGGGTCGACTCCCGAGACGCTGGCGTAGCGGCCGCACATCAGTCTGGGTGTTTGCGCTCAAGCACGATCAGGACGTCACCGGCCTCCTCGTGCTTTCGAAATCCGAGCAGGTGCAGTAGCTGCAGCGCGTACCAGCGGGCGACCCTGCGGTTGACGACATACGCACCAGGCCGGTCCGGGTGCCGATGGACGCCGGGCGCCCAGTGCACGATCCGGTTCGATCCCAGGACTCGCAGGGCATGGGACAGGTGCAGCCAGAAGAGGCGGAACTCCCGAACCACAAAGAATCCGTCGTTGCCCTGGGACTGGTAGAGGGGCATCAGGAGGCGAGCGTCCTCCTGTACCTGAACCGGGCCATTGTGATCGTCCGCAATCGTCTCACCCAGTTGAATGGGCTGGAAATTCTGATATCCGGACCGCATGACGAAGCCATCGCCGGGCCCGATCGGGTGCCGGTAGCGCATTTCGACGACGCGGGGCAGATGACGGGTGTCCCGCTGCAGGAGTTTTCGGGCGGCCGAGGTCTCGGGATAGCCGGCTTCCGGCGCCACGCCCGTGGCCGACAGCATGATCCAGATGGCCGCCTCGGCGCGGTCCACTGCCCGTGGTTCATCGTGCTGACCGCTTTCGAAAGCCAGGGTCAGAGCACCCCGCCCTCCCAGGTAGTCGTGCAGCGTTCCATCGACCATTTCTTCGAGGCCCAGGACCAGCGGGACGGGGATCTGCAGGGCGATGGCGCGGTTGGCGAGTGAGTCGGCCACGGCAGAAAACGCGCCGCCCGATCCGGAGGTGGTATGCAGATCCAGCAGGTGGACCGACCCCCGGGCCGCCGCCAGAACTCCGTCGATTTCGTCGAGGAGTTCAAGCTGTTCCAGATCCTCGTGGTCGGAGCCGAGCCCGGCGCTGCGAAGCGTCTCTATCCGGTCGGGAGTCCACGCGCGGTTGAGATCGCGATCAATGTAGCGCATCCCATCGGCCAGGGCGCGACGATTGCCGACCAGAAAGACGACCCGCCCCCGAAGACCCTCCGCGCGATCCGCCAGTAAAGACACGACTCTCTGACTGGCCAGAAAGCCAGCAGGTTCATTGCCGTGGATCGACCCGACAACCAGAAGCGTGGGGCCATCTCCCTGCGGCCCCAGAGCCGCCAGGACCCGGTCCACACTCTTCCCTTCGTCTGCCAATTTCGTCTGTGCCAGCGTCAAAGTGCGTCGCTTCGCTAGTCGTCTGTGGAGCGGGCCCGACAGGCCGTCGTCCCGGTCCCGGTTAGTCGGTAGTAGAGAGTCGTTCTTCCAGCAGCTGATAGGCGATCGGCATGAAATCCCTCTCACTCACGATCCCCACCAGCTTGCCTTCCTTGGTCACCGGAAGGCAGCTCACGCGATTGCTCCGCATGAGCTCAATCGCTTCGAGCGTCGGCGTCTCAGGCGAAACCGTCACGGGATCGCGTTCCATGATCTGACGCACCGGAATTTGCTGGTATCCGTCACTTCCACCCTCTGCAATGATCCGCAGTACGGAGCGGTAAGAGACCATCCCGGTCAACCTCTGTTCGTCATCCTCGACCAGCACATGTCGGATCAGTTTGCGATCCATCAGGAAGGCAACCAGATCGACCAACTCGTCCTCATGGACGGTAAAGAGCTGCGTGGTCATGTATTGCTCCACTCTCAGATAGCTCTGTGTCCAACCGCCCTGATCCGGTGGCTCGGCCAGATCCCAGGTGTGCACGGGCTGTCCGGTCGCCTGCATTTTCATCAGCGCCTCGGTCAGCGCCGCCAGTCGCTCCTGCTTTGTGCCGGAGTCCTTCATGGACGACAGCGAGCGGACCATCCACCGAGCGCCCGTGGACAGCGACCGAGTCCGGTCATGGATCACGCCCAGGTACCGGTCGATATCGGCCCTGTCGACGCCGTGCGAGGTAAGTCCCGCCTCTGCCAAGGGAAGAAGCGTGTCCAGAATCAGACGCGGCGCGGCGACCGTCTCGCCATCCAGCCAGGTCATCGCCGAGCGCAGGCCGAGTTTGGCAGCGGCAGTGAAGTTGTCCTTGGCGTCGTCAAACTCCATCCGTTCGGTGATGTCGCCGTACTCGGCAGAAGCTCCCATCACCAGGCCGATCCAGAATGCGGCGTTGGCCATCTCGTCGACGACCGTGGGTCCGGCGGGGAGCGCCCGGCACTCGATCCGCAGATGGGGTTTGCCCTCGCTGATTCCATAGCAGGGGCGGTTCCAGCGATACACCGTGCTGTTGTGCATCGAAAGGGCCTGGAGCTTGGGGACCCGACCGGCATCAAGCTCGACCAGCGGGTCCTGCTCGACGTCCATCGCCAGGAGCACGCGGAACAGGGCGATGTCTTCCTGGAACAGCTCCACAACCGACTTGTTCACCCAGCGATCGCCAAACCGAACCCGCGGAGACATCTCACGCAGGTGCACGGTGCCGCTGCGCGTGTCCAGAGACTGCTGGAAGAGGGCGATGCGAGTTTCTGCCCAGAGGCGCCGCCCAAAGAGGAGCGGAGAGTTCACCGCCGTCGCGAGGACGGGTCCGGTCACCGCCTGAGCCACGTTGTAGATCCGGGCGAACTCGTCGGCCTCTACCTGGAGGTGGACCTGAGCGCTGGTGTTGCAGGCCTCAAGCAGGACCGAGTCGTGCTCGATCATCAACTCATCGGTGCCCTGAATCCGCAGCCGGTAGGGCGCGCCGCCACGCATTCGGTTGAGCGAATCATTCAGCGCGTAGTAGCGGGCGCGGGGCGTGATGTTCTCCAGATCCAGATCGGATTTGGTAAGGGTGGGCAGGATGCCGGTCAGCACCACGTCCGCCCCCTCAAGTCGCGCGGCCTCGCGGGCCTGAGCTATCCGCTGGTTGAGCGACTTCTCCAATGAACTGAAGGCGTCCCCCGTGAGCACGAGCGGATCGAGGTTTACCTCCAGATTGAAGCGTGCCAGCTCGGGCGTGAACGGCTCCCCCAGCCGCTCCAGAACCTCAACGCCCTTGGGCGAGGGCCCGAACCCACGATTGATCAGGAACATCTCCTGCTCGGCACCAATCCGCCTGATGCCCGACTCGATCATCCCCTCGTCCAGCATCCGCTCGAGGGCCTTCAGGTCAGTCAGGAGCGCCTTGGTAAACGTCCGGACGGCGGCAGGGGTCTGCTCTGGAACGAGGTCCTGGCCCATGGGGGTCCCTCAGAGAAAGGATGCGATCTGGTCGAGTGGCTTCTTGGTGATATCGGGTACCGTGCATCCCTCGGCGGGATAGCCGATAACCAGAAGCAGGAAAGGCCGCTCATTCGAAGGCCGGTCCATCACCTGGTTCATGAATCCCATCGGCGAGGGCGTGTGCGTCAGCGTGACCAGTCCTGCGCTGTGAAGGGCCGTGATGAGAATCCCGGTGGCGATCCCGACCGACTCGGTCACGTAATAGTTCTTCCGTTTGCCGTCGTCGGTGGGGTGCCAACTTTCCCCGAAAATCCCGATCAGAACCGGCGCGGTCTCAAGAAACGGCTTGTTCTCGTCCGTGCCGAGCGGCGCCAGGGCATCGAGCCAATCCTGTGGGGCCCGCCCGTTGTAGAAGGAGCGCTCCTCCTCTTCGGCTGCGGCCCGCAAGCGGGCCTTCCGTTCGGGATCGGTGACCACCGCAAAGTGCCATGGCTGGTGATTGGCGCCATTCGGCGCGGTTCCGGCCGCCAGAATCGCCTGCTCGATCACTGCCATCGGCACGGCCTCAGGCGAGAACTCGCGGACCGTCCGGCGGCGGCGCATACCCTCGTAGAACTGGGCGGCGCGTTCCTGCATCAACGCAGGCTCAAGTCGCTCGAACTCGGTCAGAGCACGGAAGGTCTTGGAATGGGACATTCGGGGCGGTTCAGGTCAGGCGTGACTGGAGAGTCAGGCCAATCGACGCCTCCCCGCCTGCCCCGTCAAGGCGGAACCGCCGGGCAGTCAGTGTGGTGTATCAAAAGTTCCCGAGCCACCAAGTGTGGTGTGGCACAAGTCCCGTTGTATTCGGACACGGGACTTGTGCCACACCACACAGAGCGCCGAGGCGCCGGATCGTGCGAGGCGCCACGACGAGGGATAGCAGCGCTATCCCGACTCGGGGCAACGACGCAGGGCCGGATGCATCGGCGTTCGAATGGCCGAGACACTGTTGATACACCACACTAGCGCTGCAGCGGGTCCCGTCCACCCCTGAGAGTCCGCAATGCGGCGGGACCAGCCCCATCGCGAGCCACAACTTCAGCAACTCGTGCCGGGGGCTGACTGAGGTATTCAGACAGGAACCGGACATTGACCAGAGCCACGATCGCCTCGTCACTGAGCGAGATGGCCGGCCAACTGGCTCGGTCGCGACTGCCGTAAGCCTCGTAGGCAGCAGAAAGGGGGCCAGCCGGCGCCGGCCCTCTCAGATCAATGTGGAAGTTCCCCGCATGGAGCCCGTAGCGAGAGGCAATCTCTGCCCAGCCCCGTCCACCCCGCCGGAGCGCCATCAGCGCGTCCGGAGACGCCCCCGCGCGCGCCGAAACAAAGAGTACGACCGGGATCTCCGCCGCCGCGAGCCTCCCCTGCGACAGGATTCCGACTTCACTGACCGGAACCTGAAAATGCTCCGCCACCGCTGTGTGGTAGGGGTCGGTCTGCGCGGCGGCAGGCGAAATCACTGCAACCGTCAGTGAGCAGACGAGCAGCGCCGGGAAAGCATGGGCGTACCGCATGTGGTTCCTCCGGTGATAAGAAGCGTCGCCGATCACTGATACACCTTTTGTGCCAGACGTGTGCCCTGACGTCGGTTTGAAAGACGTCCGTCTGAACTCAACCGCCGTCACCACCCTCGACGATGTTCCGGTAGCTCTCGGGGTCCCACTGCGGGCGGGCATCCGTCTGGGCAATATCGAGTCCCAGGTAGAATACGAGGCGACCGATCCGGGCCATCTTCTCGGTGTCGATCTTCTCCAGTTCGTCACTGGCACGGTGGTAGTCCTCGTGCGTGCCGTTAAAGAAGAAGAGAACCGGCACACCCTTGACCGCGAAGTTGTAGTGGTCGGACCGGAAGTAAAAGCGCTCGTCCGGCCAGATGTCGTCGATGGCGGTCATCCCGATCTCCGGGTGGGCGGCATTCACCCGCTCCAGCGTGGCACCCAAGTCGGAGTGTTCCTTGCCGATCGCGACAATCGTGTCGGACCAGTTACGGCCGACCATGTCGATGTTCATGTCGGCCACCATGGCCTCGGCCGGCACCGGGGGGTTGTTGGCGAAGTACTCGGAACCCCACAACCCCCTCTCTTCACCGGACACCAGGACAAAGATCATGGACCGGCGTGGCGCCATCGGAAGTGCGGCCATCGCCTGGGCGATCTCCATGACCGTGGCTGTCCCCGAAGCATCGTCATCCGCGCCGTTCCGGATGGAATCACCGTTCGCGTCGGGAGCGCCGACTCCCACATGGTCCATGTGCGCCGAAAACACGACGTACTCGTCGCGCAGCGCAGGATCACTGCCCTGCAGGATGGCGACCACGTTCGGGGCCACCTCACCAGTCGGTTCCTGCCCACGGCGCGCCGGAATCGGATAGTGCTGGAGGTAGCCACCACCCTCGCCTCCCGGATTCAATCCCATGGACTGGAACTCCGATGCGGCCCAGGCAGCCACCTCGTCCAACTCGGGCGAGGGCGTGTAACGACCGCGCATGGAGTCGTGAGCCAGAACACTTACCCTCGCATACAGATCCTCGGGAGTGATGGACTCGGCCGCACTGAGGATCGCAGCGTCGGTCAACTCACCGGGTGCGGCGTTGAGATCAGCGTCGGCCTGACAGGCCAGCGGAGCGAGAAGGAGCAAAAAGGCGAGGCGAGTGCGCATTGTCGGCTGGGCAATAGGGTTTCCATTAAGACATTGAAGGTTCATAGTAGCGCCGGACCTCCCGCACCGAACAGCCCCGAGTTTTTTCCACGCGCCAGGAGAAGATTGGTGGTGACCCCGGCTCCCGCGCCCGTGAAATCGGATCGGGACTTCGTGCCATTGGTTCGTGTGTTGCTCCGGGCCTTGCGCGCCGCCGAGCATGCGGCCGTCGAAACCCTTCGCGAGTCGGGTCTTACCGTCGCTGGCCCCGCTGCCTGGAACCTTCTCAGGGCCCTTCCCGAACATGGCGCGCGCGCCTCACACCTGGCCGGGGAACTGGGCGTGAGCAAACAGGCGATCGGACAGACCGTGCGAGTCCTTCGTCCCGACGGGAGCTGGGACAGTATCTACGATCACCCCGGGGCGGCGTTTGACCTCATCGTCCCCGGCAATGGGAATGAAGGCATCGCCTTCCTGAGCAACCCGACCGAAGACCGCGGGCTGATTCGGTGGAGCGGTGACCGCGTTGAGCGGATCGACGACGAGGGGGAGAACGGCCTGCGCGCGGCCACCATCGATCAGCGAGGGGTAACCCTTGCTCTTTGGACACCGGCGATCTCCGTGTGGGCGTGAACGACCGCTGGTCCCCGGTCCAGGTGCCCGGAGACCGAGTTCAGGGTCTCAGCTTCGCCTACACGGAAAGCACCGGCGATCTGTGGCTGGCCAGCAGAAGTGGACTTCATCTTTTTCGCCGCTTCGATTTGCGATGGACTCGGACCCGTCGTCCGTTTCCGGATCTGGCGAACCGAATCAACGTCATTGTTCCCGAGGAGGACGGCGGATTCGCCCTGGGTTCCGCCGGGGGCGTCGCGCTGCATGCCGCTGACGGGACAGTCGTGCGCTGGACAACCGCCGACGGTCAGGATCTGAAGCACGTGACTGGACTCGTTCGAGACGAGCGCGGCCGGTATCTGATTTCAAGCGGGTCGGACTTCTCCGGCGTCTTCCGGCGGGCCGTCGATGGACCCTGGGAGCGGTTGGACGCCGGGCAGGGACTCGGCGCCAGAGTCCACAGACTCTTCAAGGCGCCGGACGGAACCATCTATGCGGCCGCTCTCAGTGGGCTGGGTACGGGCGGCCTCTATCGAATTGCTGACGACCACGCGGAGCTGCTCTCCGAAGGGGTAGAGGTACTGGGTGGCGGCGCATACGCGGTGGACTTCGGGCCCGACGGAACGATCTGGGTTGGCGGCTCCTGGGGACTGGCTCGGCTGGGCCCGGACGGGACATGGACGGAGTGGCCGCTCTCGGTCCTGGGAGCATCGACGCTGCTCCTGCTCCTGGCCCTTGCCACCGGTATCGCCGTCCGTCGCAAACGGCAGGCCGATCGCACCATTCGAGAAAGTGAACGACGTCTCAGGGCATATCTGGACCAGGCCCCTGAATCGATTCTTCTCTTTGATATGCACCGCCGGGTTCTGGTGGATTCCAACGACGCCGCCCTCCCTCTCCTGGACAGGACGCGGACTGGGACTGAGTATGGTCTATGGCTTTGTACGGCAGTCCGGTGGATTCGCCCGGATTGAATCCCGTCCGAATGAGGGGACCAAAGTCCACCTGTACTTCCCGGCTCAGGTCGCTGTGCAAGCGGGCGAAAGAGGTCCCCGGGAGGAAAGACTTCCCCCTGGTAGTGAGGAGGGTGCGCGGGGCCAGGCCGTGGTTGTTGAAGACGACCCCCATCTGCGGGGACTGATGGAGCACTTTCTCACTCGACAGGGCTACCAAGTCATCAGCTTCGAGACTGCTGAGACCGCGGGACTCCACCTTGAATCCGCCCCAGCGCCAAGTTTGGTCCTGGTTGATGCCATTCTGCCCGGGGGTAGCTCGGGCTTCGACTGGCTCTGCGACTGCCCACAACTTCAAGGGATTCTGGCGGTGGCAGTCTCAGGATCGAGCCCCGAGGTGATCCCTGGATTCGATCGGTTGGGGTCGGTGCCCTTCCTGCAGAAGCCCTTTACTCTGCGGACCCTGGAAGAAGCGATCTCCCGGGCCTGCCCCCCTCCAGAGACCGGCCGCTAGCGCCCGCCGGGCACGCGGTAGATCGGATACTCGGGGGCGCCTTCCAAATAGCGATCGAGAAGAGCCCAGTTAGCCAGTCCGTCATCCGCCCGCGGTTCAAGCAGATAGAAGGCAAGTCGGCCGAGCGGCTGTGACACGTGAAGCCGGTAGCCACCCTCCGCCAAGGTCACTGTGCGGTCCTGCCAGGCACCAAACACCACCCGCTCGTTGTGGCCCTGGAAAGGACGAGCCGAAACCGTCATCGAATCGATTGCGAAGACCTGCCCGCGGATCGTGGTGCCGGCCGGGACCTCTTCCATCTCAATCCCATGAGCCAGCATTCGATCGATCGCGGGCGCAACATCCATCGGAATAAGATACTCGGCAGGAACGGTCTCTACATCGGTGCCCCGGAAGGTGCCGTACTCCCTCATGGGAGTCGGGGTGACCACATCGAGTCGGCGCAGAATCGTCTGTCCCGTGTTCGGATGGCGCTCCTCGACGACCTCCCCCATCAGGATGTCGGTCATCTCCGGCGCCCCCTCGGGCACGGCTCTGAGCGGCAGCGCAGCACCAACAACCGACGCATCAGCCGCCTGTACGGCGGCGCGGATGGCCGGTCCATCTTCCCACGCCCAGGTCAGGATCTCTTCGACGAACCGTCGCGTGGACTGGACTCGAGCCTCGAACGTAGCGTAGGCATAGGCTTCGGAGAGGATCGCGATCCGGTTGCGGAGCCCGATGTAGTTGTTGTTGAAGCGGGGACGGTAGTCGAAGGTGTACCAGCCCATTTCGCCACCACGATTGGAGGCGTTTCCGTAGTAGTAGAACTCCTCACCATCCGCGGCACGGACACGGTCGGTGATCAGGGGCAACGCCTTTCCCTTGAGCAATTCGACAAGTCCTTCGTCGGTGCCTGGGTGCATCGGCGTGGAGTACGTGATCATGTAGGCGTGCCGACTGCCATTGGTGGTGTGCAGGTCGACGGAAACGTGCGGATCGTAGCGGGTCATCATCCCGACTACCGAGCGCGCCTCAGGTGAGTCCAGCTTCATGTGGTCCCGATTCAGATCGTAATCCTGAGAATTGGGACGCTGCCCCATACCGCCCAGGGGTCCATGCTGCCGGGGCCGGTTGGTCAACTGAACACGCTCGTTGCCGTCGGCGTTGTAGATCGGCGTAACCAGGAGCACCATGCGATCAAGCCAGTCCGGAGAGTCTCCTGAAACGATCGAACGGGCGATCATCTGCAGTGCCTCTTTTCCGGGCACTTCACCGCCGTGGATGTTCCCCTGCAGATAGACCCGGATCAGTCCTGACTTCCTGACCGCCTCGGGCGACCCGTCGGGCACGTTTCCAAGAACAAGGAGGGGAATGGCCCGCCCCTCCATGGTGTAGCCCATCGTCTCCAGATGTGCGATGTCGCTCGCCTCATCCAGGGTCCGCAGAAACGACATCACATCGTCGTAGCTGCTGGTCTCGATGTAGTCGGTCCGCTCGGCCCGGGTCGGCAGATTGTCGGCGGTAAACTGCTGGGCGGAAGCCGAGCCCGCGAAGAGCATCAATGCCGAGAGCAGCGCTGCCGGCCGAGTGAAACGCACGATCATTTCCTGAGGACTCCGTTCGGGGTGTGTGACGGCGCGAAAACCAGTGTAGTGTGGCAGAGTCCCGTGTCCGTACCGAGAGTGTCGACGCCGGGGCATAGCAGCGCTATGGCGAGAAGGAGTAACGACGCTGGGGCAGCTGCAGCGACACACGAATACAACGCGACTTCTGCCACACTACACTAGACGCCTGTTGAAGAAGTGGGGCGAGCCTCGTTACGAGCGCCATGGGGCCAGATTCGAGGCGGATCGCCGAAGCCATAGCCATAAGCTACGTCGAGGCGGTCCAACGAAGAAGATGGCCCCATGCCGCCCGTGGGCACCGCCGCGTGAGCGGTGGTCCATAGGGCGAAGGGGGGTTCGGTGGTCCATGCTGCGTCTCTCCTCCTCAACGTAGCTTTCGCTACG
>JBDNHE010000194.1:0-21990 GCA_041688945.1 Gemmatimonadota bacterium | reverse complement strand
TGGTAGGCGCGACGCTTCACGCCCAGAAGGCGGCCCGCGATTCGATTCGGATCGATGGCGTGTTCAACAACGACATCATCGGAAACTCGGTGGGCGGCAACGGGATTCTCGACTCGCGCACGGTCCGGGTGTTTTCGGAGGGCCCCGAGGATTCAATGTCTCGCCAGATGGCCCGATTCATTCGCCGCTGGGCGGCCCCCTACGTGCCGGGACACGAGGTCCGACTCATCGCACGCGAAGACCGTTTTGGCCGAGGCGGAGATCATACGGCCTTCAATCGACTCGGCTACGCGGGAGTTCGGTTTTCCGAATCGCGCGAGAATTACTCCCGCCAGCACACGCCCGAGGACACCTTTGACGGCGTCGACTTCGAGTACCTCGCCCGGAATGCACGGGTGAATGCTGCCGCCGTAGCCACCGTCGCTCTCGCGCCTCCGGCCCCGATCATCGACATGGGACGTGGCCCCCTGCTGAGCCGTGGACAGTCGGGCTATGCTGCACACATGCGCTGGCAGGAGAGTGCCGGGGCCGTGGGTTACCGGATCGTCTGGCGCGAGACCTGGGCCATGGATTGGCAACACGAGATGTTCGTCGGTCCGGGCGCGGAGCACGTCTTCGAGGACATCTCGATCGACGACTACACGTTCGGGATCGCCGCAGTGGGTGCGGGCGGACACGAAAGTCTGGTCAGCCCCTTCGTGAGGCCCCCCAGGACGTTCGTCCCGGTGCGAGAGGTTGGTCGCTGATCGGTAGCACGTCGCTGGCGGGCCCCCCCCCCTCTGAACAGTAGCCTCGGGCAGGTTAAGGGTGGAGGGGCCGGCCGGTCGCCTGCACTATCTACGTCACACCCGAGCACGCACCAGAGCGAACGGTCAGGAGGCTCACTGGAGCTTCTCGTGGACGGCCCCTGGTGAATTGCCCGAATCCGTCCGATTTGACACGGCCGCCAATTCGGCCAACGGAGACAATTCTCCCTTTGGAGATCTGATTTTCGTGACGACGGCGACGACGTCCGGCACGGAGCCACGTGCCGAGTCTGCTCAAGGCCAGAGAGAAGACGTGCCCCGGAGGTAGCTTCACGTGCCTTCTGCGATGTAGTTTCAGCCGGTCACATCCATTCAGGCCCAACCCCTGCTGCAATGCGTTTCGCCTATATCGACTCCCAGGGCAAAGAAGTCAGTATTCCCAGTACTGACGCGCTTCGCCTGCGTATCGAACTCGGGGCCATCGTCGATTCGACGATGTTCTTCGATGCCAGTACAGATAAGTGGGCCGATGCGTCGGACCACGAGATCTATCGCACGCTGAAACGAGAGATCGACGGCGACGACGGAAGTGCGTTCATCGCGCCTCCGCCGCCGACCTTGGGCATGGCCGCTCCGGACCAGCCGTCCGAAGAAGTCGTCGTGGATTTGTCGGCCTTGGAGCCCGACCCGCCTCAGGCGGCTGCCGAGGCCCCAGTGGAGTCGTCGGCTGAAAAGCCGAGTGACTTTTCGAACTTTGGCGACCTGACGCTCGACGATGGGCTTGGGACCGCCGCCGATGAGGCAGCCACCGCTGCGGAGTCCATGGCGCCCGATGAACCGGCCGACCCGATGGATTTTGACCTTGGCGGTCTCTCGGTCATGGACGATGACGATGACGAGGACGATGACAATGTAAATGGCGATGTAGATGACGAGGACGATGAGGCCGAGGCCGCAGGGGAAGAGTCCGGCTTCGATATGGGTGGGTTTGGTGATCTCTTACTCGCAGAAGACGAGCCTGCGGCAAAGGAAGAACCGGCCAGTTGGGATGTGGCCGCTGATGCGGCTGGAGCCATCCCGGGTGCCGACTTCGGCCAGGATGAGGTCCCTGCCGCGGAGGACTCATCAGCCGGGTTCGAGGGCGGCCTTGAGGTAGATTCTTTCGATGCTTCCGCCGCCGACGACGAAAGCCCCTCGTGGCTGGCCGATGACTCCCCCCAGGCGGCTGCAACTGCCCCTGGCACAGCCTATGCGGACACCAGCTCGGCCAGTGATGCAGGCCCTGTGGACGAAGACGGTCTGCCGGCCAGACCCGCGCAATCCGAGACTGAAGAAGCCCCTTCGCGCCCGCGCCGGACGCCGCCGCCTCAGCGGAAGCTCACCCCCGCCGGGTCGGGGGCAGGGAAGCTGTTCGGGTTCATCGCGCTCCTCGGCGTAGCAGGGGTGGTCGGATGGTTCGGCTATCAGACCTTTATGGTCGGCGGCTCCGCCGACGAGGAGTCGGCCATAGTTCTGCCCGAAATTCCGGCCAACCTTGAACCCCAGCTTCGGCAACTGGCAGCGCGTGCCAACCTGTATATGGTTTCGGCCATGCAGTCGCTTCCGGAGCGCGCGGCGATTCCCGACCAGCCACCGCAGGATTGGCTACTGGGCGTGTACCTGGCGAACGCCAGTCGCTACCCCCAGGTCGTCGACTACTGGGAGTCCTACCAGGCCCTGCTGCGCGAAGTGCGAGCGCGCGACGATCAGTTCTTCGAAGAAGGCTTTGCAGGAGAACTGACGGCGGCGAACCTCACCGGAACGAATGAGGGGCTTCTGGAAACGCGAGCGATGGCCGGATTCGAGGCTGCGCTTCGGGACAGGCAGCTGGTGTATTCTCAGCTCCAGCAGGTGATTACCGCCGCTCTCGACCTGCACCGCTTCCTGATCGATAACGAGACGGACATCAGCTATGAGCCAGCGGCTGGCGGCCTCTCTCGTGACCCTGTGCTCGAGGCGGTGCCAGTCACCGAGGCACTGGGTAGGTCCATGCTCAACCGGATGGCTGCAATCAGCGGAGCTCTCGACGAACTAGGATTCGTTGATCAGATCGCGACGGAGCCAGTGCTCGCAGTCTTTTTTGAAAAGCTGCAGGCGACGGCGATCAGGTAGGCGCGACAGACCTGCCGGCTAGCTGAACGGAGGGCCGTTCCGCGATCGATCCGCCGGCCACGCCGCCCACACAACCCGATGGGCACTCATGACGTCATACATGAGGGGGCCGCACCTGACCCTTTCCAATGTCCCGCCGTGCTTGTAATCTGCGACGTAGAGTTACGTAGGCTGGGTGGATGACGATGAACCAACAAGGGGAAAGCCTGATGAAACGCTCACCAATCGTGGCACTTTTTCTGGTCCTTGCAGCCCTCTGGGCGCCTCCCGTTTCCGGACAGCAGACCGAGCAGACCATCCGGGTCTTCCTCGACTGTCAGAACGCATTCTGTGACCAGACCTTCATTCGGCAGGAGGTCCACTGGATCGACTGGGTTCGCGACCGAGCTGACGCCGACGTACAGGTACTGGTTACCAGCCAGGGGACGGGCGGCGGTGGGTCTCGCTTCGAGCTCGACTTTATCGGGCTGCGCGACTTCGAGGGGGTCGGAGACCAACTGGCGTTCTCCACGTCCGGAGATGCTACCAGCGATGACCGTCGGGAATCCCTGATTCGCTACCTCACACTGGGGCTGGCCCGCTACGTGGCTCGGACGCCGGCTGGAGCACGTGTGACCGTTTCGGTTCCCAGACCAACCGCTGGCGGCCCCGGTGGCCCCCGCGCCCAGGTCGCCGATGCTCAGGACGATCCGTGGAACTTCTGGGTTTTCAGGCTCGGGATGAGTGGCAACACCAATGGCCAGTCGTCGAGTTCGAACACAAGTTTTTCCGGGAACTTCAACGCAGGCCGAACCACGGAGCTCTGGAAGTTCAGCCTCGGTGGCCGCGCCAGCCAATCGACACGCAAGCTCGAGCTCAGCAGTGGCAACGAGATTACGATTGTGCGCGACTCCTGGAATTCCGATGGGCTGCTGGTCCGTTCGCTTGGCGGCCAGTGGGCCCTGGGTCTGGGCGCACGGGCGGGGGCCAACACCTTCCTGAATCAGGACCTGTTCTGGACGATTGAGCCGGGGGTGGAGTACAACTTCTTCCCCTATTCCGAGAGCTCCCGTCGCCGGATGACGGTTCAATACACCCTTCCGGTCAGCGGCTGGGACTACACCGAAGAGACGATCTTTCGGGTCACGGAGGAGCAGCGCGTGCAGCATTCGCTTACCGCCAACCTGGGGATGAACCAGCCGTGGGGGCAGGTCGATGTATCCCTGTCCGGGTCTCAGTACCTTCATGACACGGACCTCTACAACGTGAGTCTGAGCGGATCCACCAACGTCCGACTCTTCAAAGGCTTCTCGTTCAACGTCTTGGGAGGGTACAGCTGGGTCTCGGATCAGCTCTTCCTGCCCTTGTCCGTCCTGTCGGATGAAGACATTCTGACCGGCCGGATCGCCCGGGAAACCAGCTTCAACTACTTCGTCTTCTTCGGCGTGTCCTACAGCTTTGGGTCGATCTTCAACAACATCGTGAACCCGCGCTTCGGCAACGGCGGCGGCGGGGGGTTCTTCTTAGGGGGTTAGCCGAAGCGGGTTAACACTTCGGGACGGGTAGGAGTCAACAGTTCGTGACTCGCCTGTAACTCGTTGAAAGAACCTGCCATGCGTCGCTTCATGATCATGCTTCCCGTTGGTGCAGGGCTGCTGGGTGTGGGGCTCGCGCTCGGCCTCGGTCTCCGTTCGACGGACGCCGAGGCCGACGTCGTGGGGGAGGGTGAGCAGCAGCGGCTCCCGATCGCCCATTTCACGAATCCGGTCATTGAGCCCGTGGGCGTACGGGCGGGGTCGGAACCGTTGAGGCTGCTGGAAGAGGACTTGGGGATCTGGATCGCCGGTCAGCATCGGTCAGACCCAACGCTCACGATCGGCGTCTACTATCGGGATCTGGTTTCGGACCGCTGGATCGGCGTGAACGAAGACGAGTCCTTCGTTCCGGCGAGCCTGACCAAGGTAGGGGTCCTGTTCCACGCGCTGGACCGGCTTGAGGAGGATCCGGCCCTTCTGGGGCGACTGAGTCGCTATCCCGGCCCGGATGGGATGTCCAGTCCGGACAATGTTTACAACCGGCCGGCCGCTGAACGGATGGTCCCGGGGGAGTGGTACACCTTCGAGGCCCTGCTTGGCAGGATGATCTCGTACTCGGACAACCACGCCAAGGAGATGATCCTGGCTGGCGAGGATCCCGAAGACGTCGAACGCTTCCTGGCCGGGCTGGGGCTACCCAAGCGAGTGAAGGACGGTCGCGCAGTGGTTGATCCCCAGTCATACGGGGCGCTCTTCCGGGTCCTCTATAACTCGTCGGTCTTTTCACGGCGGCACTCCGAGTTGGCGCTCCAGCTCCTGACCGAGGCCACCTTTGAAGAGGGCCTTCGATCGGGCATTCCCGACGTGGAGATTGCCTCGAAGTTCGGAAGCCATTTTGACCGCATGGACCTGGCTGCGGGCACGCAGCTTCACGAGTGCGGGATCGTCTATGACCCGGGCCGCCCGTATGTCCTGTGCGTCATGACCCGCTCTTCACTGAAGAGTCTGTCTCAGTTGGGCGCTCTGATTGGCCAGGTCGGTGCCCGTGTGCACCAGAACCGAGGCGCTCCGGAGCCCGAGACGCATTAGCACCGCTGCATCCGCCCACCTACAGATGGAGTCGGAATGCAAAGAGGCCCCGCCCGGTGATCCGGGCGGGGCCTCTCGCTTGACCGACTCAGTCGCAGATCAGGCCTGAAAGAACGGATTCGAGCCCGAGGCGTGGTCGGTGATGTCGTGGACCGCGGTCAGTTCCGGGATCGCCTGCCGAAGCATCCGCTCCACACCCTGGCGCAGCGTCAGCTTGGACATGGCGCAGCCCTGGCATCCACCCGTCATCTCCAGATAGATCTCGGTTTCCTTCACGTCGATCAGCGAAATCGCGCCGCCATGCGAGGCGATCGCCGGGTTCACCTGGTCGTCCAGGACATCACGCACGCGTTGCGCGATCGGACCCTCGGGCGAGGGGATCTCCGAGATCTTGCGCACCACGGGGCGGACTTCGAAACCGCTCTCGTTCACACGCTCCACGAAGTCCACCGTGGCGCCATCAAGCATGGACACCGAGGACTCGGGCACCAGAACGGTGAAGTCGTTAAGCGTGATTTCACGATCCTCGTCGGCGCGTTCGTCGGCACCGATCAGGGAAAGCTCAAAGTGAGGCGCAGCCGGGCTGCCGTGGCTGGCGATCCTGAGAAAGGAAAGCTCGCCATCACTCTGTTGAATGAAGGAATGAACCATCTCGGTCGCGCGGTCGGTGAAGGTCAGCATATCCGTCGGTGGTGGAGTGCTTGTTAAGAATGATTCTGAATATAAACAAAAGGGGGGTGGTCGGGTCCATTCCCGCCAAAGCTGGATTTCCGGGGGGCAGCAGCCGGTTGATGCCTGGCACCCGCTTCGGATACCTTGTGTCCTTAGTGTGGTGTATCAAAAATGTCTCGGCCATTCGAACGCCGATGCATCCGGCCCTGCATCGTTGCCCCGAGTCGGGATAGCGCTGCTATCCCTCGTCGTGGCGCCTCGCTGGATCCGGCGCCTCGACGCCCTCGGTGGCTCGGGAACTTTTGATACACCACACTAGCCGAACTTCAGCCCGAAACCCTCTTCAGACCTGATTGATGGCCGATTCTGACCTGATGGACAAGCTCGTGTCGCTGTGCAAGCGACGGGGATACATCTTCCAGTCCTCCGAGATCTACGGGGGGACCGGATCGGTTTGGGATTACGGCCCGCTGGGCGTGGAGTTGAAGCGCAACCTCAAGGACAGGTGGTGGCGCTCCATGGTGCACATGCGCGACGACGTGGAAGGGCTCGATGCCGCCATTCTGATGCACCCGCGCGTCTGGGAGGCTTCGGGTCATGTGGAAGGCTTCACCGACCCCCTGGTTGAGTGTGGCAACTGTCACCGTCGATTCCGCGCCGACCTGCCCGAGGTAGAGAACGGCCAGTGCCCCACATGTGGCACCAGGGACACCTTTGGCGAAGCGCGTCAGTTCAATCTGATGTTCAAGACCTTCATGGGTCCGGTCGAAGAAGACGCCTCGGTGGTCTACCTGCGGCCGGAAACCGCCCAGGGGATTTTCGTGAATTTTCTGAACGTCCAGACCGCCTCGCGGCAGAAGGTCCCGTTCGGGATCGCGCAGATCGGAAAGGCGTTCCGCAACGAAATCACGCCCGGGAACTTCATCTTCCGCACGCGTGAGTTCGAGCAGGCCGAGATGCAGTACTTCGTAGAGCCCGGCACGGACGACGAGTGGTTCGAGAAGTGGAAGGCCGAGCGGATGGCGTTCCATCACTCACTCGGATTGAATCCCGACAAGCTCCGCTTCCACGCGCATGGGGAAGACGAGCTGGCCCACTACGCCAAGGGCGCCTTCGACATCGAGTACGAGTTCCCGTTCGGCTGGAAGGAGGTGGAGGGAATTCACAACCGCACCGACTTCGACCTGAGCCGTCACCAGGAGTATTCGGGCAAGCGGCTCGAGTACATCGATCCGGGCAACAACAAGCGATTCGTGCCGTACGTCGTGGAAACCTCGATGGGTGTGGACCGCACGCTGCTTGTGATTCTGGCCGACGCCTATCGCGAAGAGGTCGTGGAAGGCGAGTCCGAGGGCCGCGTGGTTCTGGGTATCGATCCCAGGCTCGCCCCCATCAAGGCCGCCATCTTCCCCCTGGTGAAGAAGGATGGCCTGCCCGAGATCGCCATAAAGTTGAACGACGAACTGCGGGCTGCGGCGATCCCCTCGTTCTATGACGCAGCCGGATCCATCGGCCGGCGCTACCGCCGTCAGGACGAGGCTGGCACGCCGTGGTGCATCACCATCGACGGCGAAACCAACGAGCAGGGAACAGTGACCATTCGCGATCGGGACACACTCGAGCAGGTGCGGGTGTCGCTTGATCAGGTGAAGAGCTGGATCCGCGATCACCTGGACTGAGATTGGGTTTGCCTTGGCCGGGATCATTCGGTCGCGAGTTCCGAACCCGGAGCAGTCCGGATCAGGTGGCCTTTTCATTGAGCCCACCTGGGGCAAAATTCTCAGAAGATCCTGACCGACTCGACCCATATCACCGACTGTCATGCATTTCAGATCCGCTGCCGCCCTCGCCCTTCTGAGCTTCTCGACCCTGGCCCCCGCATTGCACGGCCAGGACGATGAAAGATCCTGGACGCTGGAAAGCGAACTGGGCGTCAGCGTTTTTTTCGGCGCCTCCAAGCAGTCGGCGGTGACCCTCGCCGCCGACTACGGCTACGAGGCCGAGTGGCTGGAGTTCGCCTCCTTCTTCGGATTCGACTACGGCGAGGCGCAGGCCACCACGGGCGATCAGTTCGTGAACAAGCGCGCATGGGCCGGGGGCATGACGCTGGACTACCAGCCACAGGCCGGATTCTCCCCATTCGCTGCCGTCAACGGCGAAGGCAGCCTGTCGCGTCAGATCGATCGACGGGTGTCCACCGGTCTCGGCGCCAAGGTCCGCTTCCTGGATTCCGATCGCAGCAAGCTTGATCTGAGCGCGGCCGCACTTCTGGAGCGGACCGAACCCCGCACCATGGCCGGCGAGCCCGATACTATCGACACGGCGGGTCGCTGGTCCAGCCGTCTGCGCGCCAGCCGCAACTTCGACGAAGAGCGGATTCGCCTCGGCTTCACGACCTTCTACAAGCCTGCGATCACCGATTTCTCCGGAGACTACACGCTGGACTTCGATGCCAGCCTGGCCTTCGCTCTGAACGGATCGATGTCGCTGAAGCTCTCGCTGGTGAACAAGTTCGACTCGCTGGCCAAGACCCGCGGAGCGCGTTCGAACACCGACGGCCGCTTCTTCGTGTCGATTCTGGCCAAGCACTAGCGCGGGGTAACACACGCGGCTGATTGATCGGTCGCGCCCCCAGGACCGCCGCCGTGGGTATCCCGCGCGGTAGCTCCGGCGTATCATCCCCGCGTAGACCCAAGGATTCACGTCACCAGGGAGTTCCGCGTTGTCGTCCAAGTCACAGGTATTCAGTTCCCGCTGGGGAATGCTCATCGCCATGCTGGGCATGGCCGTCGGCACCGGCAATATCTGGCGATTCCCCCGAATTGCGGCGACAAACGGGGGTGGCAGCTTTCTGGTCGCGTGGGTGGTCTTTCTGTTCATGTGGTCGATTCCGCTGCTCATCCTGGAATTCGGGATGGGGAAGGGGACCCGCCGCGGGGCAGTCGGCGCCTTCGTAAAGACGCTAGGGCCGGCCTTCGCATGGATGGGCGCGTGGATCGCCTTCTGTGCCACTGCCATCATGTTCTACTACTCGGTGGTGATGGGGTGGACGCTCCGCTTCTTCTGGGCGACCGTCACCGGCGAGATCCCCGGGCAGGTTCCTGACGCGTTCTGGAATTCCTTTGCCGGGTCGACCGGTTCACTGACCACACACGCGATCGCCGTCGGGATGGCCGTTGCGGTGGTCGCCTACGGTGTCAAAGGAATCGAAACGGCGGCGAAGATCCTGATTCCGGCGCTGATCATTCTGGTCCTGGTCCTCGCCATCAAGGCGTTGACCCTGCCCGGGGCGAGTGAAGGGCTGGCGTTCCTGTTTACGCCGACCTGGTCCGACCTGGCCCACTACGATATCTGGATGCAGGCGCTGACTCAGAATGCCTGGGATACCGGGGCGGGCTGGGGTCTGGTGCTGACCTATGCCATCTACATGCGGCAGAAGGAAGACACCGCGCTGAACGCCTTCGTGATCGGCTTCGGCAACAACGCCATGTCGCTGCTGGCCGGAATCATGGTGCTGTGCACGGTCTCTCAGTCATGCCCGATGCGGCCAACGAGATCGTAGGCGCAGGCAACGAAGGCATCACCTTCATCTGGGTGCCGCAGCTCTTTGCTCAGATTCCTGGCGGACAGTTCTTCATGGGACTCTTCTTCCTGGCCCTGGCGTTTGCCGCCTGGACGAGTCTGGTCGCCATGGTCGAGCTGGCCAGCCGGATCCTGATCGATCTGGGAGTGCCTCGTGGCAAGGCGATTGCCGGCGTGGGTGTGGCGGGACTGACCTTTGGTTCGTTCTCGGCCATGAACATGGACATCTTTTACAACCAGGACTGGGTCTGGGGCGTGGGCCTCATGCTCTCCGGCTTCTTCTTTGCCTTTGCCGTTCTCAAGTACGGCGTGACCCAATGGCGAGAGACGTTCATCAACCACTCCCACTCTGACATTCACATCGGGGCATGGTGGGACTGGGCGATCCGTGGCGTGGCTGTTCAGGCTGTGGTGCTGATGGCCTGGTGGCTCTGGGGCGCGCGCGGAGATGACTTCGCCGCCACCTGGACGCTGTTCTCGTCCTACAATGTCGGCTCGGTGGTTATTCAGTGGGCCATCGTGCTGTCGGTGCTCTACGCTCTGAACGGCTGGATGGTGCGCCGCTTGGAGGCTCACGATATCGGTCGCCCTGATGCGCGAGCTCGCGACCACGTTGGGCCGGACGAGGACTTCCACACACCGTGAGTGGGGTGAGGAATCCACGATGAGCGGTCGGGGTCCAGCAGTCGGTCGGCTCGTGGCCGAGTTCGGCGTGATCGTCATGGGTGTGCTGGTTGCGCTCCTCGCCGAGTCGGCTTGGACGGAGCGGGGCGACCGCCTCGAAGAACGAGAGGTTCTGGGGTGGATTTCGCAGGACTTGGCGGCGGATTCCACCAGTCTCGCGGTTGATCGGAGTTGGGTTGAGATGGCTCTGCCGGCCGCGGCGGAGTCGCGGGACATCCCGGCCGGAAGGGACACGCTCTCAGCGACTGCGCGGCTCGCCCCACTTCTTCAACAGCCTTCTCTGACCTGGGCGGCAATACCGAGATACTTGAGGGGACGGAGGAGTCCTTCCGCCTGCTTCGCGAGAGGCTGGAGCAGGTCAGAGAACGCTGATCTGGGTCAGCCCCCGCACGCTCTTCGGTACTACACGCCAAATCCAAGCCCGAATGCGGGGTTGGGCGGCCGCGCTGAGATCGCCGACCAGCCGAACCGAACCGCCAGGGCCCCCCTTGCTCTCCTGGCGCTCCCGGCCCCTCAACCGCTACCGGGGCGAGGTTGAGGGTTGCTGCCGGCACCCGGTCTGCCTGTCAGGCTCTGAACAGACGAGCCGTCCATCTCAATGGCCTTCACTGAGCCAAGCAGATAGTCCAGCCCATGGAAAAGCAAAAAGCTGCCGTCAGCTGAGAAGGTGGGTTGGCCACTGATAAAGTCTTGAAGGATCAACCGCGCGGAACCCCCGTTGGCGGGGCTGAGGTAAACACCCGCGGAACCGGCATCGTCCTTGGCGCGGAAACAGGACCTCATTCCCGTCGGGCGACCATCCGGCCTCGAAGTTCGAGCCTCCGAAGTAGATCGAAGCCGGTGGGCTGGCGTCCAGTCCGTAGACCATCAGATTCCACACCGCCCCCGAAAAACCCGTCGCCGAAGCGATTCTTGACCCGTCGGGCGACCATGCCACGTCCAACGTGGTTTTGGTCGATGTCGGAAGACGCCTGAGCTCAGACCCATCCGACCGGACCGTCCAGATTCCTGGCGGCAAGCCGCCGTTCTGCCAAACGGAGAACGCGATCAGATTGTCGGTCGGAGACCATTCCGGGCCATAGACGTTCCCCCCCCGGTGGCAAGCCGACGATCTGACGATGAGTCGAGTCTTCCAGATTCGACACCCAGATGTCGCCCCCGTTTTCGGTCCGATTCAGGCACGCGATCTCACGCCCGTCGGGCGAGAATATAGGGTGCATTCCGATCGCGATATGGGCCCGTCCTGAACCGTCAGAACGGATCACATAGACCGCCGTGTCGCCTTGCTCAGCGCTCGAGAACGCCAACCAGTTCCCATCCCGGGACCATGTGGTGGAGAAACGGACCAGCGGACCTTCGGATAGAATGCGCTCGCCGAAGAACTCGTCCAGATAGCGAAGCTGATAGGGGCCCTCGTTCCAGTGCTCCCAAGCGATCTGGCCGGGGCAGCGAACCTCGAAAACGTGCCGTATGGTCTCTCCTTTGGCCACGGAGAGGTTCGTCTCGGTTGCGCGGGGAATGCGGTGGGTCGCCCGGCTATAGATCTCAAGGTACACGCTTCCCGGAGGGACAGCCTCAAGTACCGTCTGCATGCTCCCGATGACGTCCCTCTGAGACCCGTTTATCCGGAGACCGTAGGCCTTCGCGGCCCGACCACCGCCGATCTCGGGCACCTCAAGCAGGATTGGTGCCTCTCTCGTCCACGACAAGCTCAACGCTCGCCGATCGCGCGGTGGACGAGGCGGTAATCGTCGCCCTCCCGTCAGAATGGGCTGTCGTCTGGCCCGTCTGGTCGACCGACAGTACGGAAGCGGCCGGCGAAATCCAGACTGCGGAGGCCCCCGCGACCTCAGTACCAAGAGAGACCAACCTGGTCCGGGGTCACAACCAACCGAGCGACGGTCCCGTCCCCAGCGGGGGTGGTCGCCATGGGACCGTCACAGCCGCCCACGGCAAATGCGGCCATCAGGACCAGGCCGCCTATGAACGGGGGACAGACGCGCATGCGAAGCGGGGTGATGAGGGACGACTTTCGTCAGGTCGTGAAGTTAATGCACGCCGCCTGGGCGGTGCGACTTGAGCCCGACCCCTTTCGTTTGAACATTGTCTCATGGATTTCCGCACTTTCGAGCAGACCGCCCGCGCCGCCTTCGACGCCATTCCCGACGAGTACCGGGAAGGTCTCGACGGCCTGGTGGTGGAACGCCGCGCCGAACCGCACCCGACTCACCCCGGCATCTTCACGCTTGGGGTCTGCGACACCGAGGAGTATCCGTCGGACTGGTCGGGGCCCGACACGGTCAGATCTACCGTCCACCTGTTCTTCGGCTCCTTCCGCGCTCTCGCTAAGAGCGACGACGATTTCGATTGGGAAGCCGAGATCCACGAAACCATCGAGCACGAGGTCCGGCATCATCTGGAAGCATTGGCGGGCGAGGACCAACTGGGTGGGGTCGACGCCGCCATGGACCAGCTCTTCCGACGGGGGCAGGGCGAGTCGTGGGACCCCTGGCTGTTTCAGAGCGGAGAGCGAGTGGGGCGGGGGGTCTGGGTGGTGGAGGACCACGTCTTTCTGGAAATGGAGATCCGTGCGGAGGACGATCCGCGACTGATGCACGAGATCGTCGCGGATTGGCAGGGCCGGCCCTTCTCGGTGCCGATGCCCCCGAAGCTCGGCGATCTCACCTACATTCTGCTGTCCGGCTTGGGACCGGAGCCTCCTTACGTGGAACTGGTCCTGACGCAGGAACGCAGTTGGTGGGCCAAAGCCCGCTCCATTTTTCAGGGATCAATGACGAGCGTGATGGAATACGAAGCACACATCGAGTGGCTGGAGGGACGGTCGCCAAACGAGCAGACCTCAGACGAGCAGACCTCAAACGAGCAGGCCTCAGACGAGCGGGGTGCCTGAAGAATGGCCACCCACGACAGCTACCTCAGACTGACTCCCCTCGAGCGCCTTGTGCCCGAAGACGATTTCGCCGCCCGACACTTTGGCGAGATTCGGGCCGAGGCAGAAGAGCGCATGATCTCGCTTCTGGAGCCGGGCGCCTTCGCCATGCTCGATGCCGTCGGACGCGCCGTGGACGACCTGCGACGACCGGAGGACGGGGCCGAGCAGCGCCACCAGCATGCCCTCCTGCTGTTTCATGCCTTCCATATGCTCGACAGCGAACCGCCACTTCACGAGCTGGTGACTACTGGTGTGGCTCGGATGCTTGTCGAGGCCGGATCGGAGGCGTCGGGCGGCAGCGGCTTCCTGTCTGAAGGCCGATCTGCCTACATCCAGCTCCCTCAGCATCTCTTCTGGGTCAGGGAGGATCCGGCGGACGGTCCCGGGTCCCTGGACGGCTTTTTCTGCACCGGGGATGGAGAGAACGTGGTGCTCCTGGGCGTGATGGGAGTGACCGGTCCCGGACAGGGCTTCTCGGTTCTCGCACTGCCTCCGGTCCCTGTGGCGGACGCTCCAATCTGGCTTTCGGAACAGATGCGGCCCGATGGCGAGGATTTTCGCTCGACCATGCCGGGCTCCGAACTCGAAGGCCTCTACGAGCTGACCAATGCCGGTGAGATCCTGAAGCTTGTGGCCCGTCTTGATCGGTTTCGGGCACGGTTCCCGGAGACCGGGCGTGCAATCCAGCCCCAGGATGATGCCGAGACGACGGGCGCCTCGGGCGTCCCGATCCCGAGCCGCCTGCCGGCGACGCTTCTGACCCTCGACTGACATGGCCAGAGAATCGAAGAAGGCGCGGGCCGAGCGAGCGGAACGGATTTGGGACCTGCTCACCGAAGCCTACCCCGACGCCCACTGCGAGCTCGACTACCAGAACCCGTTTCAGCTGGCCGTGGCCACCATCCTCTCGGCGCAGACGACTGACGTGCGGGTCAACATGGTGACCCCGGTCCTCTTTGAGCGGTTTCCCACCGCCGAGCTGCTTGCCGGTGCCAGGCAGGAAGAGGTGGAAGAGATCGTTCGTTCCACCGGGTTCTTCCGGAACAAGGCAAAGAACATTATCGGCTTCGCCAACGGCCTGCTGGACAAGCACCACGGGGAGATCCCCCGAACGATCGACGAATTGGCAGCACTCCCGGGCGTGGGCCGCAAGACCGCCAATGTGGTGCTCGGGAATGCCTTCGACATCAACGAGGGTGTGGTGGTGGACACCCATGTGAAGCGGCTGTCGACGCGGCTCGGGTTTACGAAAGGGAAGACCCCGGTAGCGATCGAGAAGGACCTGATTGCCCTGGTGCCACGCGAACGATGGACGCTGCTCTCGCATCTCCTGATCTGGCATGGACGCCGTGTCTGCGACGCCCGTAAGCCGGCCTGCGAGCGATGCACGCTGGCAAGGGAGTGTCCTTCCAGCCGCGTCTGACCCGCCGGCCACTGGTGATGGACTGGTGGCAGTGCAGGCTTCCATGTGGCAGACTGTGCAGGTCGGTACAGTCCACCTGCAACCACCCTCCCCATGCCCGATCGTAGCCACGCAATCGCACTCCTTGAAGAGTGGGTCGACAACGACGGCCTCCGAACCCACATGAAGTGTGTCGAAGCCTCTGTCCGGCATTACGCCCGACTCAAGGGCGCCGATGAGGAGCTGTGGGGATTGGCCGGGCTGCTTCACGATCTGGATTGGGAGAAGCATCCGGAGAACCACCCGAACGAGGCGGTGGCCGCCCTGCGCGAGCACGGGTATCCCGAAGAAGTGCTGACGGCGATTCTGGCCCACCGCCCGGACTTCACGGGTGTCGAACCCACTTCGGATCTCGACAAGGTGCTGTTCGCCTGCGACGAACTCAGCGGCCTGGTCTACGCCTGCTGCCTGGTGCGCCCGAACGGAATCGACGACCTGACACCGAAGTCGGTGGTCAAGAAGCTCAAGGACAAGGCATTCGCGGCGGGAGTTCACCGGGAAGAGGTCACGAAAGGGATGGAGCTGATCGGGCTTGAACGGTCTGAGCATATTCAGAACGTGATCGACGGAATGAGAGCCGTGTCCGCCGACCTCGGGGTGCGCGCCGAGGACCTCCAGCGCCGCTGACCGGTAGACCACTAATGAGCCGATTCACGATGATCCCGCAGTTCCGCCCTTCCCTGCTGGTGTTGGCCCTTGGGGTATTTGCGCCCGAAGGGGCCCTTGCCCAGGACGACGTCATCGAGGCCGGACGGCGATATGGCACTACGCCCCCGTCCACCTACTTCGAGACGATTCGGGCGAATCCGGATGCGTTCACGTTCAGCCGGGCCTGGTTCAACAGGAATCCCAGGCTGGAGCTGACCGGCGCGGAGCGTCCCGATGTGGAGCGCCCTGAGGTCAGGGTTCTGCCCGCCGGGGATACCGCGATCGGGAACGCCGGCCCTGGCGTCGGGCCCATCACGCTTCGCACCACCGCACAACGCTCCGTGGCCGGGACCATCACCTTTCCGATGCTCCTTGGGACGTTCTCTGACGATGGCACCCAGCCCTTCTCTCGACAGACGATCCAGGAGCACTTCTTCGACGGACCGAACCCGACCGGGACGATTCCGGAATTCTATTCCGAGATCTCGCGAGGCCGCTCTACCCTGGTTGGCGAGACCTTCATCTGGATACGCGCGGGTCTTACACGGGCGCAGGTCACCGGCGGCGTCAGTGGTCTTGGCGGGGGTTCCAGAGTGGGCGAATACATCATCCAGCTTCTGGCGACCTTCGACGACGGGACGGTCGATTGGGGCCGCTATGACAACGACGGCCCGGACGGGAGCCCCAACTCGGGAGACGACGACGGCTTCGTGGACGTGATCGCCGTAATGCACCCCGACTGGGGAGGCGAGTGCGGGGGCGATGGCAACGGGGGCCGGATCTGGTCTCACCGCTGGAGCCTGCGTTCGTCGACAGGACAGGCCTACTCCAGCCGAACGGCTTCGGCTAACGGCGGCCCCATCCGGATCAACGACTACACCATTCAGCCGGTCTTCCGCTGTGGCGGCGGCACCATCAACGACATTGGCGTGGTCGCCCATGAACTTGGCCACGGCCTGGGCTTGCCCGACCTTTACGCCACCTCGGATGGGAGCAGTCCGGCGCACCAGGGAATCGGCAACTGGGGGTTGATGGGCAGCGGCTCATGGGGCTGCGCGGACGAGAGTGCCGCCCGGCCCTGCCACATGAGCCCCTGGAGCAAAGCGATGCTCGGCTGGGTCGATGTCCAGACCATCGCGCCGGAAGCGGCGCGCATGGGACTCACGCTCCCACCTGTCGAGTCGAGCGGGACCGTCTGGCGCGTCGACATTCCTGGAACGCGTGAGCACTATCTGCTCGAGAACCGCCAACGCATCGGACACGATGGAGGCCTGCGCAGTTCGGGGCTCCTGGTATGGCGGATCGATCAGGAGGCGCTCGACGCCTTCTGGCCACGCAATCGGGTTAATTCGAATCCGGACTTCATGGGTGTGAAGGTGATCGAGGCCGATGGGCGCGGTGACCTGGCCAGGTCGAACGGGAATCGCTCCGACGCCGGCGACCCCTTTCCAGGGCAGCAGGGCACCACGGCGTTTCATGCCGGAACGGCCCCGGGCGCCCTGAGCCGAGAGGGTCGAGCTTCTGCACTGACCATCCACTCAGTGAGTGAGGTCGGCACAGACGTGGTTCTGGACCTGGAGACAGGCCTTCGCACCTTGCGAGTGAGGTCGGACGGTGCCCAGGGTGGGGGTTTGATTCGAGTTGATGGAGCGGTGGCCGGCCTGACGGCCGATTTCCGCCGGGCGCCCTTCTCCCGGGTCGAGCTCGTTGCCGCAGCTGGCGAAGAGACGACCCCTGGAGTGCGACGCCCCTTCCAGGACTGGGGCGACGGAGTGACCACAGCAGCCCGGTCCGTGACCATGCCCGACGGCGATCTGGAAATGGTAGCCCGGTATTCCGGGGAGCAGATCCGGTTGGAGCCTGTTCTGAACGGGGGAGCCTTCGGGGTCGCCCCGGGGAGCCTGGCTTCGACGCCGGCCTCGACGGACCTGTGGTTCCCGCGTGGTACCCCAGTCACGATCCAGGCCACGCCGACGCCGGGGTTCGCCTTTGACGGATGGGTTGGCGCTTTTTCGGGAAGCCCGAATCCGCTGACGCTGACTTTGGAGGCTCCGACTCTTCTGGAGGCGGGATTCAGCCTTACCTATGCGGTCGAGGAGCTCTCGAATCTGGCCATCGCCACCGGGGACGACGTTGCCCTGACCTTTGAAACGCTTGGTGGCACGGCCCCGCTGGCCTGGGAACTGGTATCAGGGACGGTGCCCGCCGGGCTCGTGCTCGAAGAGACGGGCGCCCTCCACGGCATCCCCACCGCGGTCGGGTCCTATCCGTTCCAGATTCGCGCGACCGACGCCATCGGCCTTCAGGCCAACCTGTCGTTGACGCTGAACATTGCACGCCCCGCTCTGTCGCTTGATGTCATGGGCGCGCAGTACCTGGGGCAGGCCGCCCGACTCACCCTGGGCCAGCAGTTCTGGCTGGATCTGCAGGGGAACGGCAACGGGCGCTTCGACGTGGGTGATATTCGGGTGTATCTGAGGGGCGGGGGGCAAGTGGCCGCTCAGGAGACGACAGGGCGTGTGGAAGCCCGCATCCGGGTGGGCCCCGGCGGGGAGGAGCTGAGATGAGATTCCGAAGGATGTTCCCGCGACTGCCGCTCATGATTCTGCTGGCGGCTTCCATCGCCGCCTGTTCCGACGACCCCTCCGGACCTGGATCCCTCAAGGTCACGGTCTCGGGCCCGGCGGCTCTGGGCTCCGTGGTGGTCGAGTTCACGGGGGGAGGGATCACCAGCGCGACCGCCGCGCCCGGCGATTGGATTTCATCCTCTGCCGGGGTCTCGACCTTCAGGGTCCTGGCCGTCGCGGCCGACGCGGGGGTGATTCAGTTCACCCTGCAGGTGGCGGACGTATCGGCCCCACTCCCGGGATCGGTGGTGATAACAGGGAGCGGCCCGAATGACCGTCCGCTACTGGGTAGCGGCGGCGTAGAGGTCTCGATCTCCCACTGATCGACTCGGGGCTGCTGGGGCGGGTCCTGCGCTGGCTTGATCCCCGGCCCGGATGGCGTCACCTTCTGGTGCTTATGCGTCCCGTTCTGCGCAGCAGGATGGGGCGTTTCCACACACGAACGCCGCCCGGGAGTAGCGTATGACGACGGCCACATGGGTCACCCTTATCGTCGTTTGCGGCTTCGTCTGGGGTGGCTTCGCGTTTGCCGTCCGAACGGCGTTCCGCAAGGAATCCGAAAAGACCGACGCGAGCTGACGCCGGACCCGCCCCAAACGTGCCCAGACGCGACGATCTAGAAAGCATTCTCATCCTAGGCTCCGGCCCGATTGTCATCGGCCAGGCCTGCGAGTTCGACTATTCCGGGACCCAGGCGGTCCGAGCCCTCAAGGAAGAGGGCTACCGGGTGATTCTGGTCAACTCCAATCCCGCCACCATCATGACTGATCCGGACCTCGCGGACCGGACCTACATCGAGCCGCTCACGGCCGAGTGGGTGGAGCGCGTGATCGAGGCGGAGCGCCCTGACGCCATCCTGCCGACCATGGGTGGTCAGACGGCGCTCAATATCGCCATGGAGCTGTCCGCCAACGGCGTGCTCGATAAGTACGGTGTCGAACTGATCGGTGCGAATGCCCGCTCTATCCAGATGGCGGAAGACCGGGAAGAGTTTGCCAAGGCGATGGAGCGTATTGGTCTTGCGGTAACGACCGGCGGCTTTGCCGGCACGCTTGAGGAGGCCCTCGAGGTCGTCGAGGAGACGGGATACCCTTCGATCATTCGGCCTTCCTTTACCCTTGGCGGGACCGGGGGCGGGATCGCCTATAACCGCGACGAATTCGAGATCCAGGTTCGCAAGGGACTGGACGCCTCTCCGATCACCGAGGTTCTGGTTGATCGGTCGGTTCTGGGCTGGAAGGAGTACGAGCTCGAAGTTGTCCGCGATGGCAACGACAACGTCATCATTGTCTGCTCGGTCGAGAACTTCGACCCCATGGGCGTGCACACGGGTGACTCCATTACGGTTGCGCCGGCGCAGACACTCTCCGACGTCGAGTATCAGAAGATGCGCGATGCCTCCATCGCCATCGTCCGCGAAATCGGTGTCGAGGCTGGAGGCTGCAACATTCAGTTTGCCGTGAATCCTGCGGACGGCGAGATGCTGATCGTCGAGATGAATCCGCGGACGTCGCGGTCGTCGGCGCTGGCCTCCAAGGCCACCGGATTCCCGATCGCACGGGTGGGCGCCAAGCTGGCAGTCGGTTACCACCTGCACGAGTTGCCGAACGACATCACCAAGACCACGCCGGCTTCGTTCGAGCCCGTCCTGGACTACGTGGTGGTCAAATTCCCCCGGTTTGCCTTTGAGAAGTTCGCAGAGGTCAATCCAGTGCTTGGCGTGCAGATGAAGGCCGTCGGCGAGACCATGGCGATTGGCCGGAATTTCCGGGCCGCCTGGCAGAAGGGACTCCGCGGACTTGAGATCGACCGGCCGGGCTGGGTGACTGGCGAGCGTCTGGTCGACGACGGGCTGACCGCAGACGATCCCGAATCGCTTCTGGCCGCATTGCGCCGCCCCACTGCGGACCGGCCTTTCCAGATCCGTCGGGCGTTCGAGGCCGGGCTCTCGGCAAAGGAAATCCACGATGCGTCGTGGATCGATCCGTGGTTCCTGGATCAGCTGCAGCACATCCTGGAGCTTGAAGCCGAGTATCGGGACGCCGACGAGGTGACCCCGAGTCTGCTCCGCCGAATGAAGCGCGAAGGCTTCAGCGACGTTCAGCTTGGGCAGCTTCGCGGGCAAACCGAGGACACGGTTCGCGAGCACCGTTGGGCCCAGGGGATTCACCCCACCTACAACGTGGTGGACACCTGCGCCGGTGAGTTCCCCGCGGCGACTCCGTACTACTACTCGTCGTACGAGTCGGAATCCGAGTCCACACCGTCGGACCGCGAGAAAATCATCGTCCTGGGCAGTGGTCCCAACCGGATCGGCCAGGGCGTCGAGTTCGACTACTGCTGCGTGCAGGCGGTCCTTGCTCTGCGCGAGGCTGGGTACGAGACCATCATGGTCAATTCGAACCCCGAGACCGTCTCGACCGACTTTGACGTCAGCGATAAGCTCTACTTCGAGCCGCTCACCCTGGAAGACACGCTCGAGATCATTCGTCTTGAGAAGCCCAAGGGCGTGATTGTGCAGCTGGGTGGGCAGACGCCGCTCAACCTGGCCAAGCGCCTGGAGGAGCTGGGGGCGCCGATTCTGGGCACCAGCGTCGATGCCATCGACCGGGCCGAGGACCGCGAGCGCTTCGAGAAGGTCTGCCGCGCGATCAATGCGACCGTGCCCGAAAACGGGATGGCCACCAGCGAGGCGCAGGCCATCGCCGTGGCCGACCGCATCGGCTATCCGGTGCTGGTTCGCCCCTCCTACGTGCTGGGCGGACGCGCCATGGAGATCGTCTGGGACGAACCCTCGCTCAAGGACTACTTCGAGCGGGCTGTCCGTGCCTCTCCGGCTCATCCGGTGCTGATCGACTCCTTCCTGCAGGACGCCTTCGAGGCCGACGTCGACGCCTTGTGCGACGGCACCGACGTGGTGATCGGTGGAATCATGCAGCACATCGAAGAGGCGGGCGTTCATTCCGGGGATTCGGCCTGCGTGCTGCCCCCCTATCTGCTGAGTGCGGCCGTCCTGGACGAGATCCGCGAGACCACCCGGAAGTTTGCGCTGGAGCTGGGCGTCATCGGCCTGATGAACGTCCAGTACGCCATCCGTGACGGCGTGGTCTACACCATCGAAGTGAATCCGCGTGCATCGCGGACCGTGCCCTTTGTATCGAAGGCGACCGGCTGGCAGTTGGCGCGTATTGCGGCCCGCCTGATGGCCGGCGAGAAGCTGGCGGACATCGGCATGCCCTCCGATCCCGAGGTCGGAGGCGTGGCGGTCAAGGAAGCTGCCTTCCCCTTCAACCGCTTTGAGGTCGACATCATCCTCGGTCCAGAGATGCGGTCGACCGGTGAGGTGATGGGCTTTGACGATACCTTCGGGATGGCGTTTGCCAAGGCTCAGATCTCGGTGGACAACATCCTGCCCCCGGCCCCCGGCTCCGTGTTTGTGACGGTCAACAACAAGGACAAGGAGACGGTCGCGCCGCTCCTGGCTCGCTTCGTCGATATGGGGTTCAGCATCAAGGCCACCAAAGGAACGCATGCCTTCCTTGAGGCGCGCGGCATTCCGAGTGAGCGGGTCTTCAAGGTCGGTGAGGGTCGGCCGAACCTTGTCGATCACATTGTCAGCGGCGACGTATCGCTCCTGATCAACACGCCGCTGGGCAAGAAGTCACAGTTCGACGACTACGCCATGCGTCGGGCGGCCATCACTTACAAGGTGCCGTACCTGACCACCATGTCGGCTACCATCGCTGCCTGCGAAGGACTCCACGCCTTGAGCACCGAAACCCGGAGTGTGAAAGCTCTGCAGGACAGGGTTGCAGCCGCACTCGCCGCCACGGCAGCAAGAAACGCCTGACTCCTTCCGCCT
>JBDNHE010000193.1:0-54891 GCA_041688945.1 Gemmatimonadota bacterium | reverse complement strand
AGGGCGAAGGGGGGTTCGGCGGTCCATGCTGCGTCTCTCCTCCTCCCCGTAGCTTTCGCTACGACTCGTCGTCGTTCCTGCCCTGTACACACCGAAGACCCCTTCGCGCGGCCGCACCCCACTTCTTCAACAGGCTTCTAGTCTTGAGCGTCCAGCGGAACGCCGGCCCGATCGGTCCGAATCATCCGTGAAAAGAGCGACAACTTCGGATCAAAAATGAAGCGCCACAGGAGCTTCGACCACGAGTTGTGAGCGATCAGCGGGTCGTAGAACTCGGGTGCCATTCGCTTCAGATCCGGCAGCCGATTCCAAGGGATCGACGGGAAGTCGTGGTGCTCGTTGTGAAAGCCCACGTTGAGCGCCAGCAGGTTGAGCGGCCCGTAGTAGGAGTAGGTCTCCTGAGGATCGTCAGTCAGGTAGTGCTCCTGAATCCAGCGCGCTCCCAGCGGATGCAGCCCCACCGAAAAGAAGATCGACGCGATCAGGTAGAGCAGCGCTTTGGGCCCCAGGAAGTACCAGACGCTCAAATCCACGGCCAGCACCATGCCCCAGTTGAGCAGCGTCCAACGGGTGATGAACGCGATCTCGCGCAGCCGGGCCGGACGGGTGACCTGAAAGAGCGGAAAGAGCAGCAGCCAGAGCGCCTTCCCTGCTGGCCCTGTGCCGACGACTTTCGCCTCCCACACGCTGGGGACATCGGCGTCGAGTTCGTAGACGCCCTGGAAGGAGTGGTGCTTGAGGTGATAGCTGCGGAACGAGATCGCGGCCGGCACCGCGTTGGGCAGGTCGGCAAGGATCGCCGCCAGATGATTCGCCCAGCGCTTGCGGAAAATCAGGTTGTGCGTGGCCTCGTGGATCAACACGTAGGTCGCATGATTGGCGAAGGCGCCGATCAACCAGGCAACGGCCAGCAGAGCCCACCACGGCGCAGAAGCCATGGTGGCGGCCAGGCCGAACTGTAGCGCCAGCACGAAAGCGATCAGGGCGCCCGACCAGGGGTTGCGACCGATCAGGCCGCGCACTTCAGGGTGCGCCGTCAGGATGTCGCGGGTACGATCGTGGTGCGGCTCGCCGCCCTGCGATGTCCTGAACTGTTCGTCCTCGCCTGCCATGCGATGTCCCTGTGCGGATCGCGGTTTTCGGAGTCGTGGCCGCTGTGATGGCCGCCGACCTTACTCTGGAAATCTAACCCCCCCAAACCAAAAGCCCCCCGCCGCATTTCTGCGACGGAGGGCCTGGCACACGAGTGAGGCGACCGGGGGTCGAACCCGGGACCTACTGATTAAAAGTCAGTTGCTCTACCAGCTGAGCTATCGCCTCAAACGTTCCGGAAAAGTATGCGCAATCGGGATCACGTAAACCGCTGAGCCGCCGATCGCCTAGAAAAGGTCGTACTGGAGCCCTAGAAACGTCCGCCGATGGTGCGGCGTCTCGCCCAATTCTTCCAAAGCTTCCTTGTGGACTCGCGTGCCATAGCCCGAATTGGTCGCCCATCCATACCCGGGATACCGACGAGCCAGGTTGGTCATCAATCTATCCCGCACCACCTTGGCGACGATCGAGGCGCAGGCAATCGAATGGACCAGGGCGTCGCCGCCAACGACGGACTCATGCTCCCAGCCGAGGCCCTTAACTGGCAGACCATCGATCACCACGTGGTCCATCGGCTCCAGTCGGCGGAGCGCCCGTTGCATGGCCAGCCGGGTGGCGTTGAGGATGTTGCGGTAGTCGACTTCACGGACGGAGGCCGCTCCCAGCGAGATCTCGGCTCCGCAGTCCCGTATTGCCACAGCCAGTTCAACCCGCGTGGCAGCATCAAGCAGCTTGGAGTCGGTCGCGCCCTCGACCATCACGCCCTCGGGCAGGATCACGGCGCAGGCCACTACGGGTCCGGCCAGGGGTCCCCGCCCCACCTCGTCCACACCCGCCACCCGAAAAAGACCTCGGCTCCAGAACCGCTTCTCGTAGTCGAGAGGGTTCTGGAGCCGAGTGGTTCCATCGTCTTCCGGCATGTGCCGGTCCGTACTAGTGTAGTGTGGCAAAAGTCCCGTTGTATTCGTGCGTCGCAGCATCTGCTCCAGCGTCGTTGCTCCTTCTCGCCATAGCGCTGCTATGACTCGGCGTCGCGCCTACCTGGAGCCGCACTGCGACACTCTCGGTACGGACACGGGACTTCTGCCACACCACACTAGCGGGTGCGACGCTCGCGGATACGGGCTGCTTTACCGCGCAGATTGCGCAGGTAGTAGAGCTTCGCACGGCGTACGCGGCCATGACGGAGAACCTCGATGCCCTCTACAGTCGGGGCATTGAGAGGGAATACACGCTCAACACCGATACCGGACGAGATCTTCCGGACCGTAAAGGTCTCGGCCATCCCACCGCCACGGCGCTTGATGCAGACACCCTCGAAGGCCTGGATCCGCTCTTTGTTGCCCTCGCTGATGCGGTAGCCAACACGAATGGTATCGCCCGGCGCGAACTCGGGGAGGTCGTCCCGGAGCTGCTCCTTTACGATTTCCTGCAACAAGTCAGACATTTTCCATCTCCTGAACGACCGTGAATCGGCCGGATTGTAGCCAGACCCATAAGATAATGCCCGGCAGGCCCTCTGAGAAGTCCCCCCAAGGCCCTTTTTTTGAAATGTCGGAATCGCCCGAAAACCCCGGTACACAAGGGTTTTCGGCCCATCAGGCGGGACAGCCCCGAGGACCGGCCTCAGTCCGTTGTGTCGTCCTGGCGGATCAGGTCGGGTCTTTGCTCGGTTGTAAGTCGCTCCGCCTCGGCGCGACGCCACTCCACAATCCGGGCATGGTCGCCACTCAGGAGCACCTCCGGGACATCAAAGCCCCGATAGCTCTTGGGCCGCGTGTAGGACGGCGCACTCAGTTGACCCTCGTCATAAAACGAATCCGTGGCGGCGGCATCATGGTCCCCGAGCGCCCCGGGGAGCAGGCGGACGACCGCATCGGTGATGGCCAGGGCGCCCACCTCACCACCGGAGAGCACGAAGTCGCCGATCGAGATTTCCTCGGTCGCCAGATGCTCGGCCACCCGCTGATCGACGTCCTTGTAATGACCACAAAGCAGAGTCAGATCGGGAGCCATCGAAAGGCGCACTGCATCCTGGTGCGTAAAGGGACGGCCACGAGCTGACAGCAGCACGATCGGGCCGGATCGCTCAAGGGAGTCAACCGCCTCGAAGAACGGGTCGGGCTTCATGACCATCCCGGCCCCGCCCCCATATGGCTGGTCGTCTACAGTCTTGTATTTGTCATGCGTGAACTCACGCAGATCTACCAGATCGTAGTCGACCAGACCCGCCTCTTGAGCCCGCTTGGGAATGGAGAGTCCGAGGGGGCCGCGAAAGAAATCCGGAAAAATCGAGACGATGTGAACCCGGAGCATCAGCCCTCCAGCTCCAGTAGACCCTCGGGCGGATCAATCGTCAGAAAGCCGCCCTCTACATCCACCTCGGCGACCACTTCCGCGCTGAACGGAATCAGGATAATCCCGGCAGGAGTCCGGACTTCAAGCATGTCCGAAGGCTGCATCTCGTAGACCTCCTGGACCTTGCCCAGGGTCTTGCCACCCACGAGCCGCACTTCCAGTTGCAGGAGTTCGTGATAGAAGACCTCGCCTTCGTCGAGCGGCGCTAATGCGTCAAACTCCTGGAAGAGCCAGGTGCCTCGCAGTGCCTCGGCCTCGTTGCGGGTCCGCAGGCCCCCGAAATGGACAAGAAATCCATTCTGGTGTGGTCGGACGTGCTCTACCCGCAGGGGCGGTCGGTCCGGATCCGGATTCTGGTGCTCATTACCCCCGCAAAGCAGAAACACCCCGGAGGAAAAAATTCCCTCAGGGTGGTCCGTGAGCGGCCAGACATACACCTCGCCGCCAATGCCGTGCGCCTTCTTGATGATTCCCACCACAAGGTGGGTCGGTTGCGTGCGACCCATGGTGGAACGACCCGATTACTCGGGCTTCTCAGCCTCGTCAGCGGCGGCCTCAGGGGCCTCCTCAGCTTCAGCAGTCGGCTCGACGGCAGCTTCCTCGGCAGCGGCTTCCTTAGCCTCTTCCGCAGGAGCTTCAGCCTCTTCCGCAGGAGCCTCGGCAGCAGCGTCCTCGGCAGCCTTCGCTTCGGCAGCGGCAGCCTCTTCAGCAGCCTTGGCTTCGGCAGCAGCAGCTTCTTCAGCAGCCTTGGCCTCGGCAGCAGCAGCTTCTTCAGCAGCCTTGGCCTCGGCAGCAGCAGCTTCCTCAGCGGCTTTGGCCTTCTCGGCAGCGCGCTTGGCAGCAAGGGCAGCGGTGGCAGCGGCCTTGCGGGCCTCCGCATCAATCTCACCCAGAGCGACAGTGTCATCGCCGCCCGAACGGGCCTTGCCGATGAGCGTCGCTACGGTCAATGACGGCGAAGCGCCCTGACCGAGCCAGTAGTCCACGCGCTCCACGTTCAGAACGAGACGAGCGGGGGAGCTCAGCGGCTTGAAATAACCCAGGGTTTCGACAAAACGGCCATCACGGGGCGACTTGCTGTCAGCGACAACAACCCGGTAGTGAGGCTGCTTCTTCCTACCCATGCGCTTCAATCGGATACGTACGGCCATTTCCAACTCATGTTCGCCGCCTCAATCGCTTCTCCCCCTCTGGGAGTCGCCGACCGAGGTGAAATTCTTGACTGGTGCTGCGGTCCGTCAGTTCAACGGAATAATACAGCCGTCAAGTATAGAAAGAAGGGATCGTGGCTACAACCGCCTACGGTTCCGAGGCTCAACGCTGGTAGTCGGTGCGCTTTGGCCGAAGCACATACTGCCGCATGCTGCCCGCCTGCTCCAGCATCCGCTCCTTGCCCAGGTAGCGATCCGCGTAGGCCGACTCCACCTCGCGGTGGCAATCGTGGACGAGGACTTCGACCTCGTTGGAACGCCGAGCCAGCACGGACGCCGTGTAGATACTCTGCATGCGCCCCGGGTTCGCACTCGATCCGCCCTGAGGGGAATCGACAAAGATCAGATCCCAATCCATGGCCAGGATTTCGTCCGGCAGATCCTCCATAAAGAGGATGTCGCGGCGTTCCATGATCCGCTTCCAGCGCGGGCGGCGGGTGCGATAAGTCACCTGGATGATCTCAATCCCCGGGACCGCCTCGCGTGTCTTCTCGATCCACTCGGCCATGTGCTCCACAAAGATGGTCCTGCCGCCCTTGTTCTCGTCCAGCCAGAGCCCCGAATCACGGCCCACTCCGAAGATCAGCATGTTGCCCGGAGCCCGCACACGAATGCGATCGCGCAGGAGCCTGTACTCCTCAAGGGTCCCCTGACCGGGGTTGGATGCGACGAATTCTCGAAGATCGTCGTTGCCGTCGCCGGCCTTTGTCGAATCGCTGATGGTCTGTCTCTCCGTGGTGGTGTTGGCCCGACGAGCTTAGCCCGAAGCCCGCAGCGGGGTCCAGCCCAACGGGGGACTAGTCCCTCGATTCGGCGGGCGTGAAGGAAATCGTGAGCGCCGGATGCAAGAACTGATCAGCCCGAAAAACAGCCAGCCAAGCTCACCGGCTCACCGCCCCGCCTCCACCAAAGGTACGCCCGGCCCCGGGCGCTCCCATGCCGATTCCGGCCCAAGACGGGCCGAGCGAAGCGATGGCGAATCACCAGCAACGCCCAAGCCGAGCGAAGCGATGGCGAGTCACCGCCCCGCCACCCGCACCCAGCCGAAGGGGCCGCTCAAATCGGATGCAGTGCAAGGCGGGCGAGGAGGTCGCAGTGAGGCGTAGCAGCGCTACGTCGCAACGAAGGCCCCCGGAGCCCAACGCAGCAATGCGCCGATTTCAGCGGCCCCCGCCCATTAACCCCTTCATCCCGCCCATCATCCCCCCCATCCCCTTCATCTGCTTCATAAACCCCTGCATCTCCTTGAACTGCTTCAGCAGGCGGTTCACCTCGGCAACAGACCGCCCACTTCCCTTGGCGATCCGCGCTCTCCGCGATCCGTTGATGACCTCGGGCCGAACCCGCTCCTGCTTGGTCATCGACAGGATGATCGCCTCGACGTGCTTCATCCGCTTGGGACCCATGTTGGCGGCGGGGATCTTCAGACGACCGGCACCGGGGATCAGCTTCAGAAGCTGATCGAGCGGACCCATCTTCTGGATCTGACGCATGGCGATGAGGAAGTCTTCGAGGGTGAACTTCCCTCCCCCCATCACTTTCTGCTGGAGCTTGGCCTGCTCGTCGTCGTCCATGGCCAGCTGGGCGCGCTCGACCAGGCCGACCACGTCGCCCATCTGCAGGATCCGGCCGGCCAGGCGCTCTGGATCCGCCACGTCCATGGCGTCGACCGACTCGCCGGTACCAACAAACTTGATCGGCTTGCCGGTCACGCCGCGGATCGAGAGAGCGGCGCCACCGCGCGCGTCACCATCCATCTTGGTGAGGACGATGCCGGTGATGTCGAGGGCGTCGTTGAAGCCCTCAGCGATTCGGACGGCTTCCTGCCCGGTCATGGCGTCGGCCACCAGGAGAATCTCCTGCGGCTTGAGCGCCTCCTTCATCCGGGCCAGTTCGTCCATCAGCGCTTCGTCGATCTGAAGACGACCCGCGGTGTCGACGATCAGGGTGTTTCTGCCCTGGGCCCTGGCTGCATCAACAGCGGCGACCGCTGCCGCGACCGGATCCCCACCGAATTCACCGGAATGGAACGGGACGTTGATCTGGGCAGCGAGCGTCTGGAGCTGCTCGATGGCGGCCGGGCGCTGCAGGTCGCAGGCGGCCAGCATGGGCTTGCGACCGTCGCGCTCGAATCGGCGGGCCAGCTTGGCGGACGAGGTGGTCTTACCGGCACCCTGCAGCCCCACGACCATGATGATGGTTGGGGGTGCGGAGGTCCACGCGATGGTGGCCTTCCCGTCTCCCATGAGAGCGGCCAGTTCGTCATGGACGATTTTGACGATCTGCTGCCCGGGCGAGACGGCCTTTACGACGCCTTCGCCCAGTGCCCGCTCCTGCACGCGCCCCAGGAACTCGCGCGTGACTTTGAAATTGACGTCGGCCTCAAGCAGGACGCGGCGAACCTCGCGCAGTCCTTCCTTGATCATCGTCTCGTTCAGCACGCCACGCTGGCGGAACTTCCCGAGGACCCCGTCGAGCTTGGTACTCAGCTCATCAAACATTCAGCCATCCCTTGCGTCGACCCGTCCCCGGCCACTCCGGGGGACACGAATCCTAAATGGAGCCGGCAGGCGTGGGAAGACGAAAACGGGCCCGCGGGTGGCCGCCCGGATCAACCGACGTGGATGATCTGACTCCGCCGCGTCCCGACCGAGACCATGGCGATCCGTGTCTTGGTAATCTCCTCGATGCGATCCAGATAGGCGCGCGCATTCCGGGGCAGGTCCTCGATCTTGCGGCAGCCCGTCGTGTCCTCATTCCAACCGGGCATCATCTCGTAGCGGGGCGTGACATTGGCCAATGAGAAGGTGTCGGCGGGAAACTCGCGAATGCAGACACCGTCATCGAAGCAGTATTCGACCCCGATCCCCACTTCGGCGAGGGTGTCGAGAACGTCCAGCTTGGTCACCGCCAGACCGGTCAGCCCATTCACCCGGGCGGCATAGCGCGCGAGGGGGGCGTCGAACCAGCCGCAGCGCCGGGGCCGTCCTGTTGTGGCGCCAAACTCACCGCCCAACTTCCGTACATGCTCGTCCATTTCGGGCTCGAAGCCGGTTGGCAGCGGCCCATTCCCCACACGAGTCGTGTAGGCCTTAACCACACCATAGACCTCGTCAATGCGGGTCGGTCCAATGCCCACCCCGGTGCAGGCACCGGCTGCGGTGGTGTTTGACGACGTCACGAACGGATAGGTGCCGTGATCGAGGTCCAGTGCGGTTCCCTGCGCGCCTTCCAGCAGGACGTCCTTTCCGGCATCCAGGGCACTGACGATCTCGAATCCGGTGTCGGTAGCCAGCGCCAGAAGCCGGTCCCGGAGTGCGAGGGTCTCATCGATAGCCGCAGCCATGGTGCCGTCGTCGGTTTCACCAAGCTCGGCCAAGCGTGCAGTCGCGCGGGCGACGCCTTCGGCGACCAGCTTTTCGAAACGCTCCTGATTGCGCATGTCGGCGACCCGGATCCCACGGCGGCCCGCCTTATCCTCATAGGCGGGACCGATTCCACGCCCGGTGGTCCCGATTTTTTCGGCCTTGGAACGCTCTGAGGCCGCATCAAGCACCTTGTGATAGGGCATGAGCATGTGAGCGCGCTCACTGACGCCCACACGGCCCTCCATCTTTACGTCACGGCGAGTCAGTGCATCGTACTCCTGGAAGAACTGCTGGACGTCCAGAACTACACCGTTGCCCAGCAGGCAGCGCTTGCCCTGGTGCAGAATCCCCGAGGGGATCTGGTGCAGGATGAACTCTTCCTGATCACCCACATGCACGGTATGCCCCGCATTCGCTCCACCCTGATAGCGCGCGACGATATCGGTGGTCTCCGCCAGTACGTCGACGATCTTTCCCTTCCCCTCGTCGCCCCACTGACAGCCGACGATGACGGTGCAGGTTCCGGACTCGCTCATGACAAGATCTGCCTGGTTGGTGGCCGCCCGCCGATTGTCGAACGGGACGCCACAGTGCTCGCACGGAGGCTCCGTGCTCAGTCGGGGGGACGAAAAAGGCCCGCCACCCTTTTCGGGGAGCGGGCCTCTCTGATGCATCCTTTGGGAAAAGCTAGGCGGCCCCACGAGAGGTGTCAATTCCAGCCTCGGCCAACGCAGCTTCAAGCTCGGGCACCTTCGCGGCGGCCAGAGGATGGAGTGGCAGACGTGGTCGTCCACCGTGCATCCCCATCCGATCAAGTGAGGCCTTCAATCCCGGCACACCCATCACGGCTACGATGGCATTGTGGACCGGCGCGACCCACCTCTGGACCTCTTCGGCACGGATGTCATCGCCGACCGCATGAGCCCGGCAGATCTCGGCACAGTCCCCAGCCATCAGGTTGGCGACACCGAGGATGCCTCCTACCGCTCCGATTTCCAGACCGGCGTGGAGCAACGCCCCGCTCCCGACAAGGACCTGGAATCCGTCGGCACACTTGTCGACCAATTCCTGCACGAGCTCAATCTTTCCGCGCGAATCCTTGATCCCCACCACGTTTGGGTGATGTGAGATTTCGGCGACCCAGTCGTTGGGCAGATCCAGCGTGCTGCACTTGAGCGGAACCTGATAGACGATGACCGGCACGGGCGAGGCATCAGCCACCTCTCGGAAGTGGACGCTGAGCGCTGCAGGAGACATGGCGCCCTTGAAGAAGGCCGGAGGCTGCACCAAAAGCGCATCCGCACCGGCATCGGCGGCGGCCATGGCCAGGCGAATGCTGGCCCGGGTGGATTCGGCCCCGGTTCCGGCAATCAGCAGTCGGTCGCCCAGCTCCTCGCGGGCCACGCCCCAGAGCGCGATGCGCTCGTCCTCATCAAGCAGCACAGCTTCGCCGCTGGTTCCGCCGACTACGAGGCCGGAGATCCCGACTTCAAGCCAGCTCCGGCAGTTGGCACGGAACGCATCGAGATCGATCTCCCCAGCGTCATCAAAAGGCGTGACCGTAGGGACAAAAACTCCAGAAAGGTCCAACTCAGCCTCCAAACAGGTCGCTCATTTCATTTGCCATGTCCTGCTCCGGCTCACCGCCGGACGAGGACCCGAAAGTGTTCATCTTAAGATCGAAATCGGCCGGGTTGTTGGCGGCCGCCATGGCCACCTCGAATTCGACCTTCTTGGACCTCACCAGATCCATCAAGTGCTGATCGAAGGTCTGCGATCCATACTGAGAGCGGCCACTCGCGATATGGTCGTGAATTTCATCGAACCGATCCTTATCGCGGATGCAATCCCGGATCGTGCCCGTGACTCGCATGATTTCGCAGGCCGCGACCCGGCCCTTTCCGCTCGCCGTTGGCACCAGGCGCTGGGACACGACGGCCTGTAGCGACTCGGACAACCGGATTCGAATCATCTCCTGCTCGCCGGGATCAAAGGCCGCGATCAGGCGCGACACCGTCTGCACCGCGTTCTTGGTATGCACCGTGGAGATGACCAGGTGACCCGTCTCGGCGGCCTTGAGGGCGGTCTCGATGGTGTCCTTGTCTCGCATCTCACCGATCATGATCACGTCGGGGTCCTGACGGAGCGCGGCGCGCAGGCCGATCTCGAAGGACGCGGTATCCGTGCCGATGTCTCTTTGGGTGATCGAGGCCATTTTGTCCCTGTGCAGGAACTCAATCGGGTTCTCCAGCGTGACCACGTGGAGCGGCTTGTTCTGATTGATCTCGTTGACGATAGCGGCCATGGTGGAACTCTTACCGGAGCCGGTCACTCCGGTGACCAGAATCAGGCCACGCTCGTATTCGGCGATCTGCTTGAGCACGCGGGGAAGATCGAGGTCCTCAATCGACGGGATCTCGATCGGGATCACCCGCATGACGATCATCAACGAGCCACGCTGACGCAGAATATTGATACGGAATCGACCCAGGCCCGGCAGTCCCCACGAGCAGTCATAGTCGTCGATCTCGTTGATCTTCGCCCGATGCTGGTCGTTCGGCATCAGCTTCAGGGCCAGCTTCTCGACCTGTTCGCCGGACAAACGCTGCTGCGTGAGCGGCACGAGTTTGCCGTAAATCCGGGCACGGACCACATCTCCGGACTTGATGTGGATGTCGCTCGCGCCGCGCTGAATGGCGGCTCTGAAGATCTCAGTCATGATCCTGGGGGCTGACTTGGGAGCACCGGGCGAAGACCTGCCCACTGCTTCCAACATACGCCCGGGCGTTGAGGCCGCGAAACGGCGGTGTGGTAGGGTCGGCTAGTCGAGTGCGCGCCGCCAGTCGAGTCCCATGGCACCCTTCACCTCGGCAATCGTCTCCGAAGCGATCACGCGGGCCTTGGCCGCGCCCTGCTCCAGCACGTCACGGACAAGCGCGGGGTTGGCCCGGAAATGCTCGGCTCGCTCCCTCATGGGGGCAAACGCCTTTCCGATGTTGGCAGCCAGAATCTTCTTGCAATCCACGCAGCCAATCGTCCCGGCCCGGCATCGCGTATCGATGTCCGCGATGGTCTCGGCGTCGGTGAAGTGCTGGTGCAGGGTGAAGACGTTGCAGACCTCCGGGCGACCGGGATCGTCGCGACGGACGCGCTGCGGATCGGTCACGGCGGTGCGCACGCGGCTCCAGATCTCGTCCTCATCAGCCAGAATCCGGACCGTGTTGCCCAGCGACTTGCTCATCTTGGCGTTGCCGTCGAGGCCCAGGATCTTCCCCGCCTTGCCGATCAGAGCTGCCGGCTCCGGGAAGTAGTCCGCCCGATAGGCCGAATTCCACTTCCGCGCGATCTCGCGAGTGAGTTCCAGATGCTGACGCTGATCTTCACCAACCGGCACGGCATTCGCCCGATAGAGGAGGATGTCGGCGGCCTGCAGGATTGGGTAGTTGAGGATCCCCGCCGGTACGGACTCGAAGCGCTGGGACTTGTCCTTGTACTGGGTCATCCGCTCCAGATCACCAACCGGCGTGACGGCGTTGAAGAGCCAGGCCAGTTCGGTGTGCTGGGGGACATCCGACTGTACGAAGATCGTACATTTCTCGGGGTCCAGGCCCACGGCCAGATAGCTGACCGCCAGATCAAAGACGTTGCTCGGCATGTCGGCCGGGTCGCTTCCGGCGGTGATCGCATGGTCGTCGACGATGCAGAAAATGCAGTCGAACTCGTCCTGCATGACCACCCAGCTCTTCAGGGCGCCAAGGTAGTTGCCCAGATGGGCTTCTCCGCTGGGCTGCATGCCGCTGAACACGCGCTTCTTGCCGGTGGACTTTGTCTCGGACATCGGACTCGTTCGGTTTTTGATACGGAAGTGACGGCGCCGCAGACTCACGCGGAGCGCCAAAAGGCCTAAGATAGTGCCTGAGATCGTGGGCCTGAGATCGTGGGCCTGAGATCATGGGCCCAAGATAGTGCGGCGCGCGCGATGTGTCTTGGATGGCACGTCGATCCAGGGCCCGCACAACGACTGACCTCCGCTTTGCATCCCGGCGATTCCATGTCCGATACGCTCTCCCTCGCCCTTCTCGACGCCTGGCTCGACACCGCTCGACGCGCAGCCGACGCGGCCGCCGCTGTCCACACGGCCTGGGCCAAGCGAATCGATGTTCGCCGCGCCGACGAAAAGAGCTTCAGCGACTTTGTCAGCCGGGTGGATGTGGAGGCGCAGGAGGCCGCCATTGCGGTGATCAGTGGCGAGTGGCCCGAGCACGCGATCATGGCCGAAGAAGAGGAAGCCGCTAAGACCGCGGTCCCGACGGACGGCACGCCGTTGTGGGTGGTAGATCCGCTCGATGGCACCACCAACTTTCTGCACGATCATCCCAACTACTGTGCGTCGGTGGCGGTGACCGTGGATGGTGAACCGGTGGCCGGCTGCATTACCAGTGCCCCGACCGGTGAGCGCTGGTGGGCGCGGGCGGGCGGCGGGGCCTTCCGCAGTGGTCGGCCGATCCGGGTCAGCCCGATTGAGCGCATCGATCAGGCGCTGATGGCGACGGGCTTCATGTTCCGGGGCACGAATCAGGTGGAGCAGTTTGCCCGGGAGATCGTGACCGTGCGGTCGTCGGGTGCCGGGATCCGGCGCGGCGGGGCGGCGGCCATGGATCTCTGCTACGTGGCCGATGGTCGCTTCGAGGGCTACTGGGAGGGATTCCTGAATCCGTGGGACTATGCCGCCGGGGTGCTGATTGTGCGGGAGGCGGGTGGCGTTGTGACGCGTGCGGATGGGTCGGCGATCGGGCTGGAGCCGGGGTCGATCATGGCGGCGAACAGTGCGGCGATGGCGGAGACGTTGCTGGGGTTGCTGGGCGGGCCTGCCGGAGACTGAACCGCACTTCGTCGGGGTGGGCCGCCCCCGATTGCGTGGCAAAGGATTACGTCCCACAAGCCCCGCCCCACGCGGCTGGCCCGGCCCTTGCTATATTCTTCCCCTGCCCGACCCCTCCTCTTTTCAAGGTCAGTCAGTTGTCTCCGTCGTCTCGCGTTACCGTCGCAATTCTGGGTGCCACAGGCACCGTCGGCCGCCGTCTTGTCGAGCGGGTGGCCGCCCACCCTTGGTTCGAGCTGATCGAGGTTGCAGCCTCGGAACGGTCGGTCGGGCGCGACCTGTCGGAATCGTGGGGTGATGCGGATGCACTCCCTGCCGAGATCGGAAGGCTCCGCCTTGGTTTGCTCGAAAGTGATTTCGCCGCCGACCTGATTCTGTCTGCGCTGCCCAAGGCCCCTGCGGCCGAGGTTGAGGCCCGACTGGCGGCGGCAGGCAAACTGGTGGTCAGCAACGCCTCCGCAGGCCGGATGATGCCGGGTGTGCCGCTGATCATTCCCGAGATCAACCCGGGTCACCTTGAGCTCTTGGGTCCGGCGGGCACGCCTGTCGGCGGGGTCGTGACCAATCCGAACTGTGCCGTCATCCCCATGACGATGGCTCTGGCTCCCCTGCAGGAGGCTTTCGGTATCGAATCGGTCATCGTCACCACTTTTCAGGCCGTCTCGGGTGCTGGCCTCCCAGGCCCGGGCTCGATCACCCTGATCGACAACGTCCTGCCCCGAATCGCGGACGAGGAAGAGAAGATCGAGAGCGAGCCGCAGAAGATCCTGGGGTCGCTGGAAGGGAATGATGTGAAGGCGGCCGGGTTCACGGTCAGCGCGACCTCGACCCGGGTGCCGGTCATTCACGGCCACCTGGTCGACGTTTCGGTTCGGCTCTCGGAGTCGGTGCCTCTGGCCCACGCGGTCGATGCCATGAACAGCTGGAAGGGGCGCGTGGCCGAACTTGGGTTGCCGTCGCTGCCCGCGATGCCGCTGCGCGTGATCACCAATCCGGATCGCCCCCAGCCCCGTCTGGATCGCGATGTGGACGGCGGCATGGCGGTGACGGTGGGACGCATCAGGGAGTGTCGGGTGAATGGCCTGCGCTTCATGGTGCTGGCCCACAATCTGGAGCGCGGCGCCGCCGGGGCGGCAATCGCAAATGCCGAGTTGGCGGTCCGAACGGGCCGTGTCGGCGGAGCGGGATCGAGACGGTGATTGAGTCGGGGATTGAGTCGGGGATTGAGTCGGTGATTGAGCCGCGGATTCAGCCGGGGATCGAGCCGGGGATTGAGTCGGGGATCGAGCGCTCGGGCCCGGTCGTCTGGAAGTTCGGCGGATCGAGCGTCTGCGATGCGCAGCATTTGCAGATGGTCGCTGGCCTGGTCGAGCAGTCGGGAGAAACGCCGGTCGTAGTCGTGTCCGCGATGGGCGATACCACCGACGAATTGGCCGCGCTGGTCGCGTGCTCGCCCGAAACGCTTGAGAAGTGCCGGGCGAAGCTTGCCGATCTGGAATCGTCCCACCTTCGCGTCCTCGATGAAGTCGCCTCGTTGCACCCTGAGGGCGGGGCGGAGATCGGCGACCGGATCCGGGCGAGAGTCGCGGCGGTCGCAACCTTGCTGGACGATCCGCCGTCGGCGGCGCGAGCCGACGGGATCCTGGCACTTGGCGAGGACCTCTCGTCGCTGTTGCTGACAGCCGCGCTTCGTAGCCGGGGGATGGCGGCCCAGCAGGTGGATGCCCGTGAACTGATTCGCACGGACGACTCATTCGGCGAGGCGCGTCCGCAGGATGAAGTGATCACGTCGGCCGCAGCAGCAATACTCCCACCCCTGATCGCCGAAAACGTGGTCGCCGTGGTTCAGGGTTTTGTCGGCGCATCAGCCGATGGGCGCACCACGACGCTGGGGCGAGGCGGATCCGATCTGACGGCGACCCTGCTCGGGGCAGCCCTTGGGGCCAACTCCGTGCACATCTGGACCGACGTCGATGGCATCATGTCCGGGGACCCTCGCCATGTGGCGGCCCCGCGCGTGCTGGATGTCCTTGGCTTCGAGGAGGCCGTCGAGCTGGCCTACTTTGGCGCCGGTGTGTTGCACGCGGGAGCGGCCAAGCAGGCGGTCTCGCGCGGCGTGCCAGTCCGGATCCGCTCGACCTTTTTCCCCGAACGCCCCGGCACCCTGATTCTCAAGGAACGCTGGGGTGGGCCGGAGATTGCGGCGGTGGCGCACAAGTCGAATGTGACGCTGATCAAGGTTCGATCGCGTCCGGCCGCTCTGCCCTACGGCTTTCTGGCCCGCGTCTTCGAGATCATGAACCAGCACGCGCTACCGGTCGATCTGGTCGCGACCTCGCACACCTCCACGGCTTTCACCCTGGACGGAGACGAGCGGATTGATGAGGTCGCCGAGGCGCTGGGCGAGGTCGCCGATGTGGAGGTTCGCACGGGGCTGGCGACGGTTACCGTGGTGGGAAGCGGACTCCTCAAGGAGCCGGGGTTTGACGCCAGGGTCTTCCGCACCGTGGCCTTTACCCCCGTGCACCTGATCTCGCAGGCGTCTGATGTGTCGTTGAGCTTTGTCGTGGACGGATCTGAGGCGCGCGAGATGGTCGTGCGCCTTCACCGGGAGCTGGTAGAAGGACGGCTTTCCGGATCGGGTGTGGAGAAGCAGGCATGAAGATCGCAATCGTCGGATATGGCCGGATGGGTCATGCGCTTGAGGCGCTCGCGCCGGAGATGGGGTGCGAAGTTGTGGCGCACCTGGATCGCGACGCTCGCCTGGACCGCGAAGGACTGGCCGACGCCGAAGTGGCAATCGATTTCACCGCTCCGGCCGCTGCGCCTGCCGTGATCCGAACGCTGGCAGCGCTGGGCGTCGACGTGATCTCCGGCACCACGGGTTGGCAGGACGAGCTGGGAGGTGTGTCCCGTGCCGTCGCAGCCGCCGGCACCGGCTTGCTCCACTCTCCGAACTTCTCGATCGGTGTGGCGCTCTTTCGCCGCATGGTCCGGCACGCCGCTCTGATCGTGGACTCGGTCGAGGACTACGACATGCACCTGCACGAGATCCATCATCGATACAAGGTGGATTCCCCGTCAGGCACCGCCGTCGCGCTGGCTGAAGACATTCTGGGTCAGTCCGCCCGCAAGGAAAGCTGGGCGGTGGACCCCCCGGGCGGACCGGGCGATCCCGAGGTTCTGGGTGTGTCGAGCGCGCGCGAGGGCCATGTGCCCGGAACGCACATTCTTTCCTTCGATGGACCCGACGACCGGATCGAACTCCGGCATGACGCCCGCTCGCGAAATGGATTCGCCCGGGGTGCCCTGACCGCCGCGGTCTGGCTCAAGGGACGCACGGGAGTGTACACGCTGGACGACCTGCTCGATACCCGTCTGGGCGAACGCTGACTCTGACCGAATAGTCCGATCATGGACGGAACTGCATTCAGGGGGACTGCCCCCGCTCTCGTCACACCGCTGACCTCCGACGACCAGGTGGACTTTGGCCTCCTGGCCGAACATGCCGAGCGCTGCATCGCGGCCGGGGTCGAGTACTTGGTCCCCTGCGGCACGACCGGAGAGAGCGCGACGCTGACCGGGGCCGAACAGAAGGCCGTGATTCGTCAGGTCGTGGAAGTCGCGGCGGGTCGCGTGCCCGTGCTGGCTGGCGCAGGTAGCAATTCGACGGCCACGGCAGTCGAGCTGGCCAAGGGTGCCAAAGAAGCCGGAGCGGACGGCGTCCTGGTGGTCACGCCCTACTACAACAAGCCATCTCCTGCCGGCCTGGAACTGCACTACAGTCGGATTGGCGAAGTCGGTCTGCCCATCGTGCTGTACAACGTGCCGGGTCGAACCGGTGCGAATGTGGTCCCGTCGGTGGTGCTCTCGCTGGCCGCGGCGATCTCGGCGTTGGTCGGGGTGAAGGAGGCCGCCGGCCGACTGGATCAGATTATGGATCTGGTGGCGGGACGCCCAGAGGGCTTTGCCGTGCTCTCCGGTGATGACGATCTCGGTTTGGCCGTAATGGCGGTCGGGGGTGACGGCCTGATTTCGGTGGTCGCCAATGAGGCGCCCGGGCAGACCGCGGCCATGATACGGGCCGGCCGTGATGGCAATCTGAAAGAGGGGCAGGAGCTTCTGTACAGTCTGCTTCCACTGATCGGCGCCAACTTCGCCGAAACCAACCCCGGACCGGTCAAGACGGCGATGGAGTTGCTGGGCTACTTCCCGGCGCACCTGCGTGCTCCGCTCGCTCCGATTCTTCCCGAGACCCGAACCCGCCTGGCCGCCGCTCTGCGGCACGCCGGACTTACCCCCGTCAGCTCATGACCCAGCCGCACCCCCCCGTCGACACCGCTGATCTGCGCCGCCGCATCGAGTCCGCCTTCGCTGATCCGGACTTTGAGCACGGCCAAGACCGAGCGGCCGCCCGAGCGACCGTTTCTGACCTGATCTGGGCGCTGGACCACGGCCAGGTCCGGGCTGCGGAGAAGACCGACGCTGGATGGCAGGCGGTGACCTGGGTCAAACAGGGCATTCTTCTGGCCTTCCGTCTGGGCGATACCAAGCCGTTCGAGCCGTTCCCTTTTGCGTCCAATCCGGACTTTAACGGGAGCGTCTTTCGCTTCGCTGACCGCGACACCCTCCCCCTTCGCAACACCGATCCCCAGCGGGAAGGTGTTCGCATCGTCCCAGGTGGAACGTCCGTCCGGGCGGGGTCTTTTCTGGCCCGTGGCGTGGTGGTGATGCCGCCGGCCTACATCAACATTGGGGCCTACGTGGATGAGGGCGCGATGATCGATTCGCACGCCCTGGTCGGATCGTGCGCTCAGGTGGGCAAGCGGGTCCACCTTTCCGCAGGCGCTCAGTTGGGCGGCGTGCTCGAGCCGATCGGCCTGCGCCCCGTGGTGATCGAGGACGAAGTCATGGTCGGTGGAAACACCGGCGTGTTCGAGGGCACCCTGGTTGGAACCCGCGCGGTACTCGCACCGGGCCTCCAACTGACCGCGTCGACCACGGTCTACGATCTGGTGAAGAACACCACCTATCGTGCGAGTGCCGATCAACCGCTCAGCATTCCCGCCGGAGCAGTCGTCGTGCCGGGTGCGCGCCCTGCCCGGGGCGAAATGGCGGAGCGTCTGGGGTTGAGCCTGTATGCGCCCATGATCGTGAAGTACCGCGATGCGTCCACGGATGCCGCGACGGCGCTGGAAGACGCGCTGAGGTAGGCGGCGGGCCCCCGGCTTTCAATGGGCTAGTGTGGTGTATCAAAAGTGTCTCGGCCATTCGAACGCCGATGCACCCGGGTCAATCCGGCTCGTTCGCACCGGCTGACCTGGGCAGTCGCGAGTCACTCGAGGATGGCTCGAACTTTCCATGCCGGGGCCCCCTTTACCAGGAAGCGTCAATCGAATGCCTCGTGGCCGATGACGATGTTCTGCACGAATCCGAGCGATTTGAAAAACGATGCAACTCGGCCCTCGTCAGAAAGGCCAAAGGAAAAGCCTTCTGCCGAATGGAACGGAACCCGTGCCCGTGTGAAGGCACCGAAGTCAGAGCCCCGAAGGTCGAAGAGCGCGTGGGTCTTCCCCATCGGAATCTCCATCACCGGGCTGCCGCCGAAGCCCGTGCGACCGAAGCGCCCGCCGGTCTCCCTGGCAACCCGTTTCCACGCTCGCTCGAGGCGGGCGACGTCACCGACTCCCGGAATCCTCGAACTCACAAGAGCCTCACCACGGGCTCACGCACTCGCAGGTCTTGTTTCCGCTCCAGATCGTGCACGGTGGCACATAGCCAGCGGTCCGCATCGATCATGAAGGAGACGCGCAAGCGGGGAGCGGTCCCTTTCCCCGCCGGATTCAACTGGATATCGGGATCCGACTCGTTCAGGCAGGGACAGAACGCTCGCTCACCGTCTGTGCCGGGCACCCAGTAGCGGTTGCCGTTTTCGCGTTCCTGCCATGCGACCGAACGGCCGGCAACGCGTCCGACTCCCGACACGAACAGGTGGAGCGCCCTTTGACCATCAAAACCGGAGGCGTAGTAGCGAACCACATGATCGTCGGGCGTCGGGAAGCGGGTCCCGCTTTCGATCAGGAGTTCGTACTCCTCGCGGCCGTCGCTCCGGCGAACCCGGACTCTGTAGTCGTGATAGACGAAATCATCGACGCGGCCCCCGCCCGCGAAAATGCAGGCTCCGCGAGCCACGCTCTCAAAGGGCAGCCACTCCCGCACACGGTCGCGCCCAAAGACCTCACCGATCGCATCTCGGACCCCCGGCAGCAGCGTGGAGCCGCCTTCCAGAAGGACGTCGTCCACATCAACGGTGGACCCGCCTTCCCGATTGGCCGCTTCCTCCATCAGTCGTTCGAGCAGGCCTCGGACTTCGGCAATCATGTCGCGTTCGTGGAGGATCGCCTCGAGCTTGGCCAGCCCGGGCAGATTGACAATTCGCGAGCTCTCCGAGCGATCTTCCGAGACAGTTGTGTTCGAGGTCCCGAAATCGATTCCCCAGTGCGTGCTCAAGCTTGGGCGTTTCCGAGTCTCAGGGCGCGTTTGGCCGCACCCATGGCGGGGTCGAGGCGTCGAGCAACCAGGTTGATGCGGTGCTGCCGAAGCATCGCTTCCATGCCACGCCGAAGCGGACCCCCGGGATCAAGCAGGCCGCCGGTCAGCGCGACAGACGGCTTTGCGGACCAGGGACCCAGATTGCCCAGAAGGGTGAGCACGTGGCCTTCCAGTTCTTCCACGGCCTCCACCAGGATCTCGCCCGCGACCGCATCCCCTTCGCGTGTGCATTCGGCCACGACCGGCACCAGGGAAGCGATGTCGGCCTTGGTGGCACCGGCGGCCCAGTGGGCGAGTTCCTCCACATCGGGCAGCCCGAGCGCTTCAAGAAAGGCCTCCTCCAGCCGGGTCTGATCCCCTCGCCCATCCGCGTCGCGGGCGACCCGCTTAAGACCCTCGAGGCCGATGGCGTAGCCGGAGCCTTCGTCACCGAGCAGTGAGCCCCAGCCTCCGACTCGCCCGACCACGCCAGCTTCAGAGCGTCCCCAGCCAATCGATCCCGTTCCGGAAACGATCAGAATGCCCGGGGCCTCCCCGAAGGCGTCCTCGAAGGCAGCCTCGACATCGGTACCCACCTCGATTGCAGTGGCCAAGTCGTGTCGGTCCAACTCCATCCTCAAACCAGTCCGCACCGTCTCGCGGCCAGCACCGGCTACGCCCACCCAGACGCCGTCGCAGGGCATCGGGATCCCCGCCTTCTCGGCGGCCTCGCGGATCGTCGCGGTAATCACCTCCGCGGAACGTTCAGGAGCGCGCGGATCGACGATCGACGCCGGCCCTTCGGCGCGGCCCAGAGCCTGTTCATTCTCGTCCACGACGACCGCACCAGTCCGAGTGGCCCCGCCGTCTACACCCACGAAATAGCGACTCAAGATGGTTCTCCGGCTGGGATCCAACTGACGGAAGAGAGTGTCGGCTTGAAAGGTGTCGAGATCAACGGTCGTGATCCGATGTTTCCGCGCCGCGTGTCGCATGAGGCGGCTCGCCCGGACTGCCGCCGCGGCCCAGGAGAATGCCGATCGCGATGGTGATGGAAGCGCCGATCGGCACATACCAGGGCCAGGCCACCGCTGACCGTGCGAACAGCCACATCAGGGTGACGGTACCGATCCCGACCGCCATCCCCAGGCGCACCGAACGGCCGTCGGCCTTCTTGGATCGAATCCCCAGAAGGAATGCGCCAAGGAGGCCACCGTAGACCAGTGAAGCGATCGCCAGCGCGACTTCGACCGCGGCCGAGCCCTCGTTCAGCCGAAGAAAGACAATCGCTCCGGCGATCAGGAGTCCGGCCCAGATGAGTGTGAACACCCGCCCGGCTTTGAGCGTACGCGCCTCGTCTCCAACCGCGCCCACCGCCGGCGCCCAGAAATCGTAAACGCTGGAGGAAGCGAGGGCGTTGATCGACGACGACAGCGACGACATCGCGGCCGCAAAGACACCCGCGATGAGCAGGCCGGTCACACCCGAGGGCAGCGACTGGACGATGAAGGTGGCGAAGATTTCATCACTGCGAGTGAACTCGGCGCCGGCGTAGAAGACCCACAGACCCAGGCCGATCATCAGGAAGACCAGGAACTGAATCAGCGCCCCGATACCCGAGCCGATCATGGCCCACTGCGACTCGCGCAGCGTCCGCGTGGTCAGAATCCGCTGCACGATCAACTGGTCCGTGCCATGCGATGCCATGGAGAAGACGGCGCCGCCCAGCACACCGGCCCAAAGCGTGTAGGCCACGCCCGGGTCAAAGCTCAGGTCGAACATCTGCAGCTTCCCGGCCTCGCCCGCCTGGCTCAGGATCTCACCCCAACCACCGGGGACCAGGCCTTGCAGGGCCACAGCGGCCACCAGCGCACCACCGAGATACAGGATCATTTGAACCGCGTCGATCCAGACTACCGCTTTGATCCCGCCAAGGTAGGTGTAGATCAGGGTCATTACGCCGATAACGGCGATCGAGATCGGATAGGGCCAGCCGGTGATCAGCGCGAGCGGAATCGCGGTCGCAAAGAGCCGAACCGAATCCGCCAGGAGCCGGGTGGCCATGAAGATCCCGGAAGCGAACCGACGCGTTTCACCACCAAACCGGGTGTCGAGGAGCTCGTATGCGGTGGTCAGCGAACCCGCGTGATAGGCGGGAAGCAGAAAGGTGGCCACCAGAACCCGACCGACCACATAGCCCAGCGTGAGCTGCAGGAAGGTCAGTGTTCCCAGGTAGGCCACCCCGGGGATGCTCAGAAAGGTGAGCGTGCTGGTCTCGGTCGCCACCACCGAAAGCAGAACGGCCCACCAAGGGAGCTCGCGGCTGCCCAGGAAGTAGTCGGTGGCGCCCTTGGCGCCTCGTCCCAGCCAGGCGCCCCATAGCGTGACGGCAGCCATGTAGACGATCAGAACCGTCAGGTCGAGGGTGGTGATCGCCATCAGTTTTCCGGTGAGTACTGGCCAGATTCGCGGCGTGTGACCGGCATGTCGGTGATGGACTGGGCCACGGCATCGTGAACCGCCCGGCGGAACGGAACGTGTCGGCTGTTGTCACGCGTCGGATTTACGCGGTTGGTCAGCAGAATCACGAACAGGTCCAGATCAGGATCGATCCAGATGGAGGTGCCGGTATAGCCGGTGTGGCCGAAAGCCCCGCGACCGAAGAAGGCTCCGGCGGACGACCGGCCCTCCGGCGTGTCCCATCCGAAGGCGCGGCTCGAACTGTCGTCAAAGCGACGGGTGAACTGCTCGATGGTGGCGGACTGAACAAGCCGCTCTCCTCCGGCGGCACTGATGCGACACGGCGCACCTATCTGTGATGGATCACACTCGCGCACCTCACCCTGGTCAAGCATCAGCTGGGCGAAGACCGCCAAGTCCTGGCCCGAGCTGAACAGACCGGCGTGGCCGGCGACACCGCCGAATGCGTCGGCGTTTTCGTCATGAACGCGGCCATGCATTTTTCCACCACGCAATTCATCAATCTCGGTCGGCGCGATCCGGGACCGCAGTTCGGGGGCCGGGAGGAAGCCGGTGTCGCTCATTCCCAGCGGCGCGAAAAGGGCGTCCTCCAGATAGGCATCCAGGCGGTTGCCGCTGATCTCTTCGACAATCAGGGCAAGAGTCATCACGCCGATATCGGAATAGACCGTGGCACCGCCCGGGTCGGCTTCAAGCGGTTCGGCGCCGATGGCCTCGATGTATGCGGGCCGCCCCTCCATCTCCAGAAACCAGCGTCGAAAGGCTGGCAGCCCCGCTCGGTGCAGCAGCAGTTGGCGGACCGTCACCTGCGCCTTTCGCGCATCACCCTCCGACCACCAGGGCAGGTACTGAACCACCCGGTCGTCCAGCGACAGTCGGCCGGCGTCGATCAACTGCATGACGGCAGTGGTGGTGCCGATGACCTTGGTCAGGGAGGCCATGTCCCAGATGGTTTCTGGCGTGACCGCCGCAGTCCCCGGGCCATCGAGGGTACCGTATCCCCGCATGCGCACGATGCGGCCATGCCGACCCACCACCAGGGCCGCGCCGGGTGCCACCCCCGCCACGAGAGCCGAGTCGATCATTGAATCCAGCTGGCGGAGCGCCTCGCTGTTCATTCCGACCCACTCCGGGGCGACCTCATTTCCGACCCTCAGTTCGTCGGCCTGAGCCGGGAGAGCAGCCGGACTGCAAGCCGCGACGGCCGCGAACGCCATCACGAGGAGGATACGCGACAGCGTTCTCCCGACTGTCCCGCGACGGGATCCCGGCATCATGGCCTCAACGTCCCGTATTGCGAGGCGGCATCATGATACCGTCGCCAATCTCAAAGAAGGGCGGGATGCGAGTGGGACTGCGACCCGTCAGACCGAACTCCCCGAAGAGAGCACCTGCGGCGGCACGTTGGCTGGCTTCGCTTCCGCTCCAAGCCACCATGTAAGCCTGCGCATTCGGGAACTCGCGCAGCAGGTACGGATTGCCGAACGCGATCACGATGTGCGGGATGCCCGCCGCCGCCAGCGCCTCGATAAAGCCCGACGTCTCCTCGGGAAGCGCCACCGTTCCGGAAGACGAAACCACGGTCACGTAAGTCGAGATGACAACCAGGTTCGTGTTGCGGGCCTGGCTGAGCAGCGCGGCGTAGACCCGGGGGTCTGAATCACGCGTCACGTCCACCGCAGAGAGCCGTGGGTACCGGGCCCGGAGGGCGGAATTGAAATAGCGACCCGCCAAAAGGTCATTCTGGCGACGGTAGCTGACCGACATGACCCGCGCGGTCCGTGTGCCCAGCAGCGGAAGCAGGTTCCGCTCGTTGCGCAGGAGCGTGATCGAACGTCGCGCCACAGTTGCGGCGACCTCGGTGTGCGCCGGGATCCCGACCACCCTGGGCAAATTATCCAGGGGCACGGTCCGCTCACGATCCAGTCCAAGGCCTTCCTTGGCACGCAGCAGCTTCAGGACAGAGACGTCGATCCGCTCCTCGCTGAGGCGACCGGACTGGACCGCCTGGACGATCCCATTGATCGCGGCCGTCACGGAGGGTGGCATCAGAATCACGTCGGCGCCCGCCTCGATCGCCATCACGGCAGCCTCACCACGGCCGTAGGTCCGGTCGATGGCGCCCATGTCCATGGCATCGGTAAAGACCAGACCTTCAAAGCCCAGTCGATCGCGCAGAACACCTGTCAGCACATCGTAGGAAAGCGTGGCAGGAAGGTCGCCGCCGCCGTTGAGCGAGGGCACGGTGATGTGCGCCGTCATCATTCCACCCAGGCCAGCGGCGATGGCGGCCCGGAACGGTACCAGTTCCAGTGAGTCCATCCGCGCCGACGACGCCCGAATCACCGGGAGACCGATGTGGGAGTCCATGTCGGTGTCTCCATGGCCGGGAAAGTGCTTGCCGGTCGCGATCCCGCCGTGGTCCTGAATCCCGCGAACGAACGCCGCGCCCAGGGTCGCCACCTGAGCCGGATCTTCACCGAAGGAGCGGACGTTGATGATGGGATTTTCTGGATTGTTGTTGACGTCGAGCACCGGCGCGAAGGGCACATGAATGCCGACGGCCCGGGCCTCAAGCGCCGTGATCTTGCCCATCTCGTAGGCCAGTTCGGGATCATCTGCCGCCCCGAGCGCCATCAGGTTCGGGAAATTCGTCGCCCCACCCAGCACGATGTTGGTGGGCGAGTGCACCGCTCCGGTCAGCCGAAAGCCGGCCCCCGTTTCCAGGTCCGCCGCAATCAGGAGGGGCAGTCGGGAGTGGGTCTGAAAGTCGTTGAGTTTGACCGCAACATCGGTGGGCGATCCCACTGAAACGATCAGCCCGCCGATCTCCTCATCCATGATGTAACCGTGCACGCGGTCGTGCGAACTCGTGCCCTCGGGAGCGTAGTCCCCAAGCACGAAAGGCATCATCAGCTGCCCCACCTTCTGCCGAAGCGTCAGCGAGTCCAGCATCCGCTCCGCCCACGGCTGCCGGTCCATCATCGGAACGGGCGGGGCCGGCTCCGCATCGGAAACCGGCGGGACCATCGGCGTGTCGGTGGCTGCGGGTGTCGGAACCTCGACCACAACTTCTTCGGGCGTCGGTTCAGGCGCCGGAAGTACCGGGGCTACCGAGCGGCATGATGTAAGCGAAAGAAAGAAAAGCGCGAGGATCTGGAGGCGGATCCGGATCGGCATTGATGCCCGTGATGTGGAAGGTTGGAACGACGGATGAATGAGGGTGGTGCTGCGCTGTTTGACGACCCCCGACGCCAGCCCGATGTTTCAAAAGTGTGGTGTAACGAAAGTGTCTCGGCCATTCGAACATCGATGCATCCGGCCCCGCTTCGTTGCCCCGAGTCGGGATAGCGCTGCTATCCCTCGTCGTGGCGCCTCGCAGGATTCGGTGCCTCGACGTTCTCGGTGGCTCGCGAACTCTCGATACACCACACGCCTCTTGCACAAATCGTGCGAGAGCGCGCATTCCCCGCTGAGGCTGGCAACGTATGACCTCCTTCAGGGCCTCACAATCCTGCTTGATCGCCGGACTGGCGCTGTTGTCGTGTACCCCAGCGCAGGCTGGATTGTCCGATGCGACCTCCGATGCGACCTCCAATGCCGACGCTCAGGCCCAGGTCCGACCCGGCATTGAGGTACTTCTGGCGGACTCGCTGCACCTTTTATCCGGTCACCGCGTCGGGCTGATCACCAATCACACGGGCTTCCTGACCGTGGATGGCGTGGAGCGCTCGACTATCGACCTGCTCCACGAGCATCCGATGGTCGACCTGGTCGCGTTGTACGGGCCCGAACACGGGCTCAGAGGCGAGGCCGAGGCGGGCGAGAAGGTGGACGACGGCCTGGACGATGCTACGGGCCTGCCGATCTTCTCGCTCTACGGGAGCACGCTGGCGCCCTCCCCCGAAATGCTCGAAGGCGTGGACGTGCTGGTATTCGACATTCAGGACATCGGGACCCGCTACTACACCTACGTCTGGACCATGTCGCTTTCCATGCAGGCGGCGGCGCAGGCCGGCATCCCCTTTGTGGTGCTGGATCGCCCCAACCCGATCGGTGGCGAACGGGTACAGGGCAGCGTCCTTGATCCGGAGTATTCGTCGTTTGTCGGACTCTACGCGGTGCCGATGCGACACGGCATGACGCCGGGAGAGATGGCGCGATGGGTCAACGACACCCAGGACTTCGGCGCTGACCTGCACGTGGTGCCGGCGGAGGGTTGGACTCGCGCCAGCAGCTGGGAAAGCACCGGCCTGCCGTGGCGGGCACCTTCCCCGAACATGCCCAGCGTGGTCAGTGCGCTGCACTACCCTGGCACCTGCCTGTTCGAAGGGACGAACCTGTCCGTCGGACGCGGCACCGATCGGGCCTTTGAATGGGTCGGTGCTCCCTTCCTGGACGGAGAGGCGCTGGCCGCCGAACTCAATGCGCTGGCACTCCCCGGCACGCGCTTCGAACCGGTCCGGTTCACGCCGGTGAACGCTGGTGACGGCAAGTTCTCAGGTGTGGAGGTCGAGGGCGTGCGGTTCGTCGCAACCGACGTCGGAAGCTACGACCCCGTTCGGGCCGCGGTGGCCACGCTCAGCGCCGCCCGCCGGATGGCCGGTGGTGACTGGGACTGGAACGAAAGCCACTTCGATCGTCTGGCTGGCACCGATGCGCTGCGGTTAACGATCGAGTCGGGCGATGCTGGCGCGCTCGCCGATCTGCTGGCCGAGTGGGAAGCGCAGGCCGCAGCGTTTGCGGCGGCGAATGGGCCGTACCGCATTTATCCTTAGGGCGTTCCGCCGCCAAAGACGAAGCTCGCCCCCGGCATGGGCAGGTCCCAGCAGGTGTCATCGCAGTCCGTCGCGCGGCGCAGGCGGGCGACGAAGTCCGGCAACAGGGTGAACATGACGGGCGACGCCAAGTCGAGAACTGGGGCGAAGAAGTTCTCCCAATGACCCAGGAGCACGTGGCTGGCTTCGGTGTTCTCCAGGATCGCTTCAGGATGCCAATCGACCTCGGCATAGGTGGCGGGCACGATGATGGCCACGTCGACCCCGATTTCGTCACCCAGGATCTCGGGGGGTGGCACCTGCCCCATGGGCTCCCGAGCGACGGCGTCCTGATAGTAGATCCGCATCCCGACGGAGCCGTCCGCATTCAGGACGTCGATGAGCCAGGCGATGGTTTCGCCGTCCAACCATTCGTTGGCGGCCCGGGGTTCGACCGGCATCGGGGTCTCTCGGACTCCGCTGTAGAGCGTGATCCCGGCCAGATGTGGCGCGTGGTCGGAATAGATGGGGAGCACACGGAACGCTGCCCCGACCGGAATCCACTGGCCGGGCACCAGATTGGTGGCGACCTGACCCGATACGTCGATCAGCCGGTCGGCGGAGATCCCCAGCTGTTCGGCCTGGCGCTCGATCTGGATCCGAGCGGTCGTGGTAGACATGACCACGGCGCGAGGCGCGTGGCGTGCGACGACCCAGGGGACGTCCATCAGATGGTCGTAGTGCCCATGCCCGACCAGGATGGCCTGAACTCCCGAGAGGTCCCCTGCTCCGGTGAATCGGAGGCCTTCTTCAATCCGGAGCGTGTCCGAACGGAAATTGCCGAAGCCCGCCTTTAACATCCCGGGGTTGGTAAAGAGCGGCGCGGTCATGATCTGGCCGTGTGCCGACGAGATCAGCCATCCACCGACCCCCAGGTAGCGGAGTTCAACCGGACCGTCGGCCCTCTGGCAGCAGTCGAGGGCGGCGGATCCGGTCTGAAAATCACTCTCCTGCAGCGCCGGAATGCAGCCGGTGCCGGCCAGGACTGCAGTCAGGGCCAGCGAGGCGGCTATCCGTCGGGCTGCGACCAAGGTCAGTCGCCGCCCGCCGCGAAACGCGTCACTCTCTCCACGAACGCCTCGGACAACCGCCGCGTAACCGGGCCGACCTCGCCGTCCCCGACGGGGCGTCCATCGATCCGGACGGTCGGGCGCACCTCGGTGGTCGTGCCGGTGAAGAAGGCCTCCGTGGCACGCTCCATCTCTTCGAGCTGAATGGGCCGTTCGACGACCTTTACGCCGATCTCGGCCGCCATCTCGATCAGATACGCGCGGGTGATGCCGTGCAGGATGCAGTTGGACTTTGGATGAGTGACCACGGTGTCGCCAAACACGGCGAAGAAGTTGTTGTGGGCACCCTCAAGGGCCACGCCGTCCTTTACCAGGAGCGCATCATCCACGCCGGCTTCGACTGCCGCCTGCTGGGCCAGGACGTTCGGGAGGAGGCCGATGGTCTTGATATCGGCCCGAACCCAGCGCCGGTCTGGCACCGTGATGGCTTCAAAGCCGTGATCCCAGCGGGCTGCCGGCGGGCGAGGGTAGGCCTTGGCGTATGCGTACACCGTCGGCGCGACGGGCTCCTTGGGGAAGGCATGCGTCCGGGGCGCCGCACCTCGCGTCACCTGCAAATAGACGATCGAGACTTCTTCGTTCTCCAGCTGGTTCTTGCGGAGCAGGTCGTCGTGTAGCTGCTGGAGTTCAGCGGTGCTCCAGTCGATGCGAAGTTCGCACAGCCCCTTCAGGAGCCGCTCGCGATGTCGGTCCAGCAGAAAAAAGCGCCCACGGTAGGCCGGCGTGACTTCGTAGATACCGTCAGCGAACAGGAAGCCACGGTCGTTGACGCTGACCGTCGCCTCGGAGGCCGGCAGATAGCTGCCGTTCAGATAAACAATGCTCAAGGCAGGAACTCGTTGAAGGCGAATGGCGGTGCGGAGTCAGAATCTCCAACCCCCTATCACGCCGCAACCCCGATCGGCGTGAGTCGCAAATGAAAAACGGGGCCGCATCCCGAAGGATCCGGCCCCGTCGCACTTCTTCAACAGCCTTCCAGTGTAGTGTTTCAAAAGTTCCCGAGCCACCGAGAGCGCCGAGGCGCCGGATCGTGCAAGGCGCCACGACGAGGGATAGCAGCGTTATCCCGACTCGGGGCAACGAAGCAGGGCCGGATGCATCGGCGTTCGAATGGCCGAGACATTTTTGATACACCACACTAAGCCTCGGCGCTGTTCTCCAGATTCTTGAACTGCTCCAGGAGCTCCGCCTCGGCAAGCGACCTCTGCTCCTCGGTCTCCTTGTCTGGCTCGGCAACCGACTCCACGTCGGCCTCGACTTCGGTGGCCTCATCCTCGTCACCATCGCCCAACTGCTTGGGCGCTTCGGTGGATCCGGCGGGCAGAAAGCCCATCTGCTGCTTGAGGGCGAGCAGGCGATCATCGGCACTTGATCCTTCCGAGCCTGCCTCCAGTTTCACGAACTGGTCCTCGAGCGAATCGAAGGTCAGAGCCTCATCGACCTCGACAGCCGCAAGGCTCTGGCGCTCGGTTTCCTCGATCTTGTCCGCCATGCGGTTGAAGGCCTCGAAGGCGGAGGTATCCGAAAGACCGGACATGGTCTCGTGGATCCGCTTCTGAGCCTGCGCCCTTTTTTGCTTGGCGATAAGGAGATTCCGCTTGCGCTTCGCCTCCTCGATCTTGTCGTTCAGCTGACGGAGCGAGCCCTTGAGCTTCTCGGTCTCACCCGCCTGATTGCGCCAGGTCTGATCGAGGGTCGCGGCGCGTTCGGCGTGCTCCTGCTGACGCATGAGCGCCTGCTTAGCCAAGTCGTCGCGCCCTTCCTTGACCGCTATGACCGCGCGCTGCTCCCAATCGCGGGCCTGCTTGATCTCATCGTCGAGCGACTTCCTCAGCTTGCGTTCATCTGCGATGGCGGCAGCGACTTCACGCTTGGCCTTCGCGAGCTGATCACGCATGTCGAGGATGATCTGATTGAGCATCTTCTCCGGGTTTTCGGCCCGGTTGATCAGATCATTGATGTTCGATTTGAGAAGAGTTGAGAACTTCGTAAAAATGCCCATCGATCAACCCTCCGCCGCGACGGCGAGAGACCGGATCCGATCGAGATGACCGGATGCGGCAAGTTGAATGCTTTCCACGGAAGCCTGGAGCTCGCCGAAATCCAACGTCTCCAGCTCAAGCGTGTCGCTGAGAATCAGCTCCCCGTCTTCGAGACCATACGAGCCATGCACGACATCGCTGGCGTTGAGCTCGAGGAGGGTGCGGTACAACTCCTTACTCCCCTGCTCCTCCGTCAGGTCCATGACCTTCATCCGGAGAATAAGGAGGGGGGACGAATAGTGAAGGACGATCGGGAATCCACTGACGCTGTGGCGCACCAGGAACATTCCCTCGTCAATCTCTTCGTATTCTTCGTTTAGTCGGATCAGAAAACTTTCGAGATCCTCTCGCGTTACCATGCGCAACTCCGTGCGGTGAGCGTTCTTGCTACGGTGCTCAGTCGTTTTGAACCGTATCGACCCTACGTGTCGGTGGAATCACTTGTTTCCACCAGGGACCACAAGCTAATGGGGCTCCGGTTTGGACGCGACCGTTTTGTGTATTCTGGGGCTGAGTCCGAGTCCGTGGACCGTCGTTGTCGGGTACGGACCTCCCGTCACGCTCCTTCATCGGCCGTCCACCGGAAGGCCGCTCACGTTAACACTGACCCCAGCGCGGACGCCCCCCGTGAATCGGCCACCCGGTCGAAGGGCGACGACGATCCGGTCCCACGACGCCGGGGAGTGCGACGGCTCGCAGAATGGCGAAGCGAAGCTGTCTTTCACCACCCCGTCACCGACATCCCAGACCTCGAACCAGTCCGAGTCCACTTCGATCGGTTCGAGACCCGCATAGCCAGCACGCGGCAAAGCGTCGCACCACTCGGGCACGGTGGTGTCGCCAGCGGTCTCGCCGACCTGGCCATTTCGGCTCTGATCCTCCGAACCGCACGCACCCATGATGAACACGCACGCAAAGCCAAACACGAACAATCTCATCGTACCCTCAAAGTCCGGACGCCACTTTTCACGTTCAAGCTCCTCCCACCTGAGCACTGAGTCTCGCAAACGTGCTGCGATACGAACCAAGGGTTCCATTTTCCCGGGAGCGGTTCAGCCCGGAAAAGGAGCGTAGGCGAACCTATGCGGTCGATCCGACTCGAGCGAACACTCGTCAGACGGCCCGTCGCCTATAGGACTGCGACCCGTCTACTCTACGATCATCCCGTCTTCCACGGAGTCGCGGAGCCAAGGCACCCGCTTCGGGATGGAAATCACACGCTGTCGAGAATGACCGGGCTGTGCGACCTTTCCTGCTACGGGACCCTCCATCGCTGCACGCAATAGCTTGGCTCTTGGACCAAGAGTCGGTTGGATTCCTATCCATTCCCGACACCACCCAGGTATAAGTCCGCGATGAAAATCCCAAGACGCATCCAGCCACTGGTCGACCTCGGATTGGTGGATGAAGTCATCCGCCGGCTGATGAGCGGCAAGGAAGCCGATGTCTTCGCGGTGCGCTGTGGCGATGAGATCCGCTGCGCCAAGGTATACAAGGAAGCTGACAAGCGGGGCTTCAAGAAGGCGGTGCAATACCGGGAGGGGCGCAAGGTGCGCAACAGCCGCCGCGCGCGCGCGATGGAAAAGGGGTCCCGTTTCGGACGTGACCAGCAAGAGCAGGTGTGGCAGACTGCCGAGCTCGATGCGCTCCATAAACTCATCGACGCAGGGGTACGCGTACCACAGCCCTACGGCTGTTTCGATGGTGTGCTGCTGATGGAATTGATCCTCGACGGCGAAGGCAACGAGGCTCCGCGGCTGGGCGATGTCTCGCTGTCCTCTGAGCAGGCGCTGGCGGACCACGCGGTGATGATGCGCTACGTGACGCGTATGCTTTGCGCCGGATTGGTGCACGGCGACCTGTCCGAATTTAATGTGCTGGTGAACGAGGACGGGCCGGTGATCATCGACCTGCCGCAGGTCATCAACGCCGCGGGGAACAACAATGCCGCGCGTTTCTTTGCCCGCGATGTCACCAAAATCACCGCGTACTATGGTCTGTATGCGCCGGAACTGCTGGCGACGCGCTATGACGGCGAGATCTGGTCGCTCTTCGAGGCTGGGGAGTTGGAGCCGGAGAGCGAGCTCAGCGGTGTGTATCAGGAAGACACACACCTCACGGACGTGGATTCGATGCTGGATGAACTCGACGCGGTGGAAACCGAGGAACGGGAACGACTTGAGCGCCTGCGCGAGGCTACCCTGCCGGATTAATGCGCCTCGGCAGGGTCCGTGGCGATCTTCACGGCAGCAAGCTCACACCACGCTAGCGACCACCCTGGCTGGCCGAGGAAGTGTGGCCAGAGAAAAGGACCACGCTTGAACGACAGCGAAGACCAACCGGACGACCTGCCTGGCTTCTTGTTATGTCGTCCGACTCTTCAATACGCCCTCGTCGCCGCCCTCGGGCTGTTCGGCATCTATCTCTCGCTGCCCCTGGGGTTCGACCCGCAAACACCGGTTGAGTGGGTGGACGGCATCATCAACCTCCTCATCCTGGTGCCGAGTAGCGTGCTCGCAGTCGCCGGGACGGGATTGGCCGTGTTGTCGGGCCTCTCTCCACGACTCTTGGGTACAGACAGCCGACCGGCACGACTTGCGAGGACGATCTTACGAATCGTCGGAATCCCCAGCGCGATCACCCCACAGGTTCCCGTGCTCGGACCGATTGGTCTTTTAGTGCATATCTTCTGGGGACGGCCCAGCGCAGAAGCCCTGCCCGGCGGGAGCGACCTGGACGAAAACGCGGACTCGTAGCGGAGCTCGCCGGAGCGTCACCCCTTCTCCCCTCAAGGCTGGCGGCCACATTGCCAGCGACCGTTCTCTGGCAGGCCGCCCTGCCACTCGGGCTACAGATGGGTGCTTGTTCCGCGTCGAAGCTGCGCCGATACTCAAAGTCCCCGCCCCCGTCCCGCGTCCACGTGCTCCACCTATGTCGCCATTCCGTGATGTTCTACATCGCCTCGCCAGGGGGGGGCGACTCAGATCACCTCTACCGATTGGTGGTCGAGCACTCGCCGTATTGCATCCACAGGATCGACCTGGACGGCAAACTCTCTGCGATGAACCCGGCGGGCCTGGTCATGATGGGCGTCCCGAGTGAAGAGGAGATCCAGGGGCTCCCGTACCTTGAGGCCGTGTGCGATGAGGATCGCCCACGAATCGCCGATCTCTTGGAACAAGCCTTTCGTGGCGCTGAGTCGGAATTCTGCGCATTCCGACGAAGTGGACCACCCAGTCCGCTGCATGTGGACCACCGCACCTCGACCTGCTGGCGGACGAGCCGGTACGGGACGCTGTAGAGCTGTCCATCGACCTGGACATGGTAGTCGATGTTGACGCGGGCACTCTTGCGATCGGCAAGCTCGTAGCGGGTGGCCTTGGAAGAAAGACCGAAAAACTTGGCGCGGGGATCACGACCAACGAGGAGTTCGAGGAGGTGCGGGAGGTCCGGTTACCGCTTGCTGCGATCGCCGGAGCGCACGTTCGCAAGCGCTGGTGGGAATTCTGGAGAGGTCCGCGCCTGATCCTCAATGCGAACGACCTGGAGGCGTTCGACGTGATCACCGGCCAGCATGGACTCCGGCTTGCTCATCCCGCGCAACTCATCCTGGGACTGCGATTTCGAGATCGCCTCCCGGGTGAGGAATTCGCGGCAGAGCTGGAGATGGCGGTCGCAAAGCATGTACTCGAGGCCAGTTACGAGCCCGAGTCCCTGGCCCCGGGGCCACCGCAGGACCGCGCGCTGGCCACCGAGGTCACGCTACTTCGGTGTTCAGGAAATAGTGGGCGGCTGGAAGTCCTCCTATCCGTGACTGAAACCCCGGCTTCGACCGCATCTTAATTATTCCCGACATAACATACTGGTGCGCAATCGCAAAAGGTGTCAGGTTGTGCTAGCTGTCCCTTCCTCCGCGGGCGAGCCCGACGGAAGAGGCGGTAGTGAGGTGAGAGGACCAGTGTTTTTTCCCTGCAGCATTGGCACAACTCAGGAGGGCAGTATGAAATTCTTTCGTTTGTTCGCGGCAGTATCGCTGTTTGCGGTTCTCGCCGTTCCCACCACCGCACAGGAGCGAGCTACCGTGACGGGGCGAGTTCTCGACGCGGGAACCCAAGGGCCGCTTGAGAGCGCCCAGGTGGTGATCGACGGGACCAACTTTGGAGCCCTTGTGAATGCGCAGGGTCGCTTCCTGATTCTGAACGTTCCCCCGGGAACACACACTCTTCGCGCGATCATGCTGGGCTATGGTCCGGTGACGCACGAGTTCACCGTTGCCGCCGGAGGCACCGCCGATGTGAACTTCAGCTTGAGCCTCTCTGCGCTCCAGCTGGACGCCCTGGTCGTTACGGCCACCGGTGAGCAGCGGAAACGTGAGATCGGTAACGCGATCAGTACGATCAACGCGGCCGAGATCCTTGAGCTCGCCCCGGTGAACAGCATGTCCGACCTGCTCCAGGGCCGGGCCGCTGGCGTCCAAATCAACAGTGTCTCAGGTACATCAGGCGCTGGCTCACGCATCCGCATTCGCGGCGCCAGTTCGATTTCTCTGTCCAACGAGCCGCTCATTTATGTGGACGGCATTCGCGTGGACAACCGCCAGAGCAGCCTGGGGGGCGCAGGCGGAGCCGTAGGGGGCCAAGATGGATCGCGCCTGTCGGACTTCAACCCCGAGGACATCGAAAGCATCGAGATCGTCAAGGGGCCCGCAGCGGCGACGCTGTACGGGACCGAGGCGGCAAATGGTGTGATTCGGATCACCACGAAGAAGGGGCGGCCCGGCGAGGTTCGCTGGAACGTATGGGCCGAGTCGGGCATCGTGACCGAGCCGAATACCTACCCCTTCAACTACGCCGGTCTGGATGGGAGTTCTACCACGTACGCGGATAGCTGCACCCTGGACGCCGTGGATCAGGGCAACTGCACTCAGTCGGGGCTACGAGCCTTTCAGGTCTTTCATGATGACGCCCTGACTCCAATCGACGACGGCAGTCGCAACCAGTTCGGAATTTCGGTCCAGGGCGGCACCGACCGAATCAACTACTACATATCGGGTGAGATCGAGAACGAAACGGGACCGTTCTCCCTCCCGGATCCCGACCGTGAAGATCTCCTCGCCAGGGGAGTTCCGATCACCGACGAGGTCGAGCGCCCGAATCAACTCGGACGCAAGAGCCTCCGCGTCAACCTCAACAGCCAGCTCTCTGACAACGTCACGATGGCGTTACGGATAGGGTATCTGCAGAGTCATTTTGCCCTCATCGGAAACGACAACAATTCCTTCGGATTGCTGCCGAGCATCTACCTGGGTAGCTCGGACAGGGAAGACCCGTGGGGATTCCAGGCACCCGCGCAGCTGTTCGGCCGCACGCTCTACCAGGACGTGCAGCGCTTCACAACGAGCTCCACTCTCACGTACGCGCCAGTCAGCTGGCTGAACCTCCGTGGGACCGGTGGGATTGACTACTCAACCACCAACGACGTGTCATTCTTCCAGCGCGACATCGGCGTACCGGGTGACCGGAACACCGGGCGCAAAGACACTGGCTTCGCGAACACGTGGCAGTACACGGTGGACCTGAGTGGTTCGGCGGCGTTCGATCTGACGTCTTCGATTTCGTCGAATACGACGGTGGGTGCCCAGTACTTCCGTAATCTGTTCTTCGGAACGAACGCCTGGGGCCTCGACATCGTAAACGGCGCAAGCTCGATCGGTGCGGCGGCTGAAACTTTCTCCACTGAGTTCCAGGCAGAGACGAAAACCGCTGGGGTGTTCATCGACCAGCAGTTCAGTCTTAATGACCGTCTCTTCGTCGACGTCGCCATTCGGGCCGACGACAACAGTGCATTCGGTCAGGACTTCGACCTGGTCACGTACCCGAAGGCCCAAGTCTCCTGGATCGCGTCGGAAGAAGACTTCTTCCCGGAGATCGGCTTCCTCGACGTGCTGAAGCTGCGTAGCGCGTGGGGTAAGTCCGGACTCCAGCCGAGCTCCAACGCCGCCATCAAGACCCTGGACGCCAGCGCGATCACGACACCTGACGACAACACCGGTTCCGGAGTCTCGATTGGCGAGGTCGGAAACATCAATCTCGAGCCCGAGCGCTCGAGCGAGCTCGAGCTCGGCGTCGACGCCGAGTTGTGGTCCGGACTCGTAGGCGTCGAATTCACGTACTACAACAAGAATACAGATGGAGCACTGATCAGGTTGCCGCTGGCACCGTCCCTTGGGGCGAGCGCCACGCAGTGGGTCAACATCGGTGAGGTCGAAAACAAGGGCTGGGAGCTCGGAATCAATTCGGTCCTGCTGGACCGCGATAACCTCTCCTGGGATCTGACCGTCTCCGGCTCGGTCAACAAGAACAAGTTGCTCGCACTGGGTGAAGGCACCGAGCCGATCGGCAGCCAGACCCGCTTCGTTGAAGGCTTCCCGTTGGGCGGCCAGTGGGCCAAGCCGATTACTTCGTTTGCTGACGCCAATGGCAACGGGATCATCAGCACCGATGAGATCGTCGTGGGTGACACGCTCGAGTTCCTGGGCTCAGGCCTTCCGCAGCAACAGCTGACCGTTTCCTCAGTAGTCACGCTGTTCAAGAACCTGCGCCTCTATGGTCTCCTCGACTACCGCGGGGACTACGTCACGTACAACAACACAGAGCGGTTCCGTTGCCGGTTCCAGATCTGTGAAGCGATCAACGACCCGAATACGCCGCTCTGGGATCAAGCTCGTGCCGTTTCGGCCGTGTATCACCCCGAGCGTTCGGTAGCGGGATATATGGAGGACGGGTCCTTCTTGAAGCTTCGGGAGGTATCGCTCAGCTACAGTCTGCCGGCCAGCCTGACGCAAAGGATCGGTTCGAGCAACGCCTCCGTGACCCTCACGGGCCGGAATCTCTTCACGTGGACGGACTACACTGGCGTCGACCCAGAAGTAAACTCGGGCGGTTCGAGCGACAACTTCGCTACGGGTGACTTCCTCACTCAGCCGCCGGTTCGTTACTTCACGCTCCGGTTCAGCTTCGGCTTCTAAGGAGATCAACCATAATGAATAAAGTTAAAAATGTTTGGCCGGCCCTTGTGATGACGTTCGCCCTGCTGGGCGCGGCCGGTTGTGACACATCGAGCCTCTTGGATGTCGTTGATCCGGATCTGGTTACGCCGGACAATGTGGTCGGAGAGAAGGGTGCCGCGCTGTTTTGGTCGGGCGCACTCGGACAATTCGCCAACACCTTCTCCAGCGGTGGCGGCGGACAGGTCGCCTACGCGGGTATGCTGTCCGATGAATTCCATCTCTCCGGTACATTCCCGACTCGGACGGTCGTGGATAGCCGTGAAATGGATGATCGTAACGGCACGCTGTTGGGCGAGTACAGAAGCCTTCACCGCGCGCGGGTCGGGTTGAAGAACGCCGCGGAAAAAATGGAGGAGTTCGTACCGGGTGACTCACGCATTGGAGAGCTGTGGAACCTGAATGGGTTCACGTATCTCCTCTTCGCGGAGAACTACTGTTCGGGAGTACCGTTCAGCCAGACCCCGAATGTGGGTGACCTCTCCTACGGCGTTCAGAGCACGACAGCGCAAATGCTGACGACCGCCAAGTCGCGGTTCCAGGCTGGGGCAGCAGCGTCGTTTGGTTCGGCAGTTCAGGCCAACCTGGCAGCCATCGGTCTCGGGCGAACGCTCCTCAACGAGGGTGACTACCCAGGTGCAGCCGCAGCGGTTGCAGGGGTAGACGACGCCTGGACGTACACGATCAACAGCAAGTCCGGGGGCGCCTTCGGTCAACGGAATGCGATCTACGAACTGAATCAATCGCAGCGCCGGTGGTCGATCTCCGACAATGAGGGTGGCATCGGCATCGACTTCCGTACAACGACGGACAGTAGAGTCCCGTGGGAGGACTCCGGCGGCGTGGGCTTCGACTCCAATACGCGCCTTTACCACCAGCTCAAGTATTCGTCATGGGAGGACAACGTCGTCCTCGCGAGTGGCGCTGAGGCCCGTCTGATCAGGGCCGAGAGCGAGTTGGCTTCGGGCGGAGCCTGGTTGGCCACACTCAACGCGATGCGCACCACCGAGGGCCTCGCGGATCTGGTCGATCCGGGAACGGCCTCCAGCCGTGTCGACATGCTCTTCGAGGAGCGTGCACGTTGGCTGTTCGCCACAGGTCACCGAGTGGGTGATCTGCGACGCCTGATTCGCCAGTACGGGCGTTCAGAGGCGAATGTCTTCCCGTCCGGAGCCTACTTCAAGGGCGGAAACTACGGTAGCGACGTCAACTTCCCGATTCCGTTCGAGGAGTTGGAGAACCCGGAGCTCGGGACGATATCGTTCGTCTGCTTGGACCGGGGTGCCTAGGTCATATACTAGCATTCCGTGAGGTGTAGCAGGAACAGGAAGAAGGGGCGTCCCGCGCGAGCGGGGCGCCCCTTCTCTACCTCGCTGCCCTGAGATTCAGCCGGTGGGGTCGATCGTGTAGATCAGGATGACACCGTCCCCGGAGTTCGTACCGAAGTAGGTCGTCGCTTCCAAGCCGCTGAGGACCTGGATCCGCTCAATGTGGCGGGCGAGCAAGGACGTCAACAGCTGAATATTGATGACCCTTACCCGGTCGATGTAGATCGGCATATCTTCATCCAGAAGGACGCTGGAGCTGCCCCGCCTCCGCACACCCTGGGGTGACCCCAGACCGGACTCCTGAAACTGAGCAAAGCGAACCAGTCGTGTGATCGCGTCCCACATGGTTCGAGCGCCTGATTCCTCGATCTGGTCACGCGTAATGATCGTACCAAGTGTACGATTCGGCGCCGTCTGACTCGGCTTGATACCGCAGGCCGACAAGGCCAGGATCGATCCAATCAGGCACAACCTACTTCGACTGGGCATCGTCAATCTCCACGCGCGGGACTCAGGGTCACCCAACGGCTCCCCGTCCAACATACGTACGTTGGCAACTTTGTGCGCATTCCGACGAAGTGGACCACCCAGTCCGCTGCATGTGGACCACCCATTCCGAGGCAAGTGGACAGGGTGGCCCACATCTGTCGGAATGACAGGTCCACATCCCTGGAATCCCCGGCCCACTTGCCCTGGAACGGGTGGCCCACTTCAATCGGAATAGGTGGACTTGGAGCGGAATCCGCAGAAGACAATGCATTCAGGGAAACCGGCCATCGAGGCTGGCGAGACGCGACTTGGCACCGTGCTCACTGACCGCGAATACGTCGTCTTTGATGTAGCTGACAGAGGAGTCGGCATGGACGGGTAGACGATGAGGAGGATGTTTGATCCTTGCTTCACGTCCAAAAAGACTGGTCGCGGATTGGGCCTCTCGTCGGTCCTGGGGATTGTGAAGGCTCACGGGGGAGCGCTCGGCATATGCACGATCCCGCAGAAGGGCACGCGCATACGAGTCTGGTGCCCCTCGTTGATGGGGGTGCTGCGCCTTCGGTGGTGCAACAGGGCACTTTTCCACGGCGGGGCGACACCTGTCACACAGTGCTGGTGGTTGATGACGAGCCGGCGGTACTAGCGCTCGCGATCCGTGTGATTCAAAGGGCAGGGTGGCAGACTTCGAGCAGCGTCCTCGGGTGAGGAGGCCTTGTCCCTCGTCGCCGATGAGTCCGACCGCATCGACGTGGCACTCGTAGATCTCACGATGCCTGGGATGAGCGGCGCAGACCTCGCGCGAGCCCTGCGGGCTTCGAATCCGTCGTTGCGGATCGTCCTCACGTCAGGCTTCAGCGAGGACGACGCGGATGCTCATCTGAGAACCCATCTGGCGGACGCCTTTCTTCCCAAGCCCTATCGTACTGCTGATCTGATGCAGGTGCTGGAAGGCGCTCTGACCGACGTAGACCGACCGCCAAGGACCCACACGGAAGGCGTTCCATTTTACCGCTAGCGCCCCACAAATGATCGAGAGCGCGTAGCGCGAACCTACGCGTACGGTGCGACTAGCGCGAAAATTTGTTAGACGTCGACCCTACCCCCTCCCCGCTTCGACCAGATAACCACCGTTAGGCAATAGGTTCGATCATTGAACTCGGGGGGGGGCCTCGAATCCACGATACACTTCTACTGCCTCGAGATCTGAGGTTCGAAGATATGAGAGTGCGTCGGGCCTGACATTCATGCCGTCGAGCCAGACCTGGGGAATGCCCGACAGGAAGAGAAGTGTTCTGCGCATGTCCGACTCCGCCTCGGGATGTGTTGAGTCGAAATGAGTACGTGCGCCGCCGGGTCACGCTTACCCTGTCCCACGAACAGACCAGGTGGACTGGGCTAAACCCCCACCCCAAGCGACTCCGACAGGTACCTGCCGGTATAACTCCCCTCAACCTCCGCCACGTCCTCCGGCGCCCCCTCCGCAACAATCAACCCACCCCCGTTACCGCCTTCTGGTCCCATGTCTATAACCCAATCGGCCGTCTTGATGACTTCCAGATTGTGCTCAATCACCACGACCGTGTTCCCGAGATCCACCAGCTTGTGCAGCACATCCAGGAGCACCCGCACGTCCTCGAAGTGGAGCCCCGTGGTGGGTTCGTCCAGGATGTAGAGGGTGTTGCCGGTCTGACGTTTGGATAGTTCGCTAGCCAGTTTTACGCGTTGCGCCTCGCCGCCTGAGAGAGTCGTGGCAGACTGTCCAAGGTGGATGTACCCAAGGCCGACATCCTTCAGTGTCTTGAGTTTGTCGCGCAGCTTGGGGACGGCTTCGAAAAACTCGAGTCCTTCATTGACGGTCATGTCCAGGACGTCGGCGATGTTTTTGCCTTTGTAGTAGACGTCCAGCGTTTCGCGGTTGTAGCGCTTGCCGTGGCACACGTCGCAGGGGACGTACACATCAGGAAGGAAGTGCATCTCGATCTTCACCAGGCCGTCACCGGTGCAGGCTTCGCACCGGCCACCCTTCACATTGAAGGAGAAGCGGCCGGGCAGATATCCGCGCATCTGTGACTCGGGCAGGTTGGCGAAGAGGTCACGGATGGGAGTGAAGAGCCCGCTGTAGGTGGCGGGGTTGGATCGGGGGGTGCGACCGATGGGGCTCTGGTCGACGTCGATCACCTTGTCGATCTGCTCCACCCCCTCAATCGCCGAGTGCGTGGCGGGCGCGGCCTTGCTGCGGTAGAAGTGCCGCGAGAGGGCGTGATAGAGCGTTTCGTTTACCAGTGTCGATTTTCCCGAGCCTGAGACCCCGGTTACGCAGGTGAAAACCCCGAGCGGGAACGAGACGTCGATATTCTGCAGATTATTGCCGCGAGCCCCTCGGACCCGGACCGCCTTGTCCGGGTCGGTCGGACGTCGTGTTTCCGGCACCTCAATCTGTCGCTCACCACGCAGGTAGGCGCCGGTCAATGATCGGGGCGCCTTGAGAATGTCCGCCAACTCGCCTTCGGCCACGACTTCTCCACCGTGCCGCCCTGCCCCGGGCCCAAGGTCGACGATCCAGTCGGCGGCCCGGATGGTGTCCTCGTCATGCTCGACGACGATGACCGTGTTGCCGAGGTCGCGAAGCGTCCGCAGCGTCTCGAGCAGCCGATCGTTGTCGCGCTGATGCAGCCCGATGGAGGGTTCGTCCAGAATGTACAGGACGCCGACCAGGCGGCTGCCAATCTGGGTGGCCAGGCGAATCCGTTGCGCCTCACCACCGGAGAGCGAGCCGGCGGCCCGTCCCAGGGTGATGTAGCTGAGCCCCACGTTGGTGAGGAACGAGAGGCGCTCGCGCACCTCCTTCAGGATGGGCCCGGCAATCTCCTCGGGAAGCTCCGGACCACCGATGACGAGTTCGTCGAAGAACCGACGGCATTCATCAATCGGCAGGTTGGTCACGTGCCCGAGCGAGTGTCCGCCGATTGTGACGCCTCTGGATTCCTTCCGCAGGCGCGACCCGACGCACACCGTGCAGGGCAGCGTCGACATGTAGTCTTCAAGCTGATTGCGAACCGACTCCGCAGTCGTCTCGGCATAGCGTCGCTGAACGTTCGCGACCACGCCTTCCCACGGCTCTTCGTAGTGGCCTTCGTGCTTGCCCGATCCGGTCTTGTAGGGGAAGCGGATCTTCATGTTGCCCGAACCGTGAAGAATCGCTTCTCGAGCATCCACCGGCAGGTCCGCCCACGGGTCCTTGGGACTGAACTCGTATGCGTCGGCCAGTCCGGGAATCACGGAACGGCGCAGGTGGCCACTGGGCTCTCCCCAGGGCAGCACGACGCCTTCCATGATCGAGACCGCGCCATCACCGAGCAGGAGCTGGCTGTTGACCTCTTTGCTGGTCCCGAGACCTCCGCACTCCTCGCAGGCGCCGTAGGGCGAGTTGAACGAGAACTGTCGGGGCTCGAGCTCGGGGAGAGAGGTGGCGCAGTTCGCGCAGGCGTACTGCTCGGAATAGAGGTACGGGACCGGGTCGGAGTTCTTGCCTTTGGGGTAGCGCATGACCTCGACCACACCTTCGGCGGCCCTGAGCGCAGTCTCCACCGAGTCAGCGAGCCGGTCGCGATCCTCTGCCTTGATGGTCAGGCGGTCAACCATGATCGAGATGTCGTGATTCTCGTAGCGGTTGAGCTTGGGCGGATCGGTCAGGTCGTAGGTTTCGCCATTGATGCGGGCTCGCACGAAACCGCTTCGGCGGGCGCGCTCGAACAACTCGCGGAACTCGCCCTTACGTCCGCGGATCTGCGGGGCGAGGATCTCCAGGCGGGCGCCCTCGCCGAACTCCAGCAAACGCTCGACGATCTGCGATGCCGACTGACGCATGACCGGGTCTCCGCAGGTGGGACAGTGCGGAATACCGACCCGCGCCCAGAGGAGTCGGAGATAATCGTAGATCTCGGTGACGGTTCCGACCGTGGATCGCGGATTACGGGAAACCGTCTTCTGCTCGATCGAAATCGCGGGTGAAAGGCCCTCGATGGCATCTACGTCGGGCTTTTCCATGAGCCCCAGAAACTGACGGGCATAGGCGGAAAGCGATTCGACGTATCTGCGCTGACCTTCGGCGTAGATGGTGTCGAAGGCGAGCGAACTCTTCCCCGAACCGGAAAGACCGGTGATGACCACCAGCTTCCCGCGGGGGAGATGGACGTCGACGTTGCGAAGGTTGTGCTCTCGCGCACCGCGAACGATGAGTTTCTCTTGATCCATAAACCGAAGATTAACCGAAGATGTTCATTCTGAAAAGGTCGGGTCAGTAGCCCCATTCACGAACCAGCGAAAAGCCGATGATGTAGTAGCCCCCGTCGATCTCGGCGAGGCCGATGCCACTGCTGCGCAGGAACCGGTCTTCCACAAAAGCTTCGAGGTGGAAGTTGTCGGAGGACTGCCACTCCATGCGCGCTCCCCCGACCGAGCGGCCCGAGGTACCGAGCCCGGACAGGGGCCGCAGAATCAGAGCTCCGAAGATCTCGCCGTTCGAGAAGTAGCGGCCGATCTCGACTTGGGTGTTGGCGAATGATGCGCCGAAGCCGGCGGACGAAAACGACCCCGTGCCAGCGCCGGCGTCGCCGACCTGGCTGATGGAGAGATAGTCGATCATCCCCAGTTCCTGACTTGCCAGCGAGGCCAGCTGATTGGCCAGACTTCCCGTCAGCCAGGAGCCGGCAAAACCGAGCACAGCCTCACGGGCACCCCCCGAGCCCAACCCGCTCTGCGTCAGACTGGAGCTGGGCTGCCCAAAGACCAGGTACGAGAGCAGATCGGAGTCACTCAGTCCCTGCTCAGTCGATGACAGGGTAAAACGGGGGTTCAGCAGAGTGCCGCCGAGCTGAAGGTCAATGTCGAGCGGTGGCCCATTCTGACGTCGAACCCGTGCCGTGGCCTGGATGTCCATGTTCGGATTGATACCGGAAGTACCAAGGAACGAAACCGTCCCGCCATTCACCTCATACCCCTTTCGGTAGTAGTTGCCCTGTCCACGCACCACCTGGAACTCCCCGAGCAGGGTCACATCTCGACGCTGCCGGTCATAGAACAGGGTGAGGTCCTCGCCGGTGATCTCCACCTGCAGGTCTTCCCCCCTGAGCCAGGTGTTCGATTCCACGGACAGATCGATGGCGACGTACAGGGCGTCCAGGAACGGGTTAGTGGTCTGGGCCAGGAACGGCCGGCCACCGAGCTCGGTCGTGTCGATGACCGCGGCGAAGCGCGGGTCGGTCAGGTCGAGGACCTCGATGCTTCGCTGGAACTCGTCCAGATAGAGTGTGCCTCCGACCACCCGCAGGCTTCCCTCGAGTCGCGGTTGGCGGAAGCGTTGGGTCAGCTTCAGGTCTCCCGAGACGTTGCCGGCCACATCGATACGGTTGACCGCCCGGAAGTTCTCGAGCACGAAATCGAGATCGAACTCGGGATCGATCAGCGAGGTGAGTATGATTTCACCGGTCACGACTACCGTCCCATCCGAAACCGCGCGGGCATCGACCTCGACTCTACCGCCCGGGAGCAGGCGCATGGTTCCGTTCGCCTGAGAGTGACGGACCCCAACCGACCCCATCGTCCAGGCGCCGTCTTGCAACTCCAGATCCCCGCTGGCTTCGGGATTGTCGACCCGACCGGTGATGCGGAAATCGCCGGTGACGGTGCCCTCGACATCTTCCAGATCCTCCAGCCAGCCGATGAGAGTGCGGGCGGGGAGCCGGTCGGTCACGACCGTGACATCCATGGCCTCATCAGGGAATCGGTCAACTCCGGCTACCAGCGCCAGATTGACTGGCACCGAGCCGCCGGCAGTCAGAACACGCAGACCTTCGCGAACCGCAGACAGAGAAAAGCCAGCGCTGCGTTGCTGGTAGTCCAGATCGCCATTGACGGAGTCGAATCGAACGGTGCCGTAGCGCACGTCCCAGGCGCCGAACGTACCATCGATCCGGGGGTTCGCTGCGTCACCCACCACGCGGATGGCCAGATCTACCGTGCCTTCAATGTCCAGATCGGTCCGCTGTGCGACCCGCAGGAGGCGTGAGATCTCAAGCTGATCCACATCGAGTGTGAAGTCGGCGGGCCCGCGGTACGGAAGGACGCCGTCAGCCCGGATGCGTACCGGATCGGTGCCCTCGCGAACGATCTCCAGGCTGTTTACCCGGCGGGTGGAGTCGGTCCACGAGAGCATGGTGGGGCGGACCATGCGGTATGAGTCGGAATCAATCTGGAGTTCGAGCGCCGCGACATCGGCCCGGAATCCGCCATGCTGCAGCGTGAAGTCGGTCTCAATGTCGTAGATCTCCCGGTCCTCCCTGGCAAGCCGGGCGACCACGTGTCCACTGGGCCAACTGAACTCCCCCTCCAGGTGAGACTGGGTCAGGGCACGGGCCAGAAAGAAGGTCGAATCCGCGCGAATGTCGTACTCCACCCGAGCCTCGCGAGCCGGCAGACCGCGGGCGTGGAAGTCCACGACGCCGGACTCCATGTAGGTGCGCCCGACCATCACCTGCCGCCCCGTGACGTGACCTTCGGCTTCGAAGTCCGCCACGCTGCCCCGAATCACCACCTCCCCCAGCAGCCTGCCGTCAAAAGCGACGTCCGCGGCCAGTGGGAGCGTGTCGGGATCAATTCCCGAAATGATCAGGATCTCGCGCTGCAGATCGCGCAGCGTGTCACGGGCGATCACGGTGTCACCCATGAAGAGGGGGCGCAGGGCGCCGAGCGACTCCGTCGAGAAGTTGAGGCGGACCTCGCCAGCCGGGCGGGTCGAGTCCACGGCCATGCTTCCACGGCCGAAGAAGTCGAACCCCGCGACACGCCCCCGCAAGGAGTCGATGATCAGGTCCGATGACTCGATTCGTCCAGCCAACAGCGCCGAGTCCACAGGCACACCGCTCACCCGCGATGCGGCCATCCGCACGCGGCCTTCACCGGCGAGCGTACTCAGGCTGCTGCCACGGCCATCGAACTCGACCTCGGCGGAGACCAGGGTGGGTTCCTTGAGGGCGGGCACGAAGCGCGCGGCCTGGAAGTCAGTGAGCGTACCAGCAAGGACCACGCCGTCGCCCGGTCGGGCGGGGTTCAGCCGCAGCGTCAGGGCAGCCCGGCCGAAATCTCCCTCCATGTCAGTGACGACGTTCATGTCGTTGATGGGGCCAGACAGACGGAAGGTCCCGCTGACCAGCCCTTCGATGGGGATGTCGGGATAGTCGTGGGGGATCGCGCTGAGCGAGAGTGGCGTCGCGCTGCCCTGCATATCAACCGTCCAGACCGCGCCGCGCCGGGCGGTGCCGGTTGCGACCACGTGAGAACTGGTACCTCCGAAACCGGTGTGTCGGACGTCCAAGTCAATGCGCAGGCCGGCGTCGAGGCTGCCCGTGAGTTCCAGCTGCGCAGAACCGGTGCCCGTCAGCCGCATCCCGGGGACCAGGGGGGCGATCTGTCCGAAGTTGAGCGGGTCGAGCCCGATGCGGAGGGCCCGAAGTTCGGGACCGTTCTCGTGCTGGATGATCACGCCGTTGATGTCTGCCGTCGTGGTCCGTTGCTCCTGGCGAAGCGTAAGACGCCCGATGGCGGACAACCGGCTCTGTGGTCCATTGAGGCGGAGGCGGCCAGAGAGCGTGCCGGGAAGGCGTGACTCCTCGGGCAGATAGTCGTCAATCAACGAAGTGGGCAACTGCGCCAAGGCCAGGTCGATCTCGTCGAAGGTGAGCGCATCATCCAGTTCGACAGCGCCGTTTCCGGTCAGGCGACCGCCCTGATACTCCAGATCGGCGTTGGTGAAGCCCCACCTGGAGCCGCTCTCGCGGATGCGACCCCGGAGATCGACCCCGCCCTGAAACTCTGGAATCCGGTCCGAAATCCACTGCAGGCGGCCCATGTCGAGTTCTCGCGCTCGGATCGAGAGCTGCACATCGAGACTGTCCCCGAGGCCGGCAGTCACGGTCCCGGACACGCGCCCCAGATTGGTGTTCAGGCTACGTACATCCACCAGCACCAGCTCCGGTGAGATGCGGATCTCGGTGTTGCCTTCCAGCACCTCGACAGGCTCCCCGGTTACATCAAAGACGCCGGCGACGGAGCGGATCTCGACGGTGGTGCCACCCCGCCCGGCCGGAAGGACCTCGAGGTTGGGGATGTCCAGACGGTGGATCACCGCGTCCAGGGCCATGATCCGTGAGGCATCACCCGCTTCGGTGCGGACCAGCGGGCCCTCTACAGCATCGGTCGGGAGGCGAATGCGGATGCGGGCGTCGACAACGTTCAGATCGGTCAGAACGAAGGAGCGCTCGGTGGGAGCGGTCTCCGGCTCGCCGAGCTGCGCGGCCGGAGTGCCTGGACCGGGGCCTAGAAATCGCGCCAGCGTTGACGGTTCGGGTTCGTCGGTCGTGCCATCCGAAATCACTTGCAGATCTGCCCCCCAGATGGAGACATCCGAGAAGGCGATCCGGCCCCTCAGGAGCTCCCGAACTTGATAGTTGATCTCCAGCGAGTCGGCGCGCAGCAAGGTGTCGCCGGCAGGCGTGATCAGCACCAGATCGATCAGCCGCGCGCCACGCAACAGATTCCCCGAGCGTGCTTCGCCAAAGCGGATCTGGCCGTCGACCTTCTGATCGAGCCAGGAGATCACGCCCCGGACTACCGTCTCGTTCCCCAGCGCGGTTCGGAGCGCCCAGCCGGCCAGACCGGCCAGGAGCAGGAAGGCGATCAGCAGATTCAGGCCGGAGGCCCGCGTCCAGCGCCACAGCACTCGAAGTTTTGAGCGTCCCATCAGAACGCCTGACCGATCGAGAAGTGCAGCTGGAGCCGATCCCAAAAGGTGGGATTGGCTCCGAAGAGGTAGGGGCTATTCAGCACCCGGAGGTCGCCAGACTCGACCCAGTCGAGCAAAATCGTGTTCCCGCCCGGACCACGCACCCGAATCCGATCGTCCGCCTTGTCAGTCATGGGGTCGAAAGCCCGGATGCCCTGAGTAATCACACCCAGATCGACGCCGCCCCTGTACCGGTATCCGACATCCAGCCGAATCGGACCGATGGGAGAGAAGTATCGAAGTCCCAGTCCGGGCGTCACCTCGATGTCGCCAAAGCTCGTCGGCTCCGCCTGGCCCCAGACCTGGCCGGCGTCCGCAAACACAGCCCCCTGCAGCAATGACCCGACCAGTGGGAAGCGGAGCTCCAGGTTTGCCCCCGCCATCCGTGAGCCTCCGGTGGGCCGGGGGTCGAAGAGCCCCTCGGCGACGGGCGAAGGGTCGCAGCTGCCAGTGGCCAGAGCCGTCGGGGTACAGGCGGGCGGCGCCCGGTTCTCAGCCGTCGGGCCATTCTCCAGAAGATGGTCGACGTCGACTCGCAGAACCCGCGGGCCCAACCGCCCCTCTCCAAACCCACGCACACTGTTCGAGCCACCCGCGTAGAACCGCTTCTGCGGATGAATGATTCCCAGACCCGCCTCATCCAGCTTTTCGAACTGGCCCTCGGAAATGGCGCCGCCCCGAACGCGGAAGGCGAGAATTACGTCGCCGCTCAGATCGATGTAGCTAGCCACTTCGGAGGCCAGCCGGTTATACGAAAAGTCCGATCCGGTGAAGCGCGACGCGTGCTCGGCCTCGATGGCAAACGACCAGCCGCGGGTCGGGTTGAGCACGTTGTTGGAGCGGTCCAGATTCAAGCCAATGCCCACTGGCGCCAGCCAGTTTCGCTGAACGAACACCGAGATGTCGTCTTTGGTGCAGATCAGGAAGGAGTTGCAAAACGACGCCTCCGCCGCCGCCAGCCGGGTGAGCTGAGGCTGCCAGGAGAGCGTGGCCGTGGTGCGGCGGGAGAGGATCCGCGAAATCCCGAACGAGAGACCGAAGGCCTCGCGAATGAAGACGTCGGGCAGGCTCTCGCGCTCGGCGAAGGCGCTCATCACCAGGGAATTGCGCGACGAAAACAGCGAGGGCTGCACCAGCTCCACCGAGAACCGGCCTTTGAGATCGGCGAATTCGCCCTTGCCCGTCTGATAGCAGGCCGTCGGCTCCAACTGGTGCGACAGGATGTTCGAGACTCTGCCAGTCACGGTCAGTCGCCGAGCCCCACCCATGAAGTTTCTGGAGGCCCAGCGCGCCTCTGCGTTGAAGCAGTCCGCAGTGCTCCATCCGGCCGCGGTCCGGACACGATGCACATCCCCTTCGGCCACCTGCACCCGGATCGGGATGATGGTATCGAGCGCCTCGGGCGACGACGGCATGGCCTGGACCGTGGCGTTCCGGATCAGATCCAGCGAGTAGATGTTCCGCTGGGCTTCCTCGATCAGGCGGGGCCGGAAGAGCTGGCCGGTCTGGAAAGGCACCATCCGCGTGATGTTGCTGCGGTCCAGCTCGACGTTGCCCTCGACAATGATCTCGCCGAAGCGAACCCGAGGCCCTGGATCGACCTCGAAGCCGACTCGGGCCGAATAAGGGGCCTCAGTAGCAATGAAGGAGGAGCGAAGAATCTCGGCATGAAAATAGCCCGCCTCATACAGCCGTCGGGTCAGCGTGTCGCGGGCCGCCTCCAGCCCTCGGGTGGAGAAGGGATCACCACGCCGTACGGGAAGCCCTGACAGCAAATTCTCGACGATAGGATTGTCGTAGACCCGGAACGAAATAGAATCGATCCTGACCGGACGGCCCTCGTCGATTGTGAACGCGAGCCGCGCGCCTTCGTCCTCAACTGTCATGGCCGTGTCGACGCGCGCCTCGCGATAGCCCTGAGTCCAGTAGTACAGCGAGACCCGGGCGGAGTCGCGGGAAACCTGCCGAGGCTCCAGAAAGCGACGAGTCCGAAGAGCCTCAGAGAATCGGCAGGCGAGGGTCAGCTTGAAGATGATCGATCGGCAGTTGGTTGCCCGATTCAGGATGATCTTTCGCAGCGTATCGGTGTGAATGGCCTGGTTGCCCTCGAACGAAACCTCCAGGAGTTCAGGGCGACTGGTCTGTCCATGAACCGGTTGGATAGCGCCGGTACCGGCCAACCCGAAGGCGGCCAGTAGAAACCCCGCCAGAAAGCTGAACCGAACAGCCGTTGGACGGAGCGAAGGTCCGGTCTGCGAAGGGACCTCGGCCACGCTCATCCCAGAGCATCCCCGGCTGACGCCCCGTCAGGATGCGTCTGCGAGTTCGGTTCGTCACCGGGAAGCAGGTGGGCCACGGCGGTCCTTCCGATCTCGGTGCCATCCTCGGGCCAGAGCGAGATCGTGTCCCTGGAGAGCCAGGTGCGCGTGACGTACCAGGCAACGGCGCCCGCCGCTGCTGCAGTGGCCAGCGCCAAGAGGCCCGTTCCGACCGCTTCCTGCGTTGTCGGCTCCCTTCTCACCCAGGCCAGCCGCTTCATTTCGACGCCGCGGGGAGTGCGGTGGCCGGGGACCGGGGAAACCGATGTTCGCTCAACGGACGGAACCGGCCTGCTTCCGCGTCGAAGAGATAGTGAACGATTTCCATGGTTTCTCTGCCCACACGCAGGAGGTTGTATGAATTTTTGAGTCGCTCGCGCGCCCTGCCCCGCCGCGAACAGGTCGTTCCGGACTGCACAATCACAATCCCGCGCCGACGGTCTTCGCCGGGATACACGTCGAGCGAGTTGCCGATGTAGGCCCGGTGTAGATGTCCACCCAGAATCATCTCGACTCCCATCCGCTCCAACTGGTCCAGAATGCGACGCGAACCCGGCATGGTCTTGTCGCCTTCGTAGTCTGGCGCCGGCGCGAAGTGGTGGTGAGCGACCAGCACCTTGGCGTCGCCCTCGGGGACACCAGCGAAGGCCGTTCGGGCAAATTCGAGCTGGTGAGCCCGGATCCGTCCGTTCACAATCGCTCTTCGGGGCGCCGAGGAGTTCAACGCCACGATCGTCATACCCGGAATCCGCGTCTTGGTGTCGAGATCGGGGGAGATGAAGCGCCGATAATTGCGGTAGGGATCGAAGGCGCGTTCGACGGCCCGATAGAGCGGCACATCGTGGTTACCCGCGGTAACCACCACCGGCAGGTCGCCGAAGCCCTTGAGCCATTCCGCGGCGGCGGCGAACTCCGTCTCCTTGGCCCGCTGGGTCAGATCTCCGGAAATCACCAGGGCGTCGGGGGCATGCTGGCGCACAGCATCGGCAAAGACGGCCGCGACCTCGGGGAGGTGCGGCTTGCCGAAGTGAACGTCGGACCCGTGGACCAGCGTGATCATGGGGCTAGGCAGCCTTGTCAGCCGATCGATTCTGGAGCTTTCCGGCCCAGACGAAACCGACGGCAATCAGCCCGATGCTGATGACCTGAGCCATGGTGAAGGCCCCGAAGAAGCGGTCATCCTTGGCCCGGAAGATCTCGACGATAAAGCGCTCGGCACCGGCCAGCATGAGCCAGGTCATGAAGAGCCAGCCCGCCTTGTGCGCGTGATCTCTGATCTTCCACAGAAAGGCAAAGATCAGAAGCGACATCCCGATCTCATAGAGCTGCGTGGGGTGCACCGGGATGACATTGCCGTACTTGGCGATGAGCGCCGGGTCGACGGTCACGCCAAAGGCCTGGATGTTGGCCACCGTGGTGGCGGGCGTCCCCTGCGGGAAGGCGATCCCGACCCAGGAGTCCGTGGGCCTTCCCCAGTCGTCGCCGACCAGAAAGCATCCCACCCGCCCAACTGCATAGGAGATCGCCATGGCCGGAGCGATGATGTCGGCCACCCGGCCCATGGGAAGCTTGGACTTGTGAATCTCCCAGACGACCAGCGCGGTGCCCCCGATGAAGCCACCGTACCAGACCATGCCGCCACGTGAAAAGAGATAGCGGATTCCCTCGGCCTGGAACTGATCGAAGTTCAGGAAGACGTAGTAGAGCTTGGCCCCGACCACGCCACCGATCACGCCCATGAAGACCAGATCCCAGGCCTTCTCGGGGTCCAGTCCCTTACGAGCCATCTCCATGCGAATGAAGTAGCCACCCACCAGGAACGAGAAGAACATCATCACGCCGAAGGTGGTGATCGGCTCGCCCCCCATGATGGGAAACCACTGCGGAAGTTCAAATAGAATTGGATACACGGATCAGGCCTTTCCCGGTGTGGCGTTGAGCGGCTTCATGCCGGGGAACGGAAGGTTGGGAGTCGCGGTGTCGTCCAGCTGCGCTACATCTCCCCGCGAAAGTCGGAAGAGTCCGGCTCGGGCGATCATGGCCCCGTTGTCGAGCGAGAGGCGAGGAGAGGCGCGAAACAGCCGGCCCTCCGAACCCAGTCGGGCAGCCAGTTCCTGCCGCAGCTTCACATTGGCAGAGACGCCGCCCCCGATCAGCACCCGAGGACAGTCGAAGGCGTCGACCGCGCGCATGGTCTTGGACACCAGCACGTCGACGGCCGCAGCCTGAAATCCAGCAGCCAGATCCGCGCGGTGCGGCTCCAGTGGGCCTTCGGCTTCGAGATTGCGTACGGTATTGAGCACCGAAGTTTTGAGACCTGAAAACGACATGTCCCAGTAGTCGGAGTCTTCATGCTTCTGGCTGCGGGACAGCATCGGTCGGGGGAAACTGAAACGGGTTTCGTCTCCCTGATCGGCCAGCTTGGCCAGGATAGGGCCGCCCGGGTACGGCAGCCCCATCATCTTGGCGACCTTGTCGAAGGCCTCACCGGCGGCGTCGTCCCGAGTCTGGCCCAAGAGCGTGTAGTCCCCCCAGGCGGGGGCGTGCAGAATGAGGCTGTGGCCGCCCGAAACCAGGAGTCCGATGAAGGGCGGCTCGGCTTCGGGATCTTTGATGGCGGGCCCGAACAGATGGGCTTCCATGTGGTGCACCGGAACCAGCGGCTTCCCCAGAGCAAAAGCGACCGTCTTGGACCAAGTGAAGCCCACCAGTAGCGCGCCAATCAGCCCGGGGCCGGCGGTGGCGGCCACTGCGTCCAGATCCTGGTAGCCGACGCCCGCCTGCTTGAGCGTGGCTCCCACTACAGAATCGATGCGCTGCAGGTGATGCCGAGCCGCCAGTTCGGGTACCACACCGCCGTAGACCTCGTGCACGTCCTGCGACAGGATGACATGCCCCAGCAGCTCGCCATTTCCCCTGAGGACGGCGGCGGAGGTCTCGTCACAGCTGGTCTCGACGCCCAAGATCAGCTGATCGTCGCGCAGGGGCTCGGGAGGCTGGGTCCAGTTCACCTTTCTGTTGCCCCATTCCCCACGGTCGGCCCCGGATTCCCACGGGGACGGACTACCCGCACCGAATCCACTTCGAGCGAGCCCGTCAGAAGATTCGGAACGCCCACCAGGGTCAGCGGGACGCGCCGCGCCTCTCCGGGCGCCAGATCAGCGATCTCCGACTCGTTGATGCGAACGTGGATCCCATCAAGATTGGCTGCGCTCAGGACCGACGATGCACCACGGATCGCGACCGCCACGGCCTGTGGCTGAACCTCTAGAGTCCCGGCCGGGAATCCCTGGACCTCGACCGGAATCGCGGGCAGAAGCCGCTCCAGCGAATTCTCGACGCGCACACCGATGCTGGCCTGAAGTGGCGTAAGGAGAAGTTCACCCATTCCGGTAGTGTCGACCGCCACTTCGATGATCCCCGAACGGGACACCGTCGACAGATCCAGCGTCCGCAGCGGAATCGAGTCCAGGCCCTCAAGGAGCCGTGCCGGCCCGCGAACACGCACCACTCCGGGAGTCACACCCAGCGGCGCGGCAAGCGAGAGCCCAGAAGCCAGTCGCCCTCTGGTCCGAACCGAAAGCGGGAGTGCGACCGAGATCGCCCGCTCGAAGTGAAGGTCGACGGTGGCCGGGATGATCTCTTCGACCACCAGCCCCGCGCCCTCGCCGAGTACCACCCAGTCGCGCCGAAGTTGAACAACGGTGTCGGTGCCAGAGATGGCGTCGATGGGCACCAGCACGGATGTCCCCTGCTGGACCAGTCGAATTACGTCGCCGCTGGGACCGGAGAACCGAACCGAGACCTCCAGCGGATCAGGGGATCCGGCCAGGGCCCAGTCCGGGTCGGCAATCTGGACCCGCACCGGGACCGACGAAATCGTCTCGCGTTGGGAGGACTCACCCGGGACGATCGCCCACAGTACCGAGGCTCCGACGAACGCCAGTAGCTTCAGAGAGGCGTTGTGGCTGACGACGCGAGGAAGGAAGCTCAAGATCGGCCCTTCACGAAGCGAGGAGGCGCTCGATCAGGGCCACGTGTTCTTCAGCGTCCCAGAGTGTACCTCCGGCGACCTTTTTGTAGATGATGCCGTCCCTGCCGACCAGAAAAGACTCGGGCAGCGCGGTTGCGTGATAGGCGTCTGCGGTCGCGCCGGAAGGATCCAGCAGGATCGGGAAGGTCAGCCCGAACTCATCTGCGAAGTCACTGACGTTGCCGCCAATCCGGCCTCCCCAGCCCGCCGACCCGAACAGGTTGGCGTCGACGGAGACCGCGAGGATCGCGAAGTCGGGGTCGGCCACCCGCTCGTGCAACCGCTGCATCGATGGCATCTCTTCGCGACAGGGTGCGCACCAGGTCGCCCAGATGTTCACCAGAACGACCTTGCCCTTGTAGTCGTTCAGCGAAACCGTTTCGCCGTCCAGGGTGGTTGCCACAAATCCCGGCGCGATCTCGCCGGCAATCACGGGGCGGAAGTTATCCCGGCCTACCCAGGCGGCGACCATGACGGCCCCCACGAAAAGAAAGGCAAAGACGTAGGGAAGCCTCGATGCGCGTCGGGGTGCGGCGTCGGACGTCAACTTGGTATCCATGGCATGGTCAACAGTTCAGTGTTAGTCCATGAATCTAGTGTGGTGTAGCGAAAGTGTCTCGGCCATTCGAACGCCGATGCATCTGGCCCTGCGTCGTTGCCCCGAGTCGGGGTAGCCCTGCTACCCCTCGAAGCCTGTTGAAGAAGTGGGGCGAGCCGCGTTACGAGCGCCATGGGGCCAGATTCGAGGCGGATCGCCGAAGGCATAGCCATAAGCTACGTCGAGGCGGTCCAACGAAAAAGATGGCCCCATGCCGCACGTAACCCATAGGGCGAAGGGGGGTTCGGTGGTCCATACTGCGTCTCTCCTCCTCACCGTAGCTTTCGCTACGCCTCGTCGTCGTTCCTTCCCTGAACACACCGAAGACCCCTTCGCGCGGCCGCACCCCACTTCTTCAACAGGCT
>JBDNHE010000192.1:0-14307 GCA_041688945.1 Gemmatimonadota bacterium | reverse complement strand
GTTCCGCGCAGACGAGAACACGCCCGCTTCGGTGGGGCCGGTTACCGAGGCAAGGTGGACCTACTCGATCGCCAAGTTGGCCGGCGAGCACCTGGTCCACTGCTACCATCGCGAACTGAACATGCCCACCGTGATCGTGCGCCCGTTTAATGTCTTCGGACCGCCGCGCACCGGCGATCACGCCATGCTGCGCTTTATCGTCAACGCGCTGCAGAATGACCCGATCGAGGTGCACGGTGATGGCACCCAGATCCGTTCCTGGTGCTACATCGACGACTTCATCGACGGGCTGCTGCGGACCATGACGCTCCCCGCAGCCATCGGCGAAGGCTTCAACATTGGCAATCCGCGCAACACGGTGACCATCTATGATCTGGCCAAGCGGGTGGTCGCGCTTCTCGATTCCAAGTCCGACATCTCCTTCGCCGCCATCGACTTCTCCGATATTGATGTGCGCGTACCGCGGCTTCGGAAATCCGAGGAGCTTCTTGGATACGATCCCCGAGTCGAGATTGACGACGCGATCCTGAAGACCGCTGCGTGGTGTCGTCAGCACATGGACGTGCTGGCGCCGGACGCCCTGGCAGCCCAGACCGGCTGACCGAAACGTGCCGATCGACCTCAGCCTGGTCCTGATCCTCGCAGGAAGCCTGTTCGCCGGCTTCGGCATGACGCGGGTGGCGCAGGTTCTGCTCCCGCGGATCGGGCTGGTGTCGGCACCGGATCCCAATCACCCACGGCCGGTACCGCTGGGCGGGGGGATCGTCATCTGGCTGACCACCCTGGGTGGGCTGCTGGTGATGGGTGGGCTCCGAATGAATGTGAGCGACCTGTGGATTCCGTTCGCGGGAGCGTCGACGCTCTTTGTGGCGGGGCTGTGGGACGATGCCCGGGTCATGAGCCCTCGGACCAAGCTGCTGCTTCAGTTCGGTGCAGCCGTCATGATGATCCTGGGTGGGGTGACCTTCCCGCTGGGGCCCGGATTGGAGTGGGTCGCTGTGCCGGTCACGATCCTGTGGTTTGTGGGGCTGACCAACGCCTTCAATCTGGTCGACAACATGGACGGGCTGCTGCCAGGTGTGGCGGCAGTCGCGGCGCTCTTCATAGGAATTTTCGGGTTCGCCACCGGCCGCCCCGATACCGGCACACTGTCGTTGATCGCCTGCATGGCGTGCCTCGGCTTCCTGCCGGCGAATCTTCCGCCGGCCCGCATCTTTCTGGGCGACGCGGGCTCGATGTTCCTGGGCTTTCTGCTGGCGGGGCTGGCGATCGGTGACTCCTGGGCGGGCACGACCCACCTGGCCTTCACGATTCTGGCGCCAACGCTTCTGCTGGCGGTGCCGATCTTTAACACGACCTTTGTGACCATCACCCGCAAGCTCTCGGGTGTGCCGCTGTCGCAGGGGAAGGCCGACCACATCAATTACCGGCTGCTGGCGCATGGTCTGTCGCGGGGCAGGGCGCTCCTGGCGGTCTACATTCTGTCGGCGATCTCGGGAACCATCGGAGTTCTGGTGCTGAGTTCGACGCCGCTAACGTATGGCGTGGGGACCTCGCTGTTCCTGATCCTGCTGATGTATCTGGGCGTCTTCCTCTACCAGGGACGAACCGGCGGGTTCGAGACCAGTTTCAACGTTCGTCGCACCAATCCGGGGTGGGAGGATTCGCCCTGGTACCGCTGGGTGATTCGAGTGGCGGCGGCCACCGGCGACGTCGTGCTCGTCTTCGGTGCCCTCTACCTGGCCTTCGCTCTCCGCTTTGATGGCAACATCCCGGCGGACCAGCTGCGCAACATGGCCGGGGTGCTTCCGTATCTGATCCTGTTCCGGGTCGGGCTGGCTCTTTTGACCGGCGTATACGAGACGGAGTGGCAGCTGGGACTGGCTCGTGATGCCGTCCGGCTGATTGGCACCGTGGCACTGGGAACGCTGCTCTTTACGGCGACGGTCGTGGCGCTTCGCCCGGCCTCCTTCCCGCGCACGGTGGTGGTGATGGAGGGGATTCTCTCCCTCCTCTTCTTCGGACTCACGCGCATGGGCGTGCGTGCTCTGGGCGAGGTCACCTCCCTGGACTGGATCGGACGGGGTGGGTCTCGCCGGACCATCATTGCCGGTCCTCGTGACAGCGCGTTGACGGTCCTCCGAACGGTCCGGAAGCAGCAGCCGATGCCCTATCACATCATCGGCCTGGCCGATGACGACGGGGGCAGCCACCGGAGTCTGGTGGGGGGAATCCGGGTACTCGGCCCGGCCAGCCGAATTACCGCGTTAATGCGCCGCTACGACGCCCAGCACGTGGTCTTCTGTGCAGCTGAAGGTCCAACCGAGCGCCTCGAACTTCAGGTGCGCGAAGTGATTCGGTCCGGTGGTACCGCCGAGGTCGTACGTATGGACGTCATGACCGCCGATGCATGGCTGGCCGAGACGCTGTCCGCCCCGGTGCCCGAGGCGTCGCCTTCTGCGGGTTCTGCGTTGCGGTGATCCACCGGTCGCCGGCCCGCGCACCGGGCGACACCCCGTCATGATGACGCGCCGCCCCGGCGTCCTCCGCCAACTCTCGACCCTTGGCAGTGGAACGGTACTGGCCGCTCTGCTCGGGCTCGGACTCCAGGGCCTGCTGGCGTATTGGTTCGGAACCGGCGCGGAATCCGACGCATGGTTCTGGTCGCTGAGCATCTACGCCTTCCTGGCGAAGTTCCTGATGCTGTCGCAATTGAAGTCGCTGTCGATCCCCGCCTGGCTCGAACAGCGCGACCGCGATCCCGAGGCAGCCAGAAGATTCATTGGGGGTCTGCTCTCGGTGGGCGTGATCGGCCTCGGCGCGGCGGTGGTCATCCTGGCTGGGGCCGCTCCCTGGCTGGTGGACGTTCTCGCGCCCGGGCTTGAAGGTGAGCAGCGCGAACTCACCACCCTCCTCCTCCGAATTCGACTCCCGGCCCTGGTTGCGCTGGTCATCACCATGATCGGGCTGATCGTTCTGGAGGGCGCTGGCCGTTTCGGACGATCCGTCTCGGCCCAGCGCCTGGTCCCGGCCGGAGTTTCGCTGGCCGCCCTGGCGGTCCTGGGCGGCTGGATCGGGATCATCGGAGCGGGTGTCGCCGGGCTTCTGGGAGGATTGGCGGGGGGCACGGTGGTGGTCGGGGCGCTGCGCCGCAGCGGGACATTCGTCGGGCCGGTTCAGGCGTGGCGGAACACCGACGTCCGGGGAGTGTTCGCGCGATGGCTGACCTTCTCGACCAGCAACGCGGCCACCTTTCTGGGCGAATGGGTCTTTCGCATCGGAGCCTCGCTCCTGCCGCTGGGCTACTTCTCGGCGGTCATCTACGGGCGGATGGTCCACGATCTGGCCCATGGCGCGCTGAACGATTCGGCCAGCTCGGTAAGTCTGCCCCGCTTTTCACGCGCGGCACGTGAGCCCGGGGGCATGACCTCGGAACTGAGGCGGGCGGTGTCCACACTGGCTGGCGTGGCTCTTCCCGTCGCGCTCTTTCTGGCGCTGACCTCTGACCGGCTCGTGGCGTTGCTCTTCGGGCGGGGCCGTTTCGCCGAAGATGGTCTGGCCTTTGTGGCCGCCGACGCGCTTTCGCTATTCTGCATCGGTCTGTTCGTGCAGGGGATCAACCAGCTTCTCTTTGCCGGTCTGTTCGCGCGGGGAGAGGGCACACGGGTCAATCAGGTGCAGCTGGTCGGGCATCTGGCCCGAGCAGCCTGGATGGTTCCCCTTGTCCTTTGGCTCTCCTTCCGTGGGCTCGTAATCGCCCAGGTTCTGATGAACGTCCTCGTCGGTCTTCTGCTCCTTGTGCGAATGCCACGCGAATGGTGGACGGTTAAAGGGCTCGGCTCCGCTAGCCTCCGACTGGCGGCAGCGGGCGGCCTGGCCGTTTGGGCGGCAACCTTGCTGATGGGACGCCTGCCCGCACCGGAGACACTTACCCTGGTGGGGCAGGTCGTCACCCTCGGCATCGCCGGGGCGGGGTGGCTGGCCCTGTACGCTTCGTTGGCGCTCCTGCTCCGAGCACCGGGCAGTGCTGAGATCATCGGGATGGTGAAGCGTCGCCGGGGCGCGGCTTCGGTAGTCCTGCTGGGGGCGGCTCTCAGCCTGGCTGCCCCGGCCCCGGCGCATGCGTCAGCGTCAGCGTCGGCGTCAGCGTCAGCGTCAGCGTCAGCGTCGGCGTCAGCCGGAGACCAGGAGGCCGGCGGCGGTGCTGCGGTCGCGCAGGATGTTGCGGACATCGGGCGTGCTTCGGTCATCGCGCCTGCCACCGTCATTGGACTGCCAGCGGTTCCGCTGCCCGAAGATCCGGCTTTTCGCGCGCGCTTGGCACTGCTTGAGGCTCAGGGCCTGATTCCTGCTGGTAGCTCGGTTGTTGACCCGCTCACCGCTCGGCGGCTCGAAGACCTCCTGGGTGCCGCAGGGCCCGGTGGCACGGAGATGCTCGACGACCTGCGCGCTCGCTTCTCTCCCTCCCGACTGGCCTCTTCCCAGCTCGCCTTTTCCCTGCTGACGGGGGCATCTGCGGCCGACGCCGGTCCAGGCGGCGACGGCAGTTCTGCGAATCCGTTCGCTTCCGCTGACCTCCGACTGGGCAGCAGCACGTCGCCCATCTTCGGCTGGCTGACCGCGCGCCTCCCTGACGGCTCCCCCGATGGCTGGCCGGGCGGGCTGGCCGTATCTGAAGGCACTCTGCTGCCGGCGGGTCGGCTGACTACGAGTCAGGGCGTCGAAGGCGGTGCCGGCATCGAAGTGGGCCCCATCGTTCTGTCGCTGGCCCGGACTCGATTCCAGCTGGGTGGTTCCGGGACCGGCGCGATCACGCTGAACCGTTCCGCCCCCCTCGATGTGGTCTCGCTGGCCTCCAACGGCCCGATCGACATCCCGATCCTGGGGGAGGCCGAATGGGTTATCGCCCTGTCTCCCCGTCTGCGCTACGGCGCCGTGGAGGACCCGTGGTTCGTGCTGGGCAGGTACGTCATCCGTCCTCACCCGAGCTTCCAGATCGGCCTGTCCAGGGCGGCCCAGTTTGGCGGTCGGTTCTCGGGTGGCACTGTCCCCTATGACCCGGTGGTCTACGGTCCGGACGATCGTTCGCCCGGGGTTGGCGACGTCTTTCAGGCCCTGATCGGCCGCGCCAACCAGTTCGACAACCAGGTCGCGTCCCTGGATGTACGCTGGAGCCTGGGCCGTTTGGGGGTTCCGCTCCTGGTGCGGGCCGAGGTCGGATTTGAAGACAACGCCAGGTCGGTCGGTGATCCGGCGGTGCAGCTCGGATTTACCGTGGCTCCCCGTACGGCGGTGCCATTGGCCATCCGCTACGACTACACCGCCTTTGGCCAGGGTGCCCGATATTGCGGTTCCTGTGATGATTTGCCTGCCTACTGGTACTGGAACACCCGATTTCAGGATGGCTGGCGTACCCGCGACGGGCTTCTGGGTCACCCTCTGGGCGGCTACGGTCGCCGCCACGAGCTGGGACTGGATCTCTGGCCGGGGCAGGGCGCTTTCGTGTCGATTGGCGGTGGCTGGTTACGCCGGTCTCAATGGAATCTGCTGGAGGGTATGCGGCCCGGTGACGCTACTCACGCCTCACTCAAGGCCGATCTGCCTGTGGCTGACGGCTTTCGCGCCCGGCTGGCCGGGGCGGTCGAAAATGGTGCCGATTGGCGAATCTGGCAGCTTGAAGCAGGGCTGGAATGGCGCATCAACCATTGACCGAACGGCACTCGTTCGCGTAAACGTATGTAGCTTTTTCCGAAAAAAGCATTTGCAGGCCCCGCCGTACACGGGTATGTTCTGACATCGGGTATACTCCCGAAATTGCTACGGACACGCAGGAGAAACACCGCCTATGATCCGGTCTGCGACAGCGGTATTGGCCCTTACAATTCTTCCGACTTTTTTCGCCCCGGCTCAGCTTGAAGCCCAGGTGCAGGAGCGGGAGCGATATGAAGTGGTCATCGGAAACACCCTGTGGGATCTGGCCCAGCGATTCTACGGAAATCCGTACGACTGGCGCCGGATATGGGAAGCCAATCGGGCGACGATCGCCAACCCTGATCTGATCTATCCGGGCCAAGTGATTCTGGTGCCGGACGGGCAGGGGGGCTTCATTGAGGTGACGATGGTCAGGGAGGCATCGCCTGGGGCCATGCCGTCTCCTCCTCCCGTCCAGGAAGCTCGGAGCAGCCAGCGCACCCGCTTCTACCCGGACACGACACTGGCAGGGGAAGAGGTCCGGCGTGAGGCCGAGGCCCGGTATGTTGCGGTTCCGGAGCAGATCGTCCTTTCTGCTCCGTTCATCGTGGCTGCATCTGCCGTGGATCCGGTGGGGACCATCGCCGGCTTTGCCGGGGCTGAGGAAGTCCGCCGTACTCGAGCCAGCGCCCTCCCCTACGATCGGTTGACGCTTGATATGGATGGCCGTCCCACGGTCGGCAGCCGATTCCTGGCCTACCGCATTGAGATGCGTGAGGGTCTGGGCGAAATCGCCATCCCGACCTCCGTCTTGACTGTCACCTCCCGCGAGGGCGATACGGTTATTGCGCTTCTCGAACTCGCCTTCGATCGCACGGTGGTCGGGAATCATCTGGTTCCGCTTCCTGCGTATGAATCCCGCACGGGGGTAACTCCGGTCGAGGTGGTCAATGGGATGCGGGCGACGGTTATCGGCTACGTGAATCAGGGAGAGTTGCAGAGCCGTGGTGCCCCGCTCTTTATCGACCAGGGTGCCAGGGATGGCGTTCAGGTCGGCGACGAATTTTCGATCCGCTGGGAAGATCAGGGAAATGTCACAGAGGGAGTGGCTCAGGTGATCCGGGTGGATGCCGACATCTCAACTGCTCGCGTGATCACCCTGAGAAACGCCGTTTTCATTGATCAGGTCGAACTGGTCCAGTCGCGCCGGATGCCCGGCCGCTGAGCGGGCAGGAAACGCTGCCATGATGAGCGCCCCGCCGACCTCCGAGTCGGCGGGGCGCTTCTCGTTTGGAAGCTGCCCGGCCCGGTTTCTGCATCCGGGCTGGACTCAAGGACGCACTTCCGCCAGGATGGGGCGGCGGAGCCGGTTTCGAGCTCCACATCACACTGATTTCACTGGACAACTCATCGAATGACTGAACCGCGCCGGGTGCTTGTAGCAGGGGGTGCAGGATTCATTGGTAGCCACGTAGCCGAGGCTTACCTCCACCATGGCGACCGCGTCTGGATTGTCGACAACTTCGCCACCGGGAAGCGTGCGAACCTTCCCACCGATGCCGAATTCCTTGAGGCCGACATCGCTTCGGAGGACGTGCGGCGGCTGATTCGTGAGTTCCGACCCGACGTCATCAACAACCATGCGGCTCAGGTCGACGTCCGCATCTCGGTCGAAGACCCGGCCCGGGACGCCCGGACCAATATCCTGGGCCTGTTGAATCTGACCGAGGGGGCACGAGAGGCCGGAACTCGGCGCTTCGTCCACGTCTCCAGCGGGGGAGTCGTCTACGGAGAGCCCGAGACCATCCCGACTCCGGAGACCCAGCCCAAGCTCCCGATGTCGCCCTATGGCGTGACCAAGCTGGCCGGCGAGTTCTACCTGAACTACTACCGCCGGGTGCACGGCCTCAAGTACGTGGCCGTGCGCTATTCCAACGTCTACGGCCCTCGACAGGATCCGCATGGCGAGGCCGGCGTCGTGGCCATCTTCTGCAACCGGCTGCTGGCTGAAAAGGGTCTGACCATCTACGGGGACGGCGACCAGACACGTGACTACGTCTTCGTGAAGGATGTGGTGGCCGCCAACCTCATGCTCTCGCACATGGATCTCTCGGACGGGGGGATCGACAGCGTCGCCTTTAATGTCGGGACGGGCGAGGCCACAAGCGTGAATGCTCTGGCCGACAACCTTGAGGCCATTGCCGGTGTACACCCCGGGCGGGAGTATCATTCCGAGCGTCCTGGCGAGCTTCGCCACTCGACCCTGGATGCATCCAAGCTCCGGTCGCATGGCTGGTCGCCCCAGTTCTCTCTGGCCCAGGGACTCAGGGAAACGTTAGAGCACATTGCAGCGCAGTCGCAGAATTCAGCGCAGTCGCAGAATTCAGCGCAGTCGCAGAATTCAACCGAGGTAGACGCTTGACCCCCGCACTCTTCCTGCAGACGCAGGCCCCGACCTCGTTTGTTGGCGTCATCATGGGTGGCGACCTGCCCACCAAGGTGGTGCTTGTGGCGCTGACCCTGGGGTCCCTGTTTTCGTGGTGGATCATCCTTCAGAAGTCCAAACAGTTTCGGGAAGTCCACAGGCTGGGCGACGATTTTCTGGAAGCCATGGAACGGGCGCAGCGGCTTGAAGACGCCTACAAGACGATCCTCACGCTCCCTGATTCGCCTTATGGCCGGGTCTTTCGGCAGGGCGTGAACTTCTTTTCGGAGCTTCGGCCGGGCGCCCTTCGGGAAGGCGCGGCGCCTTCGCAGGGACTCTCGTCCGCGCAGCTCGAAGTCCTTCGTCTTGTGCTCGAGAAGGAAGAGGCCGAGGAGCGCGACGAGCTCGCGCATGGCATCCACTGGCTCCTGGTCATCGGATCGGTTTCGCCCCTGATGGGGCTCCTGGGAACGGTCATTGGAATCATGAACGTCTTCCTCGGGATCGCTTCGGCAGGGTCCACCAGCATCAGCGCCGTGGCCCCCGGAGTGGGCGGCGCGCTGATCACTACGGTTTTCGGCCTGTTCGTCGCCATCCCGGCCGTCATCGCCTACAACCACTTCGCCGCCCGGCTCAACCTGGTCATGGGTGAACTGGAAGGCTTTTCGAGCGAGTTCATCGGCACGCTGGCGCGTGAAGGCCGGGTATAGCCCATGCCACGTCGTCGCCCCACAGGCAGCGGCCTGCCCATGCAGACCGAGGTCAACGTCACCTCTCTGGTTGACGTGGCCTTTACCCTGCTCGTGATCTTCATCATCACCGCCCCCATCCTGCAGGGCGGTATCGACATCGACGTGCCCGAGGCCAACGCCCCACCGATAACCCAGGCCGACAAGCCGATCTACGTCAGCCTGGAACGGGATGGGACGGTCTATATCGAAGAGACGGCACTCACCGTGGCCGAGTTCGAACGGACCTTTCCCCAGATCGCCGAGGCCCGGGGTTTCGAGCGGGTCTACTTCCGGGGTGATTCCCTCGCTTCCTACGGGGCGGTGGCCAAGGTCATCACCACGTTGGCGACTTCGGGGATCGACTTCGCCATGGTGACTCGGCCGTACGCACCGGGCGGCCGCTGACGATGGATTGGCGTCGGCGGGAGCGACCGGAGGCCGAGATGGGCCGGCCCATCCTGGGGACGTTCGGCGTCCACGGGGCGGTTGTGGTACTGGCACTCCTGCTTTCAATGGGTGAGCGCGAGCAGATCGAGTTCATTTCGTTTCAGGTGGAGATCGTGGCGGCCCCGCCCGAGCTGGTGCAGGACACGCCGGTGCCGGCGAGCGAGGAGTTCGTGGTCGAGACTCTCGATCCCACGCCGCCCACGCCCGAACTCACGACCCCGCCGCCCGTTGTGGAGAGGGTGGTCGAGGATCCCGTGCCCCCGCCGGTGGAAGTGAAGCCGGAGCCCGATCCCGTGCCGCCGACCCCGACACCGACACCTCCCGTTGAGACGCCCCCGGCCAGCACCGCCCCGCCGGTGGATGACACCGAACTGACCGGCGCGGACATCACCATCCGCATGCAGGGGGTCCAGCGGGACTTCCCGCAGTACTACAGCAACATTCAACGTCAGATTCTTCGCTGCTTCCGTGCGCCACCTGGAACCTCGGGACGCGAGACCACGATCTACTTCGAAATTCGGCCGAATGGACTCAGTGCGGCCGAGCGGTTCGACGTACGTTCGGGGAGCTCTGCCTTCGACTTTGCCGCCCTTCAGGCGATTGCCGACTGTGCCGGAAAGAACGGGGCATTCGGGCCGCTTCCCGAGGAACTTCCCTACGAAAGACTGCCGATCCTCTTCACCTTCCGCCCCAGCGGGGAGGGGAGTTGAGGAACGCCGCTAGCGACGACGGAATCGGTGGGGCGGTCAAACGGCGAGGCTCTGGATCCGAATCACCGGTTCGCGGTGTATCAGACCGCCAGACGTCTCAGTGACTTATGGAGAATGAGCAGTTCATGCTGAATCGACCGAAGCAGGGCAGGGGATCCGCGCCGCGTGCCGCTCTCGTAACTCTGGCGATGGCCGCACTCATCGCACCCGGCCAAGCATCGGCGCAGGACGTGGATCAGGTCATACCGGGCGTGCGCCTGGGGCTGGTCTATGAGAACGCCTTTCAGCCGGCGCTTGCCATTCAGCCGTTCACCGGGCGCTTCGGCGGCGAAGCGGCCGCCTCGTCTGTTGAGGCGATCCTTGGCCGAGATCTGGGCAACTCCGATCGGTTCCTGGTCATTGACTCCCTGCCGTCCAGCCTTGGATCGACGGGCGCGGTGGACTACGCGCTCTGGGACCGGATGGGGGCGACCTACCTGCTCAAGGGCACGGTCGAGGGGAGCGGGGCTGGTTACGTACTGGTCCTCGAGGTCCACGACGTTCTGTACCGTAACGTGGCCCACAGCGGGAGCTTTCGGATACCGGATCCCAATTCCCGCGATTTTCGGATGGCGGTGCATCGCGCCTCCGACGAGATCGTCAAATGGATCTTCCAGGAGCCGGGGATGGCGGCGTCCCGGATCACCTTTTCGCTCATGCGTGACGACGGAAACCGGGAAATCTACGTCGTCGATTCGGATGGCGAGAACCTCCAGCGTGTGAGTAACCACGGGGATATCGCGCTGTCGCCGGCTTGGTCTCCGGACTACACGCGAATCGCGTACATGACCTACAACGACGACGGCCAGCGCATTTACGAGCATGACCTGACCACCGGCCAGACGCGGCTGATCGATCCCGGAATATCGGGCAACCATATCACGCCCGAATACACTCCTGACGGCCAGTCGCTGATCATCTCGGTGCTCGCAGGCGCGCGAACCGGCCTCTACAGCTGGAATATTCGGGACAACTGCTGCCTGACCAACCTGACCGAGGGGCGCTGGGACGACACCAATCCGACCACCTCGCCTGACGGTCGGACCATGGCCTTCGTCTCCAACCGGCTGGGGACCGCGATCCCCCAGATCTACACCATGCCAACCCGGGGAGGACAGCCGGAACTGCTTTCCCCATATGAGTATGGAAGCCGCGGATACTTCACCACGCCGGACTGGGCACCTTTCGGAAACAACGTGGCGTTTTCGGGTCGGGTGACCCGTTCCGGGAGGTTCAATATCCTCGTGGCCCGCATGGGCGAAGGCCGGCGCCTGCTGCAGCTGACACAGGAGGGGAACAACGAGGATCCTTCCTGGGCTCCCGATGGTAGACACATCGTCTTCGTTGGTGAGCGGTCATGGGGCTCCGGCCTCTTTGTGGTGGACGCCGGAACCAATAGAATTCGCGTTGTGCTTCGGGGCATGGATGTGGGGGAGCCGGACTGGTCCGGCGGGATGTAGGGCGGGAATGCTCCAAACTAGACGGGACCAGCCCATTGGTAGGGGTGTAAACCGTTGCGTAATACGACATCTTGGGGTATCTCCCCTTTAGATTTTTCGACGTTTTTAGACTCAGGCCGACCCGGACCGTGGCCCCGCGTCGGTCAGCGCTGATGCCACGGGACTCAACTTTTTTACGGGAACTGGAATGACGCACCGCCGCCTCTTCGTACCGATACTGGCAGCAACGCTGATGTTTGCTGCTTGCAAGAAGGATCCGCCGCCCCCTCCGGCACCCACCGGCCCCACCGCTGATGAACTCGCCGCCGCAGCGCGCGCCGACTCCATCGCACGTGCCAATGAGATGCGGCAGGACTCGATTCGCCGGGCCGCCGCCGAAGCAGATCGGATGGCTCGTGAAGCCGAGCAGCGCATGGCCGCCGCTCGTGCCACGCTCGAAGAGATGGTCTTCTTCGACTACGACGAGTCGACGCTTTCGGCCGAGGCCGAGCGTCTCCTTCGCTCCAAGCTCTCCATCCTTCGGGCTTCCCCCAATGTGATGATCCGCATCGAGGGACATGCGGATGAGCGTGGTTCGACCGAGTACAACCTTGCGTTGGGTAACCGTCGCGCCGAGGCCGTCCGCCAGTTCTTCACCGGCTTCGGTCTGGCTGAGAGCCGCTTCGCCATCCGTTCGTACGGTGAGGAGCGTCCGCTCAACTCCATGACCAGCGAGGCTGCCTGGTCACGGAATCGTCGTGGTGAGTTCGTCATCACCGCTGGCGCCAACCAGATCAACCCCGGGATGTAAGTGCCTACCCCTCCTCCGGACCATTTCCGGAGGAGGGACGGTACACCCCAGACATGAACAGAACAGAACTTTTCCAGGCGGCGAGACGGGCTACGGTCCTGCTCGCCGTGATCGTGTCGGTCGGCGGCTGCGCCACCAAGCGTGATGTCCGTAACATCGGCGCCCAGATGCAGGAGCTGGCCGCCCGTCAGGACGCCATGCTTTCTGCGTTGCAGCTGCAGGGACTGGCGACGCAGGACACACTGCGCACCACGACCCAGGAACTGAACGACATCCGTGGTGATGTCGCTCGTCAGCTCAACATCATCGCCGCGTCACTGGATCGGCTGACCGAGATGGTGGGGGGCAATTCGAGGACCATCTCCTCGATCCGGGATCAGCTCGAGACCCTCCGCCGTTCGGGAGGCGTGACGCCGTCCCGGCAAGGCGAACTGCCCGCGGCGACAGGATCCGGGGGCGAGGTGCTGGCCGGCCGTACCAATCGCGGCCCCGCCGCGGACGAAGCGTATCGGTTGGCGATCGGCTACTTCAATTCGGGATCACTGACGACGGCCCGCTCGGCCTTCAGCGAATTCCTGAGCCAGTATCCCCAGGATGAGCTTGCTCCTCAGGCGCATCTCAAGCTGGGCGACATCGATGTCCAGGAAGGCGATCTGGATGCCGCGTTCGAACGGTTCAGCCGTGTCCCGGAGCAGTTCCCAACCGACCGCGCGGTCCCGCTCGCGATCTATCGGATGGGCACCATTCGCGTGGAGCAGGACAACCTCGCGGAGGCCCGTCGGCTCTTTCAGCGCATCATCAACAGCTACCCCGATGCTCCCGAAGCCGTAGATGCCCGGGATCGCCTTTCTGAGATCGGCGGTGGTGACACCGCACAGGTGTCGCTGCTCCCCTGACGGGAAGGCGGGTCGATGAGATGTCCTGAGTGTGACGCGACCGAAAATCGGGTCGTAGACACGCGGACCAGCCGCGGAGGGCGCGCGGTGCGCCGCCGCCGCGAGTGTCTCGTCTGTGAGACTCGCTTTACCACCTATGAGTACGTGGAAGAGCGGCCGATCCAGATCCTGAAGCGCGATGGCAGCGCCCAGGAATTCGATCGCGACAAGCTTCTCCGGTCCATCAAGGTCGCCTGTGCCAAACGGCCGGTCTCCGCGGTCGCCATGGAGGGCATCATCGAGTCCATCGAAGACATCCTGTCTGGCCATGCCGGAGTTGAAGTCGAGAGTGACCGGATTGGCGGGTTGATCATGGACGCGCTACGTCCGCTCGATCGCGTGGCCTATGTGCGCTACGCCTCGGTCTACAGGAATTTCCAGGACGCCGGCGAGTTCCAGGAATTCGTCGCCGAACTCGACAACCGGCAGCGGCAGGAAATGATCGCCCGCAATCAGGTCGAACTGTCTCTCCCCTCCACGCCCTGACGCGCAATGCTCAAACAACGTCGGGGTGAGATGCCCTTCCTGGACCACCTGGAAGAGCTGAGATGGCGGATTTTCAAGGCGGTCGGAGCGCTGGTGGTGGGCACCGGTATCGGATTCTACATGTTCCGCCGCTTCGACCTCGCCGGGGTCCTGATTGGACCTGCGGAGATGTACCTGACGAACGGCAAGCTCCAGGTTCTGAGTCCGGCTGATCCGTTCTTCTTCATAGTGAAGACGTCGATCCTGCTCGGAATCATCCTGTCGTTTCCGGTCATCGTATATCAGATCTGGGCCTTTCTCGCTCCGGCTCTGGAAAAGCGCGAGCGGCGCATCATCATCCCGTCCCTGGTTGGAGGGATGTTCCTCTTTGCGTTCGGCGTCTGGGGTGCATATGTGTTCGCGCTCCCCGTGTCGCTTCAGTTCCTGGCGGGGATTGAGATCGAATATTTGCAGGCCGCGTACACGGCCAATGACTACCTGTCCTTTGTCGTCCGCCTGCTGCTCGCCTTTGGACTGCTCTTTGAGCTTCCGGTGGTCGTCCTGATCCTGTCGGCATTCGGGCTGGTGACACCCAAGTTCCTGCGAGCCAAACG